>CAYNXM010000110.1:0-13513 GCA_964401105.1 uncultured Lyngbya sp. | reverse complement strand
ATCAAGTTTCAGAACCTATTATTATTCTCAAACAAATCCTATTAACTTCAGTTGGACTCTTCTGTTTATCCCATCTTTTTCTATTTCAACTTCATTTTCCTAATCGATATATTTATCATAGCGTTAGAGTCACCCTAGTTTTAGCTGCTGGAGTTGCCTTAACTGTTTTGTTCGATCAACAATATAGATATTGGAAACAAAAAATACAGATGGGAATGAGTCCCAAACAATGGATTAAATTCGGAATAATTTTCAGCTTAGGATTAATCTTAATTATTCTGCCATTTTTCCCGCCTATTGCCACTTCTCAACGACTGTATCGGACAGGAAACGCCCCAGAAATTTATCAATTTCTCTTAACTCAACCTAAAGATAGTTTAGTCGCTTCTATCTCCGAAGAAGCCGATTATATTCCCACATTTGCCCAACGTTCTACTTTAGTTTCTTTAGAATATAGTATGCCCTATCATAGCGGCTATTATACTCCGTTACGTCAAAGAACAATAGACTTAATTCAAGCCCAATATAGTACAAACTGGCAAACAATTCGACAATTTATTCAAAAATATAGTATTAATTTTTGGTTATTAGATCGTCAAGCTTTTAGAGAAGATTACATTCAAGATCAAAAATTGATTCGAGATGTGGATCAGGAAAAGGTAGTTCAAACTCAATTGCAACAAGGACAAATCCTGGTATTATCTCAAGCGATAGAATCCTGTTCTATTTTACAAACTGATAACCATATTTTGTTAGAAGCAAGTTGTATAGAAAAGATAGCCGAAAACTCACTTTAACATCATTTTTTACGAGGATGGAAGGAAAGGAATATCCCCTCTTAGTAAGGGGGGAAATAGGGGGGTAAAGACATGAGTAATTAATCATCAATAACTTCTTAGCCAATTCATGGGTGATGTTGCCACTAATAAACCCCCTGTAGTCACCCTTGGTAAGGGGGACAGCGACAGCAGGTGATCTCGGAGAGTGTAATATTGTAGAGAAATGGTATCAGCCAAATTGGCGAAATTTGTTCAAAGAATGTGGCAGAATATTAGGAGTTATTAAAATATCTATTCTTGTTTGCGATCGCCCATGACTTCATCGACTCCCAACTTACCCAGTCAATATAATCCCTTCGCCACAGAAGCCAAATGGCAACAATACTGGGAAGAACATCAAGTCTTCGTGGCTGATCCGCAACAAGCTGGCGATCCTTACTGTATCATGATTCCGCCGCCGAACGTCACCGGCCGCCTCCACATGGGCCATGCGTTCAATAACTCCTTAATTGATGCTTTAATTCGCTATCATCGCATGAAAGGCGACAATACCCTGTATTTACCGGGAACAGATCACGCCAGTATTGCAGTACAAACTATTTTAGAACGACAACTCAAAGAAGACGGTAAAACTCGTTACGATTTAGGTCGAGAAAAGTTCCTAGAAAAAGCATGGCAATGGCGAGAAGAATCTGGGGGAACTATTGTTAATCAATTGCGACGTTTAGGGATTTCTGCTGATTGGAGTCGGGAACGTTTTACCCTCGATGTTGGATTATCAAATGCCGTCATTGCCGCGTTTATTCAGTTATACGAAGACGGACTAATTTATCGCGGTCAATACATGGTGAATTGGTGTCCGGCGAGTGAGTCAGCAGTATCGGATTTAGAAGTAGATAATAAAGATGTTAACGGTAATTTATGGCATTTTCGTTATCCTTTAACTGATGGTAGTGGCTATGTAGAAGTGGCAACCACTCGCCCCGAAACCATGTTAGGAGATACCGCCGTTGCAGTTAACCCTAAAGATCAACGGTATCAAGATTTAATTGGCAAAACATTAACCCTGCCGATCATGAATCGAGAAATTCCCATTATTGCCGATGAACACGTCGATCCAGAATTTGGGACGGGATGTGTTAAAGTCACTCCTGCCCACGATATGAATGACTTTCAAATGGGTCAACGCCATCAATTGCCCATGATTAATATTATGAATAAAGATGGATCATTGAATGAAAATGCAGGAGAGTTTGAGGAACAAGATCGATTTGTTGCCCGTAAAAATATTGTCAAACAATTAGAATCAGATGGGGTACTGGTTAAGGTAGAAGACTATCAACATAGTGTACCTTATAGTGAACGAGGAAAAGTTCCGGTTGAACCGTTATTATCAACCCAATGGTTTGTGAAAATACGCCCATTAGCCGATAAAGCATTAGACTGTTTTGATAATCAAAATTCTCCCCAATTTGTCCCGGATCGTTGGGGAAAAGTCTATCGAGATTGGTTAGTTCGTTTAGAAGATTGGTGTATTTCTCGACAGTTATGGTGGGGTCATCAAATTCCCGCTTGGTATGCGGTGAGTGAAACCGAGGGAGAGATTACTGATCATACACCGTTTATTGTGGCTAAAACAGCAGAAGAAGCAACAGAAAAAGCGATTGAAAAATACGGTAAAGACGTTAAATTACAACAAGACCCCGATGTATTAGATACTTGGTTTTCTTCCGGTTTATGGCCGTTTTCCACCTTAGGATGGCCGGAAAAAACCGCAGATTTAGAGAAATATTATCCCACTAATACCCTTTCAACTGGATTTGATATTATCTTTTTCTGGGTTGCCAGGATGACGATGATGGCGGGATATTTAACCGATAAAATGCCGTTTGAAACCGTGTATATTCATGGATTAATTCGGGATGAACAAGGCAAGAAAATGTCAAAATCAGCCGGAAATGGAATCGATCCATTAATCTTAATTGAAAAGTATGGTACGGATGCTTTACGATATACCTTGATGCGAGAAGTAATAGGGGCAGGGCAAGATATTCGCTTAGAATATGACCGCAAAAAAGATGAATCTCCCTCTGTAGAAGCGTCTCGGAATTTTACTAATAAAATTTGGAATGCTGCCCGGTTTGTCATGATGAACTTGGCAGGAAAAACACCGCAGCAACTCGGTAAGCCTGAATTAGAAAAGTTAGAATTATCAGATAAATGGATATTGTCTCGTTTCCATAAAACAGTACAGCAAACCTGTAATTACATGGAAAGTTACGGCGTAGGAGAAGCCGCCCGCGAACAATATGAATTTATTTGGGGTGATTTTTGTGACTGGTATTTAGAATTGGTAAAACCGCGTTTCTGGGGAGATGATACGGCTTCAAAAACAATTGCCCAACAAGTATTAGCAGAAGTGTTGGAAGGGATTTTGAAACTGTTACATCCGTTTATGCCTCATATCACCGAAGAAATCTGGCATACGTTAACTCAAACCGGAGACGAAGATTGTTTAGCAGTTCAAACTTATCCCCAGTTAAACGAATCTTTAATAGACTCAGAATTAGAAACAGAATTTGAGTTAATTATTGCCACTATTCGGACGTTGCGAAATCTACGGGCAGATGCGGATATTAAACCCAAGGTAAAAGTACAAGCAATTTTACAAACCGAAAGCGAAACCGAACGCAATATCTTGACAAAAGGACAACAATATATTAAAGATTTATGTAAAGTGGAACAGCTCACAATAACTGACACTTTACCGGAAAATCCGGGTCAAACCATTGTCGGTGTCGTGGGAACCGTTCAAGCTTTAATTCAATTGGCCGGAGTCGTAGATATTGACGCTTTAATTACTCGGACGGAGAAGAAAATCGCTAAAATTGAGAAAGAAATTCAATCGGTTTCTAAGCGACTGAGTAATAAAAACTTCGTGGAAAAAGCCGATCCAGAAGTCGTTCAAGCCGCGCGAGACAGTTTAGCAGAAGCCGAAAAACAAGCCGAGATTTTACGCGATCGCGCCCAACAATTAAAATCCACGTAGAAAAGGCTACGATCTCAGGGTAAACGCCACAACCGTTTATAACATTGTCAGAGCGATCGCGCGCGCGTGCTGTCCTTGTATATCGCAATTCTTCCAACCCCATCAGTAAACCAGACCATTTTTGAGTAAATCACAGAACTCTTAAGTAAGCTATAACCCCCACTGTATATACTTTAGAAGCGATCCGCCTGAATTCCCGCGAAAAAAATTTGAGCAGGTGATAAGAATCTGATAATCTCTGGGTAAGTTAGGCTTACTACAAAAACACTCAAGCATTCCTCTTAAGGAGAAACACCGATGAAAACTGAATTTAAAGCTAAATTCCTACAACACGTCGCCAAGAGAAAGCGTGAAGAAGGTTTTACTTTGATTGAACTATTAGTTGTAATTATTATTATTGGGATTTTATCTGCGATCGCGCTACCTTCTTTCTTAAACCAAGCCAATAAAGCAAAACAATCTGAAGCGAAGCAGTATCTTTCCTCTATTAATAAAGGTCAGCAAGCTTATTATGCTGAAAATACTCAATTTGGAACATCGATCAATGCTTTAGGAGTTGGAATCAAAACTCAAACTACTAACTATGTTTATGAACCAGTAGATTTAACTGCTGGTTCTGGAACAGCAACACTCGCCACTCCTACTAATACGGATGCTCTTCAAGGATACTCAGGAGGCGTAGGATTACTGGATACTGGTGGAGAAGCTAGCACAACAACCTCTATTTTATGTGAACATGAAGGTGGTTCTGAGGCTGCTCCGTCAGTAACGGGTGCTGCACCTAATGAGATAATGGCTTGTAATGGTGGTACAGAGGTAACGAAGTAACTCGCTACGCTGAGCAACTTAATTTTCTAGAGGCGGGTTGACAAAGAAAGTTAACCCGTTTTAAAGTACTCAATTTTCTTCGTATTATTATAATATTCTAATCAGCTTTAGCGGCTTGTAGAAAGTCCTTAACTAGCTCCATGACTTCTAAAACTTCAATAACAGTAGCAGATTGGCAACAACAAGCATATCAATCCCTGGTTAATAAGGACTACAAGAAAGCTGCACAGCTCTACGAGCGTGCTGTTGAGATAGAACCCGAGATCAAGTCTCACTACTGGAATTTGGGGTTAATGTTGCTACTCCAAGAACAAGAAGTTGAAGCACAAACAGTATGGCTCTTGGGTATGGCAGAGGGAGGGTCAGATGAAATTGATACTTGGACAGTAGACTTAGTTCAGGTGCTGGAAACTGAAGCAGAACGTCAACGATGGCAGGTGGGAGACTACAAAATTGCCTGGGTGATTCGTCAACACATTCGAGAAATTCAACCAGAAAATATTAATAACTTACTTCATTTAATTGGATTATCAATACTCCGCAAAACATATACAGCAGAAAATCTAAGTGAACTGGCAATTATTGAAATTCTGAATACTCAAGAATTAGGTAGAGTCAACTCTGAACTTATACTTCAAGTTTTAAAAAGCGTTTTTGAGAAACCACCTGAACCCATTTACTATGAATTAACAAAAGCAAGTATTTTTCATATTGAAAATACTCAAACTCTGATTTCAATTTTAATTCCAAAAATTTATCAAATAGCCTATATTTTTCGCTCCTATCATTTAGCTCTTAAGTTTGTTGAACTGGGTTTAGAAATTTCTCCAAATCATCCAGAACTATTAAAGTGCTTAGCTTCTTTTTATCAAGATATTCATGAATATAAAAAAGGGATAGAAGCGGCAAAGCGTTGTTATAATGCAATGGAAAGTGAAGCAGACAAAGTCTATGCTCACTTCTTATTAATCCGTGGCTTGATGGGTACAGGAGGAAAATGGGATGAGGTTAGTATAGAATTAAAGCAGTATAAATCTCTGCTTAATAATTTATGTAAACAACAGCCCAAAGATCTACCCATTAGTAGTGCTGTTAGCTTATTTGCAACTCCATTTTTCTTTCCGTACTTCCAAGATGAAATTAAAGAAAACTTAAAAATTCGTTCTGAGATTACTACAATCGCTCAGGTCAATGTAGAGAACAATCTTTCAGAAACAATACAGAAATGTCGCTATTGGCAATCTCGAGCCTTATCGTATTATAATCATTCAAAACCTTTAAAGATTGGATATTTATCACACTGCTTTAGAAATCACTCAGTTGGATGGTTGGCTCGATGGATATTTAAATATCATGATCGTGAAAAGTTTAAAATTTATGGATACTTTCTAGCTGCGGAAGCACAACCCAGTAATTTACAAAGATGGTATTTAACTCAAGTAGATAAAGCTCATCAGTTACCACTAGAGAGTGTGGAGACTGCTGAAAAAATTTGTGAAGATCAGATTGATATTCTAATTGACTTAGATAGTATTACATTAACTAACAGTTGTGAGATTATGGTAATAAAACCAGCTCCAGTCCAAGTCACATGGCTGGGATGGGATGCATCAAGTGTTCCATCTGTAGACTACTATATCGCTGACCCCTATGTTTTACCAGAATCTGCTCAAGAATATTACACTGAAAAAATATGGCGTTTACCTCAAACCTATATAGCTGTCGATGGCTTCGAGACTAATGTACCTACTCTACGTCTGGATAAGCTAAATATTCCTAGTGATGCAGTTATTTATTTTAGTGGACAGAAGGGTTATAAATATAATCCTAATACTGTTCGGTTACAAATGAAAATTATGAGAGAAGTTTCCAATAGCTACTTTCTACTTAAAGGAGTGGGAGATCAAGAGTTACTAAAAAATTTCTTTATTCAAATTGCAACCGAAGAAGGAGTAATAGCAGAACGTTTGCGGTTTTTACCCACTGTTCGTTCCGAGCAAGAACATCGAGCTAACTTAGGAATAGTTGATGTAGTACTCGATACTTACCCTTACAACGGCGCAACAACAACGATGGAAACCCTCTGGATGGGTATTCCGATGGTAACTCGAGTTGGACAACAGTTTGCCAGTCGTAACAGTTATACGATGATGATGAATGCGGGGATTACAGAAGGCATTGCTTGGACAGATGAGGAATACGTTGAATGGGGAATTCGTCTCGGTACCGATGAAGCGTTACGTCAACAAATCTCTTGGAAATTAAGAAAGTCTCGACAAACCGCACCATTGTGGAATGCTGAACAATTTACTCGTGAGATGGAAAACGCTTATCAACAGATGTGGCGAATTTATTTAGATGGTAAATATTAAAGGTATTATTATTTTCCCTCTTCAATTGGCAAAAGGTAATGTGATCCCTTTAGCAGCAAGCTAAGTTAATGCATATCCAGTATGTTGACGAACAAAAGGTGGATGAAATGCCAGAACAATATGATCTTTCGGAATACCCGCAGCGACTAACTCTGCCGTGATACTATCTTCAATGCCGTCATAATGTATCCACAACTTATCATCTCGAATTTCTACATGAACTACACAACCATGGACTCGGCGCTGTTCTTCCCAGCCTTCATGCATTAGTAAATAATGATTGCGATCGCGTAGCGTGCCGTTAGGTGTATCGCGACTAACCACTACATAGCTGCTGACATCTCCGTAACGATATGGAAGATTGGCATGATACTGGAGAATTTTTTCAAGAATTTCACGCCATTGATTTAAGATATCCATTGAATAATCTCCTCACAGTCTAAGGATTTAATAATGTTACTCCGCAGCGTTTTGCTGCCTCAGCTAAGCGAATATCTATTGTAGCCAGAGGTAATTCTAATCTTAAAGCTAACTCTAGGTAAGCAGCATCATAAGCTGCTAATCTTTGTTCTCTTCCTAGAATTAAGGTATCACTGAGTGCCTGAGTTTCCGTTAGTGGATCAATTTGAATAAATAATGACTCCAGAAAACGAATTGCTCTTTGTGTTTGTTCTGGGTTCATGCGGTTACGTCTTTCTGCAACAAGTAAGGTATTTGCAATCTCCAGCGCCCAAATTCCAGGGACAAAAGCTTCTGCATTCGGCATTATCTCTAATACTGCCTCTGCATAGTCATCTGACTCATCCACTAAACACCAACTAATTGCTACAGAACAGTCTAAAACAAACTGAATCAAAATCGTCTACCCTCTTCAATCATTGCTTTGATAGACTGCTGATCGACAGATATTTCCTGCCGAAGTTGTCGCATCCCTGCAATAGCATCTTGAATTGATTGCTGAGTCACTTGCTTTCCCCAGGCGTTATAGCGAGGTTGAGGTGACTTCTCTGACAAGGACTGAAAAACAACTGTTACTTCTACATCTATATCTCTAACCTCAGGTGGCATTTGCAATTGTAAGACTCCATCTGTACCCACATGGGTTTTTAATTGAATATTCGGCATAATGAACCTCTATTTCACTCTTAAGATCTTAAACTATAACTCTCGAATTTGACTTGATGCAAACACTTGCTCACAGGTTAATTCTAACTCAGGAAAAGTAGCAGAAATAATGCGATCGCTTCCTCTCAAAGCCTGAACTTGATATTCTCCTTCAACTAACTGATAAATAAAAATAGTTGGCTGCTTTGGGTTACCTAAAAACGTTCGAGAACCAATTGCCAAATAATCCACAATCCAATATTCAGGAATTCCTAAGCGTTGATATTCATCTTGTTTATCTATATAATCATCCTCCCAATTTGTAGAAACCACTTCTACAGCTAATTGAATGGGTTCTGTTAACGCGCCATAAGTTCGTACATTGCTGTTCCAAACTACTGCTTTTACGACTCCAACATCAGGATTTATACCTCGTTCTTCACCTTTCTGATTCATTGTTCTAATAATGATATCTTTGTCTACAATATAGTCTAAATTCAGGCGATCGCTTACTCGATCAAAACAACGCACTAAAAACCGAGCCACATTTTTATGAGCACGAGTCGGTTCCATTTTTACGAGTTCTCCATTAACCAGTTCATACTGTCCGAAACCATCAGGATACTGTTCTAAAAATTCAATAAAGGTCAGTTTTTGAGTTGAGGTTAATGTCATGATTTTTTCATTTATAAGCTGTCTATTTTAAAATTGGATAAATTCTCTGCTTTTGCTTGTTTGATTGCTTCTTTATTTTCATATTCTAACGCAATTCGACCTTGTAAACGAGGTAATAAAGCAGACCATTGAATCTCACTTAACTCGCCAATTAATGCAATTTCTGCACTCTCTTCAAACTCTAACTCTTCTTCCATCATCAGATTCATCACAATACTAGATAAGGCTAAATCTGCCTCTTCATCTGAAATATTGCTATTATCGATTAGTAAAGTAATTTTATCTTTATCTGGATGAGTCATTACTACTTTAATAACCTGAATTAACTCTGAGGCAAGAGACTCTTCTGGTTGAGACCAATCTGGAAAAATAATGAAATTAATTTCCCGTAAATTGAAACGAAGCAATGTTGCATTTATTAAAGCCTCACTAACAACATCTGCCATTTTTGACCAAGAAAACTGTTTTGCTTGTTCTAAACCGGCTGCAATTAAAGTATTACGAATAGTTGGTTTTTGTACCTCACACAATGCATCTGCTAAATCATTTACATTATTATGATTAACATAAATTACTGCTTCTCCACCCACTTCAGGAATTGAAGCATTTGGACAAGTAATAACCGGACAACCACAAGCCAATGCTTCTGCTACTGGCATCCCAAATCCTTCATATAATGAGGGATAAACTAAAGCTGTTGCACCAGAATAAGCAATTCTAAGTTCTTCATCACTGAGTTGCATAGGATGTACAATACAACCTGAGGTAAACTGTCTGTATTCATCACCTAAAGTGTAACCGCTGCCAGTACAGATAATATCAAATCCTTGTTTACTTTGGAGTAGAGAGAAAGCTTTAAAAAATAACCCGGCATTTTTGTAGTTACTGCCTGCACCCACAAGCAGAAAGTAAGGTTTAGTAATGCCATACTTTAGTTTAAATTGAGCAATTTCTGCTACACTAGCAGGTAAAAAATGATTAGAAACTCCACAGTGAGCAACTGTCACTTCTTCTCTAGTAATGCCTGAGAAAAACTTAGCTAAGTCTAAAGCCGTATTCTCTGAAATTGAAATATAAGCTGAAGCGTGACGAATACTATTGTGTTTTTCACGCCACATCGGTTCATTAAAATCTGCACTCAATACTTCAGGAATCATGTCATAAGCCATGAACACTGAAGGGGTTGAAATAGGAGTTGTATAATAAGTTGAAATGAATAAATCAGCCCCTTCTTCATCACAGACTTGTTGTAGTATTTCGCGATCAGCTTCTGTCTTATTGTAACTATATAGAGGAATAGTTCGATACCGAATTCCTGGAATTTTAGGAGCAGAGTTACCTCGATCAAGTACAACGATATGTTGAGAAAAACTACTCTTAGCCCATTCTTCTAATAGAGATTTCCAAACCCGTGCTATTCCTGTATTATAAAATTGAAAAAATACACCATCAATCAGAATTTTAGGAGAAGTAGAATAATACTTATCTAAATATATTTTACGATTATGAAGATGGAGAGCAATTTGATCAATTCGCCCATCTCGCCCCGTTGCATTTGTAATATGACGAATATAGTTACCAATATCAGGAATAGGAGTAATTGGATAACCTGCTAATCTGGCTCGATGACATAAATCTACATCATCCCAATAGCCTAAACCATAATCTTCTGACCATCCGCCTATACTTTTCAAAATCGATTTTTTGACACATAATGCCCACCCTTCAACGTAAAATTCACCCAAATCATTCTGCATAAACCCAGGGCCGGCTAACCCCTCTCCAGATCGTTGACATAAGTATTCAACAGGTGATTTTAGAATCTCTATATCATTATTCAGATGTAAAATGTATTCACCCGTAGCAACTTCTATGCCTTGATTATTAGCAGCAGAAAATCCTCGATTTTCTTCATTGCGAATTAAATGAATGTCGTGCTGATGACAAAAATTATTGAGAGCAAGTTTTGATTTTTTTTCACTACCATTATCTACAAAAATAATTTCTACATTATTTTGTAGATGCTGCAAATTTTGATCCCATAGCTTGAGTAGTTCACTATGATCCCACCAGGGTACAATAATACTAGCTAATTGATTCGATACTTCTGTTGTATATCCTTTACTGGCTTCTACCCAAAAACAGCTTTGACCATGAGACCAGTAATCCTTAATTTCAATATCTCGAAAACCAGCAACTTTAAGTAAATGTTTTAGCCGAGACTGTGTAAAGCCAGTTTTGTGAAATTCACCGGGATGAGTCTGTAATCCAAAAATAGTATCTAGCTGCCAACCCCAACGTTTTTCCTCTGGCTGTTCTAGCCACTGATGTAGACACCACTCAAGATTAGGTAAATTCATCACTAATTTACCATTTGCTTTTAGAACTCTAGCCCATTCTTTCAAAGCTCGTGGAACTTCATATTTATTTAAATGCTCCAGCATATGTTCTGTAAAAATTTCATCTACAGAATTACTATTAAATAGAAGATTAAAGATATCCATTTGAATAATATTAGGAGCTGATACATACTTGTCGATATTGAGGTATCCCTCTCTAATTGTAGAACCACAACCAAGATTTAACTTGATCGGCTCGTTATTTTCACTAATTACTGTTTTAAAAGACATAATTACCTAATTGTTGATCAAGTATTACAGATTATAAAAATTGCTAATGTGCTTAAACCAGCAAAAACTTTTATAAAAACAATCACCCATTTCCATCGATGATCGATTGAACTCAAGCATACGCTAAAACTATCTTGTATGATCGGATTTTATGACTGTCTAAACTATCCTACCGCGAAAATGGATTATCAAGCATTGATGCAGCTTCTGCCGAACCTCTACGAAAACTGGGGACAGAATTCAGTTCAACCTCACTCCGGTCAGTTTCAGCAGGTGAGGGAGCAAATACAGGGGGATACTTCAACGAATGTGATGGAGTTACTCAATGCTGCTGTGGATTGCATGGCATTGGATGAGATATATTGTGAAATGGGTACGGTTGGCAGTTCAACTTTAATTGCGGCTTTGCTAGAACATCCAGAATGCATGGCTTATGCCGTTGGGGAACTTGAGACGGAGGATGTAGAGAAGCTGGCGGCAGACTTACAGCAGTTTGAACTGGAAGAACAGGTTATTTTTTGTCAACAACCAATAGAAGCATTTTTATTAGAATTACGGGAAATTGAACTAGAAAATAAAATTGGCATCTATTTTTATCAGGGAAACTGTGACTACCGTTCTGTGTTACTGGGATTGTTATTAATTAAGTCTTTTCTATCAAATAAAGCTACAATTTTTATTAAAAATGCTAATTTTAAAATAGTACAGCAGGCTGTCTGGGATTTTATGGCGGCTCAGCCAGAATGTCAAATTTTACTAGATTTTTCTACATTAGATTTTGGAGATAATATTTTATTATTAAGTTGGGATACTCAGAGAACTTCAAACTATCCCGCTGCCCTATATCAAGAAAACTGTCAACAGGCTATTATTCAAGCCATTAATAATTTACAATCATTTGAACAGTCGGAATTAGCTTTAAATAATTTATATAAAGAAGGGATCTATTGGCATCAGCAGAAACAATTTGAAATGGCTGAGAAAAAGTATAAGGATTTTTTAGTGTGGCAAAGCGATAACTCGGATGCTTGGTTAAAGTTAGGTATTCTTTATATAGAAGTAGAAGACTACTCTAAATCTCTCCAGGCTTTATTAAAATCTGTTGAAGTTGATGAATATAAAGGTTTAGTTCATTATTATTTAGGATTTGTATTTGAAAAGCTTAATCAAATACAGCAGGCGATCGCAGCTTATCAAACAGCTATAGAAAAAGATAATCAATTGATAGATGCTTATAATAATTTAGGCAATCTTTTACACCGCAGCGGTGCAATTGCTGAGGCTGAAACGATATATAGAATAGGAATTATAATTGATCAAGAGGCTTGGGGAATTTATTTAAATTTAGGGAATTTGCTATTTGAACAATATCAAATTGATCAAGCGATTACTTTATATCAAACTGCATTAAATTTAAATCCCAATTCCTCAGATATTCAATATAACCTTAATTTAGCATTAGCACTTAAAAATAATCCCGATAAAATTTATACTAATTTAGGAAATAAACTCTATCAACAAGGAGAATATCAAGCGGCAATTGATCAATATAAAAAGTTATTAGGAATTCATACAGGAGATGTAGAACTTTACTCAAAACTGAGTGAATGTTATCGTCAACTTCGCCAACGTCAAGCAGCTATTGAAATATTACAAACCGGAATACAACTTTATCCTACTTCTGGACAATTACATTTTTCTTTAATTACTGAGTTGTTACAGCAAGGACAAACTGAAGCAGCAATTACTCAAGCAGAAATAGCTTCAGATTATCTGCCTGAGGATTATACATTTCAATTAATGAAGCACTTAATTGTGCCAATGATATATCCTAATTCTGAGTCTATTTCCTACTATCGCCAAAGATTTGAAACAGAATTACAAGCGTTAATTGAAACAACAGTTTTAAATACTCCCGAAAATCGAAAAAATGCGCTTTTAGGGACTTCCCGCTGGACAAATTTCTATTTAGCTTATCAAGCACATAATGTAATTAAAAGTCAATGTATTTATGGTAATTTAATTCATACTATTATGGCGGCAAATTATCCAGAATGGATTAAACCGTTATCCATA
>CAYNXM010000109.1:0-21288 GCA_964401105.1 uncultured Lyngbya sp. | reverse complement strand
CAAGCTAGCATCTATGGTTGGTCAAAAAAAGGAAAAAAAATTTCTGGAGATAGAACGGGGAAACGAGTTCATAGAGAAAACTTAGTAGCACCGAAGAAGAAAAAAGAAAAAGGACTTAATTGCGCCAATGCTGCCCTCACGGGCAGCATAGATGCTAGCTTGTTTTGAAAGCGGGTTTTGCCGATTTTTAATACCCAGTTTAACAATCGAATCAGTATTAATTATGGATCGTGCACCGATTCACCGAAAAACAATAATTAAACAATTAGTAGAAGTAGCAGGACATCAAGTACTATTTTTACCGAAATCTTCTCCTGACCTCAATGAGATTGAGCCTGATTTTAGCGCATTGAAGAGAGCAAGAATGTATGCAAAACCTGGTAGATCTATAGACAAAATTATTCCAGATTATTGCACTGCATGATGTATTATTCTTATTTGAAATGACTATATTTGGTGAAAACCGGGTTGACTTAATTGAACAACCAGCCCCCCCGACTAATTTAAGTACTTTTGCTGATGATGGCACAGAACAAGATGCCTTAGCAGAATATTTAGCAGAAAATTTCCCGGCTGATAGTGACCTAAATACCCCTGCTTTTGATAGTGTCGATGTTGCTATTGCAGAAGATACCCGCATTCAAAATCTTGCAGTTCGAGAAGATATAGTCGTTTAACTTAAGGATGAGACAAAAATATAGTAAAATCTTAAAATAGAATTGAGTGGAGTTTAAAGAATGACTTATAGTTTGGACTTAAGGCAAAAAGTAATAGATTATATAGAAAGCGGTGGGAAGATAACCAAAGCGACGAAAGTATTTGGAATAGGAAGAGCGTCCATATATAGATGGTTAGAGAGGAAAGAGCTTGAAGCCACAAAGGTAAAGCATCGTCACAGAAAATTAGATTGGAAAGAATTAGAAAAATATATAAAGCTGGCATCCAGACGTAAAATTAAAACTCATAGCAGAGAAATTTGGAGTCAGTACAACGGCAATATGGGCAGTTTTGAAACAAATGAAAATAACTAGAAAAAAAAACAGCTTCGTTATCAAGAAAGGAATAGAAAAGAAAGAAAAAAGTATTATATAGCCTTGATAAAATTAATAAAAATATATGGAATTAAAAGTATAGTATATCTTGATAAATCAGGATTTGAGCAGGTAAGTACTTGTATTTATGGTAGGTCAAAAAGAGGGGATAAAATTTATGGAGACCAGCAAGGAAAACGAGGAAAAAGAGAAAACTTAGTAGCAGGGAGAAGAAAAAGAAAAAAAGACTTAATAGCCGAAGATGATATTCACAGGCAGTTTGAATGCAGAAGGGTTTGAAGGATGGTTATCAAAATATTTTTTACCTTCACTAGAAATCCCCTCAGTCTTAATCGTGGATAATGCGCCAATCCACCGGAAAAATGTAATTAGAGAAATGGTAGAAGAGACAGGGCATCAAGTAATATTTCTTCCCAAATATTCTCCTGATTTAAATGATATTGAACATAATTTTAGTGCATTAAAGAGAGCTAGAATGTATGCTTCTTCACATAAATCTTTAGATGAAATTATCCGTGATTATTGTATAGCTTAATGTCTCATTGTTAAGTTAAATAACTATACTGTGCTAGTAGACGATAACACAGGTGGCATTGAAGGCAGCGATGGTGATGATGAGTTAGTGGGAAGCCCTGAAAATGATATCATTTTTGCCTTAGGCGGTAACGATACTGTTGCAGGCGGCTTTGGGGCTGATAATCTCGATGGCGGTGAGGGTAATGATATTCTTCGCGGTGACTTAAATCGTCGTCTTCCTGGCGGTTCTGTGGACGGAAATGATACCCTAACAGGGGGTGCAGGAGATGACCGCATGGGTGGTAAAGCGGGTAACGATGAACTCTACGGTGAAGACGGTAACGATGCCTTGTGGGGGGATGACGGTGACGACTTACTCCAAGGCGGTCTAGGAAATGATATCCTGGTCGGGGATGACTTTTCCGGGGGTAGTGGTTCTGATACTTTTGTATTAGCAGCCGCAGAAGGAACCGATACTATTATTGACTTTGAGATGGGGGTTGATATAATTCAATTAGCCAATGGTTTAACTTTTGAAGATTTAACCCTGACTTCGAGTGGTAATAGCGTTGGAATTGTTTTAGGTGAAGAAGCTTTAGCAGTTGTTCTAAATGTCACGGTTTTATCTGCTTCTGACTTTATCTAGTCTCCCAATGTAGGGTGCGTCCGACAGACGCACCACGCACCTAAGATGTAAACGACATTAACGCTCACTGCGATCAGAGTTTATCTGTTTTTTTTATAATGAAAAAATGTTACTCTTTATTTTAGGTGGATACAGACTATTACCACGAGAATGATTACATGGGAAACAAGCCAGTCGTAAATTTTCTAAAGAGTTAGAACCGCCTTGACTTTTAGGTTTTAGATGATCGAGGGTTAGTTGTTCTCTGAATAAGTCACGTCCACACCACCAACAGCAACATCCATACTCACGAATGAGTTTGTTTTTTTTATTTCCTTTCTGTTTGGAATTCATGATTGAATCTCCTATACTAAACATCAATTAGCATCGGAATATTAGATACAAGAAAATAACTCGCTTAAAATCAGCGAAAAACTACTTGCTTAACTTGATATATGCGTCTCAAACGTACTACCCCATCGAAGTAATACCTATGAGACGAACACCCAAGTTAGGACATTCTAATGCATAGTTAATTCATAACAGAAGTGATTAATTTTGTCAACCTCTCGGATGAGAATAATTAGCGATCGCAACTCATCTTAAGCCTATTTTAAAATATATTAGACAGGTCGCGATCACCCGAGAATCGGAGTAATTTTCATGCTGCACGACCTGATTGGTATATAAAAAAATACGGCTAGTTTCTACGATAACTCACCCACACTTAACTAGGATTAATCCGCATCAAAGGTTGACCATACTCAACAGGAGTACCATTTTCCACCAAAACTTCCATCACAGTCCCCGAGACTTCAGCTTCAATTTCATTCATTAACTTCATCGCTTCAATAATACAGACCGTCTGACCAGTACTGACACGATCGCCATTGTCCACAAAAGCCGGTTCATCCGGTGCGGGAGATCGATAAAAGGTTCCCACCATTGGAGAGGTGACCTCTACCCACCGAGGGTCAACAGAAACAGATGCACTTGAGGGGGAACTCACCGTTGTACTAGAAGCTGTAGCAGTGGTGCTAGATGGCTCAGAGCGGGTTGCAGGCACAACTGAAGCCGCTGTTAATTCAGGACTGGAAATGCTACCCGTCAAAACTGAATTCATCGGTTGCAAACCGCTGTTGCTCATGGGTAGGTCTTTACGAACCGTTAGTTCAAAGTCCTCACTTTTGAGCGTCAGCTCCGAAATATTGGTTTTATCAATATCCGCTAACAGCTCCCGGAGCTGATTGAGATCAAGTCGCACAGTAAATATCTCCCCCTTGCAGAGTACAATCGTCTTCGAGGTTCATCCTATGATCATGGTGGTGGCTTCCTCATGCAAAACCAACTTATCCTAAGATGATTCTCGACCTAAATAAGAATCATTACGAGTATCAATTTTAATTTGCTCTCCGATGGAGATAAACAACGGAACCATTACCGTTGCTCCGGTTTCTAGCGTTGCTGGCTTTGTTCCGCCTGTGGCGGTATCTCCTTTGACGCCTGGGTCAGTTTGAGTCACCTCAAGCACGACGGAGTTGGGTAATTCAACCTCTAGGACTTGTTCACCCCAACGAACGACGTTAACCTCCATCCCATCTTTAATATATTTGGTGCCGCTCCCAATTTGGTCAGGACTCAAACGGGCTTCTTCGTATGTTTCCATATCCATAAAGACAAAATCTTCCCCATCTTTATAGGTATGTTGCATCCCTCGCTTGTCTAGTACAGCCTGAGGAACCGTTTCGCCGGCGCGGAAGGTGCGCTCGACACTGTTGCCGGTTTGTACATTCTTGAGCTTTGTACGGACAAATGCAGAACCTTTTCCGGGCTTAACGTGTAAGAATTCTACCACTCGCCAAACCGCACCATCTAATTCAATTGTGGTACCTGTGCGAAAGTCGTTACTGGAAATCATGAAATCTCTTCCCTGGGCAGATCAATCGGCAATCTATTTTACATCTCAATGGGGACTCTACTGTAGTGTTTAGAATTAGTTTTTTACAATTGACCCAGGACAAATCCCTGTATAGTTGATAATGGGAACGACACGGAAAGAATTATGCTGGATATGCCCAATTCTATGATACAGACTTGTAAACGCTGGCTGAGAACTGGTATTGTTGCCCTTTTGCTGTTATCCCTTTCTGTTGGCTTAAGTGGAGCTTGGTGGAATGGGGATAACGATAAACCAAAACGAGAAAGCAGTTTACCGGCTGGCAATGCAATTACTGATGGAAAAGCTTTATTACGCTATGCATTGCCCATTGACAACCGAGAAGTTCGTAAACTTCAACAAAGTTTAGAAGACATTGCCACCCGAGTGCGTGGGAAACGTTGGGGGTCTATCGCTGGAGATATCAAAAAAGCTTCCACAATTCTGAACTTAAAAGAATCAAAAGTTTTAGAAAGTGTTCCACCTCAGCGACAAGCTGAAGCACAGGAAATTCTCGATCAAATTAAGGATGGTCTAGTTGCCCTCAGGGAAGCACAAGAAGTCCAAGACGGTGAAAAACTGTTAGAAACGAGGGCCCAATTGCTCAAAAAAGTCAGTCAGCTTGAAGAACTAATGGTGACAGGCTTTCCCTATGAAGTGCCTGCTGAATTTGCCAATTTACCTCAACTCAAAGGTCGTGCCACGGTTGAAATCCAAACCAATAAAGGGACAATGACTATGGTTGCAGATGGTTACAGCGCTCCTGTGACCGCAGGTAATTTTATTGATTTAGTGGAACGGGGATTCTATGATGGGTTAGGGTTTGTCCCTTCAGAAGATTATGTCCTACAAGTAGGTGACCCGCCCGGTAAGGAAGTTGGATTTGTTGACCCAGAAACGAATGAATATCGGGCAATTCCATTAGAAATTTTGGTTCGTGGCGATGAAGAACCGACTTACCACTTTACTTTAGAAGAAATTGGTCGTTATCGCGATCAACCTGTTTTGCCCTTTTCGGCTTATGGAACCGTTGCTTTAGCCCGTCCGGAAGCGGAAGCCGATGGCGGTTCATCTCAGATTTTCTTCTTTTTATTTGAACCCGAATTAACTCCAGCCGGCCTCAATTTACTCGATGGTCGTTACGGAGTATTTGGTTATGTGGTTGATGGAAAAGAAGTATTACGGCAGTTAAAACAAGGTGATGTTATAGAATCTGCCAAAGTGATTGCCGGTGCTGAAAATTTAGTGAAGCCTTAAGCTTTAACGCTGATGTAACCGATTGAGACGTTCGAGTAGAGCGTCTCATTTATCATCATTAGTATAGACTCCATTCGGATAACTAACTTATATGATTATTTTAGAGTTTATCACAAGTACTGTTCTAGGAATATTTATTGGATTATGGATTGCCGATCAAAACCAGAAACAACGAAAAAAACAAAATTTAGAGAAAGCATTTTATCGTTTAATTGAAGCACAAAATGGTAGAGTCTCTTTGATTCAACTGGCGGCAATGGCTCAGGTTGAAGCGGTAATGGCTCAACAATATTTAGAACAACAAGCTCAAATTTTTTCGGCTTTTCCTGAAGTCGATGATGATGCCAATACTTATTATCGTTTTCCTCAGTTAAAGTTACCTAAAATGTTAAAACGTCAAGATTGGTAAGAGATTATGCTTGTTAATCTACCACGAAAATCATTATTATTTCGGATTTTGGTCAGAGGTTTTATCCTCTTGAGTTTGCTATTAGGCTTAACTTTTTTTCCCATTCAGTCTGCATCCGCTACGATTCGTCAACACCCAGAAGCGCCCGGAAAAATCCTTTATCAATCTCGCCATCGGTTGACAGATACAGCGCATCGTTCTTGGCAACTTATCCTTTTTAAACAGATTGAACAGGAGCAAATTAAACAGATTAGTTTACGAATTGTTGGATTTCCAGGAGAGGTTAAACTTAATCATCCTGAACCTTTGACGATTATTACTGATCGGGGTAAAGTGTTACAAGCGAGTGATGAGTTTGTGGAATATTCTCCAGCGGCTAATGTGGGTCAATATGACTTTAAAAATATCTTAGAAAAATTATCGATGAGTTCGTCGATTTCTTTGGAGTTAAATCTAAATTCTCAACCCAAAATTCAGTTGAATATCCCCTCAGAAGTACTTCTAGAGTGGCAGATTATTGCAAGTTAAATCTAAGATCATTGTCTGATAATCGGTTGATTTCCATTTATGAAGTCCTTCTATTATGTTGATTAATTTCCTCTTGACTTATAATCATCTGAATCTAAATATAGTAAGGCAATTTGCTTGATAGGAGATTGAGGTAATGTATCTTTAAACCAACCTGGTAAAAATTTGACAAGGTGATAGATATGGGCCAAGTCTATTACTGTGTGGACTTGATGAATTACACTCGTTTTTCCAATTTATAATCACCTATTTGCATAATGCGATAGATTGATCAAATTGATAATTCATTTATTCATTAATAAACTCGGCTTCACAAATCATGGATTCTCGTTGATCTAAATCAGCGGTATCCCATATACCATTTAAAAAGGTAGTGTAGAAATATTCTCCACCCTGATTAACTTCTACTTGAGGTGCATTCTTAGAATAACTTTCACTGGCAGAAGTACTACGTTGTGCTTGATAATAAACGTAGGCATCTGCATTCACACACATCACATGATAAAAGTCCTGGTTGGCACTGGTTTGATCCCCCAGTTTATAGCGGGCTAAACCTCGGTTGAGATAAGCTTTGATGTAGTTGGGATTAATTTGAATTGCCCGATCAAAATCATCAATTGCAGCCTGCATTTGCTTCAGGTTGTAGTAGGCGCAACCCCTGTTATAGTAAGCATAGGCATTATAGGGATCGATTTGCAAAGCACGATTGTAATTACTGATGGCAAGATTTGCTTCTCCGAGTTGATAATAACAAAGCCCTCGATTGAGATCAGCCTTGATATAGTTTGGACTTAACTGTAGAGTTTGATTGAAATCTTGAATAGCCTCTATTTTTTTTCCAAGAAGATAGTATGCTCGTCCCCGATTATAATAAGTTTTGTAATTTTGAGTATTCAGTTTGAGGGCTTGATTATAGTAGTCAACTGCTATTTCATAATCGCCAGTCTGAGCCATTACTAATCCTAAGTTATTATAGGTGACATCACTCTTAGAATTTAGCTTGAGAGCTTTATTCAAGTCTTGAATGGCTTTCTGAGTTTCTCCTAAATGTCGCCAAGCATTGCCCCGGTTTAAATAGGCTTCCGGTAACTTAGGATTAATTCTTAAAGCACAATTTAAATCCTTAACAGCTTTCTTATAATCCCTTAAATAATAGTATAGTAGACCTCGATTACTGTAAGCCGTGGCGTAGTGGGGATCTCGATCAATAACTCGATTGAGATCATTCAATGCGCCGCGATAATTTCCCTTTTTTGCTTTAGTTAAACCTTGTTGATAGAGTTTTTGTGTTCTCATGGGTTTGCCTATAGTTTGATCTCACAATTAAACTTGCTTTGATAACAAGTTTGATGCTTCAATTCAGTCACCCTCAGATTCTAGGAGATCCACTCCTCCATCTTGCTTAAACATCCCCTTATAATTAAAAAGATAAGATTCACTGACTCATCTCATTCTAATATTTAAAGCGCTTCACTCTAAATACCTAGTGCACCTATAAAAATGAATATTTTCTTAAAAAAATTAAACAAAGTTTTCTGAAAATATTCTTTTGTTTTAAATAATGTTAGGTTTTGGGTTCGATCTCCTACATTTTATCGAATTGGATATCTGTTAATACAAATGATGATTTTCAGGGTTGTATAAACAAATGTTTTATTAGCTCAATAATCAATAAAGATAGCGGCTTAAGGTATTTTAATGAATCAACTTTTAATAACCACTATTTTTAGGTAGATTTAAATATAGTCTAGCATTTCCAAATCCTAAAGACAACAGTAGAGGAATAATTAATAAATTCTATAAGATCTCAGTAAAAATACTTAAATTCGTTAACGAAAATCAAACAAACTTAGGAATTTAAACTGATGAATTAAGAAGAAATAAACAGGGGTAGTTGAATTTACGGAGAAAACTTAAAACAGATTGAAAAAGTAAATCCGAAAATATTCGGAAACAAAAAATCTATTGTTACAGTGATAGTGGATGCAGTCAGATGTAACATGAACGGCAAGACATTGAAACTGTTTCTTGTCGGGTCTGATATAGTAATCAAAACAGCGTGCAGAATCAAAGTAGTATGACTAAGTTACAAGTTGGTCTTTTGTTTGGAGGACGTTCCGGTGAACATGAGGTGTCGATTCGTTCCGCTAGGGCGATCGCGAAAGCCTTATCAGAAGGGGATAATAACAGTCGATATACGGTACTTCCGGTTTATATTCAAAAAGATGGGGTTTGGCAAAGTTTGAATCAGTCTAGCCAAGTGTTAGCCTCCGGCCAACCTCTGGCTTTACCCGAAGCGGATATTAAACCGAATGAAACCGCCATCGATACTATTGCGGGATTAATTCCGCAGCAAACTCATGTGGCTGAGATTGATGTTTGGTTCCCCATTTTGCACGGGCCAAATGGAGAAGATGGTACAATACAGGGATTATTGACCTTGATGCAAAAACCCTTTGTGGGGGCGCGAGTCCTGGGTTCAGCCCTGGGAATGGATAAAATTGCCATGAAAATGGCTTTTTCTCAAGTCGGACTGCCTCAAGTCAAATATCAAGCTGTGACGCGATCGCAGATTTGGTCTAATAGTTGTGTTTTTCCGAAATTATGCGATCAACTCGTTGCCGATTTGGGATATCCTTGCTTTGTTAAACCGGCTAATCTGGGGTCATCAGTGGGTATTGTTAAAGTGCGATCGCGTTCAGAATTGGAGACTGCTTTAGATAATGCTGCCAGTTACGATCGACGGATTATTGTTGAGGCGGGAGTCGAAGCCAGAGAGTTAGAATGTGCGGTTTTAGGTAATGATAATCCTAAAGCTTCTGTGGTGGGAGAAATTACCTTTGACAGCGACTTTTATGATTATGAAACAAAATATACTGAAGGTAAAGCCGATCTGTTTATTCCGGCTGAAATTGATCCACACATCGCCCGCAAAATTCAGGATCAAGCAGTGGAAGCATTCCTGGCAGTTGATGCAGCCGGTTTAGCCCGAGTTGATTTTTTCTATGTTGAGAAAACTGGGGAAATTTTTATTAATGAAATTAATACACTTCCTGGCTTTACAGCAACCAGTATGTATCCTCAACTGTGGCAAGCCAGCGGTGTGTCTTTCCCCGAATTAGTGGATCAACTGATTCAGTTGGCGCTACAACGGCATTCTGAAGGCGAACGCGAATCAGGTGACAGATAGAGAGATTAAGGGTGGGTTTCAAGCAACAAATAACGAATGAATTTCTGTTTCTTTTCCCAATTCCTGACAATTGGAAATAGCTAATAGAATTCTTACAAGATTTGAGAATAAAGATATGATTGAAAACCCACGAATCCTCATAAATATATAAGCAAAAGATGGAAACAGCCCTGAATCAATTTTGTGATTTAGTCTGGGGTGCATTAACACTAAATTCAGATGTATTTAACTGGATTAATAGCTTACCTCAAGGAAATCAAGTAGCACTAATCATTGTACTGATTGCTGGCTTAGCGCAAGCCATTGGACAATGTATTGTTTTATTTCTCAATCGAGTCAAGCCGTTTCGTTTTTTCCTCAGTCTAGGGATTGCATCTCTATTATTCACTTTTACTTATGGATTTTGGGCGGCTAGTATTGGATTGAGTGCGAACTTTTTCTTTGATTCTAATCTAGATTATCCCACGGTTTTCAGAACATTAGGGTTAAGTTATACCCCATTAATGTTAGGGTTTTTGATTGGCTTGCCTTATGTGGGAATTTCCATTTCCATTTTATTATCTTTATGGGCGCTGTTAGCTGAAATCACAGCTTTACAGGTGTTAACAGATTTAAATGCTTGGGGGGCATTTGCCTGTGCTGGTTTAGGTTGGGTGGTCTTACAAGCCCTACAACGAACGATTGGTCGTCCGATTATTGCCATCGGTAAGTGGCTAAAAAATTTAGCAGCAGGAACAACTCTAGTTACAGATAAAAAAGAACTGGAACAAATCCTGATGCAGGGTAATCCCCTAACTGTTAATGCTGTTAGTAATGAAATTTGGATCGAAGCCAAGACCTCAAAAAAACAAATTCGTCGCTTATTGTTATTAGTTAGACTAATTGCGATCGGACTGTTTTCATTTATTGTAGCTATCCTGCTTTCAACGGGACAAAATGGGATTATCATTCTCTATCAAACCCTCACTAAAACTTTACGATTAATTGTTGATTTAGCCAGTATTAGTTTTATTGCCTTATTTTGTTCAATTTTACTGACTCCATTAGAAGCATTAACTTGGTGGGCGGGTTGGTATGAACCTGAACCTTTGCAATATGCAGGTACCGCCGTACAAGTTGTTCCGGAAGAGATGTCTGTTGCCCGTTATGTGATTTATTTAGATGGAGTCAATCAAGGATCTTATACTTATCTTCCCCGAGTGGAAAAATTGCTCGATAAATTAGCTGAGGCAACCCCAGATAATGTCTTAATTGTCAAGGGAATTATGCCCTATTCCGTTAATAATCGACCCTTAACTGAAGATCGTCCCTTAGCTTTTTTATGGGAAATTATTGAATCTTTTGTCCTGCGAAATCCGACCCATCCGATTGGTTTAATTATCAGTATTCGCAATATGTTTGCAGTTGCCGTTGCAGCCGACCCTCGTTATGGCCCCATTCATAATCAAGGCTTAGCCCAAGTTTTATTAGATAGCCTGGTGAGTTTTGGGTATCCCATCGGCAGTCAAATTCCTGTAACCTTAATTGGCTACAGTGGTGGGGGTCAGATGTCGATGGGGGCGGTTTCCTTCCTCAAACACACCCTGCAAGCCCCGATAGAAGTCATTTCCCTGGCGGG
This sequence comes from uncultured Lyngbya sp., assembly GCA_964401105.1. Classification (GTDB taxonomy): domain Bacteria; phylum Cyanobacteriota; class Cyanobacteriia; order Cyanobacteriales; family Microcoleaceae; genus JAAURB01. Next base: position 10,157 of record CAYNXM010000109.1, on the reverse strand, counting down.
GGTGATTAGTGGCAATACGGGGATTATGCAAATTGAGCGCCTCTATCATTTGGTGGGAGACAAAGACCTGGTTGAACGGCTTAGCCCTATTATATTCCCAGGACGCTGGGCAGCAATGGTTTTATCCAATTGGAATTGTGCCAAACGTCGGGGCAAAATTAGCTTTGTTTCCCTGGGACCCGTGGCTCATAATGGGGATAAAGGGCCAATTGGAGAGGGGACGATCTTACCCGATGGACGGACTCCACTCCAGCAAACAGTTGATACAATCACCGGAATTTTAGTCAAAGATTGGGAAAATACAGGATTAAATCCGGATGAATTTAGAGTTATTAGTAATTACGAAAAATATCAAACTGCAATATTTAATCAACGGGATTATTATCCCCTGAATCAATCGATTAATTTACAATATTATCAACCGATTGGGATGTGGATGGGACGGCTAATTTTACCTAACCCACAACAGCGTCAACAGGTGAAAGGGGTATTATTTGAAATTTATCATACTGATGCAGCCAACTCCCATCGAATTGGACAAATTGTTAATTTACGTTGGCAAGATCTTCCCGATGTTAATCTGTATATTGAACTGGTGACTCAAACCGTTGAATTTAATGACCAAGCCCGCGTCAGTCAGCAAGAAGGAAATATTCATCCCGAACGAATTAATCATTGGTTCAATGTTGATCCATTAGAGTCTTTAGCCGGAGCGCATCCTGAGAATGATGTTATGGTTAAATTGCCTGAGCCTATCCGAATAGAAGATAATGGATTAAATCAACCCGCTCTTTATATTCAACGAGAACCAATTCAAATTAGTGGTCGATTTTATGCCTTAGTTAAAATTCTACAATTTTTAGGGGGAGATCTATTTCAAGTCCGTCATTATCATCGTCAAACCCAACAATTTAATGGGGAGAAAGAAATTGTTTATATCCCTTCAGTGATTGCCAATAAAAATGGAGTTCTTCCTTCCTACAATCATGGAATAGAATCTTCTCCCCTGAATGAAATAGGCTGGTATATTTATGGCGCAAAAAATATTAATGGTCGATTTGTTGTCAAAGCGATCGCACCTTACCAGCTATTTTCTCTACATCCGGATCGGGTGATTACTGGTAAAAAAGCAACGATTAACTATATTAATTTTCACTATTGGGATAACGTGGCTGAAAACCAAGGCAAAGCTTATTCAGTGCAGTTAAATCCTTGGAATAAATCCGAAAAATCTCCCGTTTATCAGTCTCAATGGCAAGAAGGCGATCGCGGCTTACTGATGCATTTATATGGCGGAATAGGTGGGAAAAAAGCGGAGTTTTCTCCTTTAGGAATCTTTTTTGGTCACTTTGCTTTTGGGATAGCTAAAGTAGTGCGAGATGCCTTAACCCATCAACTGCGATTTGAAATAGAATACCGTCAAATTTATACCCATAATACGGATGGAATTATTGCCGGAACATTAGCGTGGCAACGCTATTTAGGAGACCGACAATGGGGCTGGCTAGGATCGCGCCCTACCTGTGATATCATCGTTAAATTTACGCCATTAACCGAAGATTATGACTTTGATGGCATCAAGTTTTCTCCCCTATCTTATGTGATTCAAGAATTAGATGTAATGGCAGCCAGATATCGCGTAGGAGACGGCACCGGAACTACTTTTGTTAGTCCGATTAATTCCTGTGTGCAAGACTCTAGCCAAGCGCTTTATACCGCATTACGACGCATGACTGCTCAGTTTGAATTGAATCCTTTAATTGTTAAATGGTTACGGGAACATCCAGACCATGAACAAACCCAACGTTTTATTCAACTGGGTAACTTACTCGGCAGTTTAGAAAATTATCTCACACCGATGGGAAAGGTACGTTCAGACTGGCGATATAATCAGCCGACTTTAGGGGGATTTCCAGTAGAAACACCCGGAAAAACATTATGGATGATTTTATCGAGTTGGCGAACTTTACTCCCTCGTTGGACAAACGATCAATTAGCCATGATCTTCTTACAATTAGGTGCTTCTTTATGGTTACTTCGGACTAATCAAGTAGGCGGTCACGATCCTTATATTAAACCGATTGCACCCACTGATTTTGGCTTTGCTGTTCCTCAAGTTAAACAGATCAAATAAAATGATAATTCATGATTAAATAGACGGGTAAGATTGATCGAGTCATCAGAAGATGAGAAAACCGGTTGACAGTGGATGTCAAATGACAAATGATCTGGTTTTTGTGAATGTATTAGCAGTTTACCCCCTTGCCTCAGGTCGCGAATAAAACTTTTAGCTTCTCCTCAAAATTCTGTGATTTTCAAGGGACCGTACTATAATGTTCTATAGAAGGTAAACTTTAATCCACTCTACTTTCCAGCTCAATGAATCTACCCGGAGAAAACGATTGCGGTAGCGACTCGGTAACGCAATCGGGTTCACTGGCTTGCTGCTCTACTACAATAGGAGGACTTCCCAATGGATAACTCAACCTTAATTCCCTCGGCAGACAACTCGAAGAGCGTTGATGATGCTGTGGCCACCTTATTTAAGGGAATGGCTCGTTATCCATTGCTGAAACCGAATGAAGAAATTCAATTGGCGCGTCACATTCAAACCTTAGTGATTCTTGAAGAATTACAAACTCAATTAACCACTCAATTAAACCGTTCCCCCACATTAACAGAATGGGCACAGGAGGCTCAACTCACCGAGGCTGAGTTGCACACTCAACTTCATCAAGGACACGACGCTAAGCGCAGAATGATTAGTTCTAATCTTCGTCTAGTGGTTTCCATTGCTAAGCGTTATCTCAATAGAGGAGTGCCTTTCCTTGATTTAATTCAAGAAGGTGCATTAGGATTAAACAGAGCCGCAGAGAAGTTTGACCCGGATAAAGGCTATAAATTTTCCACCTATGCTTACTGGTGGATTCGTCAAGGCATTACTCGCACCATTGCCAATCAAGGAAGAACAATACGCCTTCCCATTCACGTGATTGAACAGTTAAATAAATTACAAGGGGCTTATCGAGATTTGAAGCGGGCGCTACATCGTAAACCCACTGAAACGGAGTTAGCCGAAGCCATTTCTGTCTCCATTCCTCAACTTCGTCTCTTACAGCAAGTTCGCCGCAAATCCTTATCTTTAAATCATCGGGTGGGTTCGGAAGAAAACTCGGAGTTAATGGATTTACTCGAAGATAATGAAATACACTCACCAGAAGTACAAATGGGTGAAGTGATGATGCGCCAAGATTTACTGGAAGTCTTAAATTCTGTTCTCCTCCCCCAAGAACAAGAGGTTCTTGTCTTACGTTACGGTTTAACCACAGGAATTCCTCATACTCTAGAACAAGTGAGTGGCTTGTTGAATTTATCTAGGGAACGAGTGCGTCAAATCCAAGCCAAAGCCATGCGAAAACTCCGCCGTTCTCATGTCGCTGAAAGCTTGAAAGGATGGATTAAATCATAACTCAGTTATTTGCCAATTCGTTAAAGGTCATTCTATAATAGCGCTCTAGCTTGAGGATAAATGATTTAATGAGCCAGGATACAGCATTTCTTCAACTCCGCTCAGCTACTGTAGAAGATGTTGAGACGATTTTTAATTTAATTCAGGCTTTAGCTGAATATGAAAAGCTTTCTCATCAAGTGATTGGAACCCCAGAACAACTGAAAGAACATTTGTTTGGCAAACATCCTTATGCAGAAGTCATATTAGCTGATATTCAAGATAAAACTGTTGGATTTGCTTTATTTTTTCATAACTATTCTACCTTTTTAACTCAACCCGGAATTTATTTAGAAGATTTATTTGTATTACCAGAATATCGCAGAAAAGGAATTGGAAAAGCGCTGATTGTTGCTGTAGCACAGTTAGCCGTTTCTCGAAATTGTGGGCGGTTAGAGTGGAGTGTTTTAGACTGGAATCAACCCGCCATTGATTTTTATCGCAGTATTGGGGCTGCTATTTTAGAAGAATGGAAAACCTGCCGCGTTACAGAAACGGCATTGGTTCAACTCAAGTCTTGACAATCTCTGATACAATAACCAACAACTGCTGACTTAATGATTAAATTAAATAAATAAAATTAAAATGAAAATTTGGGTAAATGAACAACTCGACCCCGCCGGGTTAATCTACTCTTGTATCGCTTGTAGCAATCAAGAACAAGCACAAGACTGTCATGAATCTTTTAAAAATAATTTAACACCGGAGCAAATTCAACAAGGTTGGGTCGCCAGATTGAGAACAGTTGAATCTTGGGATGAGGTTCCTGTCAGTGCTTTAAAATTAAACTAAACTTAATAGCTTTTCAGACTTTACCCAGGAAACTATAGAGAAATTTATTATGCTTTAAACTCTCAAACTGGGGAGGGTGAAAAAGTAGTGGGCGATTGTATACTGATATCGTCCAATTGAAGATCAATTCATCTACTAAGCCGAAGTCAAAAGAAATAGTCTAGGTTTGGGCAAATGTCAATATCAACCCAATTTTTAACTTTTGAAGCGCCGGGAACTTTCAGCCATTAAGCACCGTCAACAGTATTATTAGATATGACCCGCCAGATTTTATCTATGAGTCAATCTGTACCGATTTCTTGGTCTACATCACAGACCGTCAATCCTCTGTTGCAGCTTCCCCCAGAGAAGTTATCCAATGACGAACTCATATACCGCTGTCAAGCAGGAGTTCATCCCGATCGCGCAGCTTTCACCGAACTGTTGCGTCGATACCAATCTCATGTAGAGAAAGTATTGTACCATTTAGCCCCAGATTGGCAAGACCGAGCCGATCTAGCTCAAGAAGTTTGGATTCGAGTCTATCGCAATATCAAGCGCCTGCAAGAACCGAAAAAGTTTCGGGGATGGCTCAGCCGAATAGCCACCAACTTATTCTACGATGAACTGCGAAAGCGCAAACGGACGCGGCCGCCTTTATCTTTGGATGCACCGCGCAGCCTCGATCATAGTGAGATGGATTGGGAGATCCCAGCCGATGTACCCGGCCCCGATGAAGATCTCAGTACTCGGGAATTTTACGATCAACTCCAGGATGCGATCGCAGACTTACCTGAAGTCTTCCGGATTACAATTGTTTTACGGGAAATAGAAGGCCTAGCCTATGAAGAAATTGCAGAAATAACAGGAGTTTCTTTAGGTACGGTTAAATCTAGAATTGCTAGAGCACGTCAAAGATTACAATCCCAACTCAAAAATTATCTCCATGATTAAAGGAATTTAAAACAGTTGAAATTCATACACAAATCAGGATAAAATTGAGCCAGTAGTAATCAATTTCTTGCTAAAGCAGTTTAACCGAACTGAAGTTCATCCCTTACCCATGAAGAATCGTTAATAATTCCTCAAAATTTAGATGATCGGGGGGTAATACTATGAACAATCGAGATCAAGTTCAGCAAAACTTAGTTGCCCATTTCAACAGAGACCTATCAGTGGATCAGCATCAGTTTCAGCCCCAACAATATGAATTATTAAGTGCTTATCTCGATGGGGAAGTGACTCCCGAACAACGTCGTCAGGTTGAGAGATGGATGGCTGATGATCCCCAGTTTAAAGCCCTATATTTTCAATGGCTGCAAGTCCGCGCCCAGTGGCGTTCAATGCCGATTCCCCAGGCTGCGATCGCCCCGAAGCAGCTTGCAAATCGAGTCTTTGAGCAGATCCACCGTAGGATTCGTACTCGGCTGATCTGGGGCGGGGCAGCCATTACCGCTGTATTACTCACAGCAATTTCTGGCTCGATCTTAGGTGAAAATCCAGGAAGCTTCAAACAACAACTCAGTCAGTCCTCAGAAATAGAACCCCTGAGAATTGCCCTACACGAGCCTGTTGTTCCTATTATTAATCCCGATGCTGTTAGTATTAGTGTGGATCAACCCTTGATTCAAATTCCTAAAGCCCCTCACTCCAGAACTTTATCCACACAACCTTAAACGGAACTCCAACACCCACTCGGAATCAAAATAGCCCCCGGAAACCGTCGGATAGATTCACTCGTCATTAAATAAGCCCAAACCGTCCTCAAAGGTTGATGGTCTACAGTATAGGTTTGAATCTGTTGTCGTTGATACTCATTATCTTCAGGACGACGGTAAGGATCGTAATCTTCAAGTTGGTCTAAAGCTTGTAAAATAGCGGGATGAGGAAAAGATAAAATCATCCCATAAACCACTCCTTCTGCGGCTATCATTGCGGGATAACCCATCGGTAATTGGAATAATTGACCGTAAGCGATCGCTGTTTGGGTTTGAATCATCTCCCCTTGACAGTAACACTGATAGTTGTATTCTCCCGGCTTCAACGTTCCATACACAAAAACTTCAGTCCAATTCATCTTTACAGTTAGCCGTCGCAAGGATATATTTTTGTTAACATTAAATTATTAAGATACGATCTGTTCAATTCAGTTGTTCACCTTCAAAGTAGTTCATGGTCGCCATCAGCAGTTTGGATTTATCCCTGTATCAACTCCCCTTGAGTGCATTTATCCCCGCACTTGATAGTTTATTTTCTACTCAAGGCGTAATGGTGATGCTGCTTGCTGCCTACGCCGTTGCCATGTGGATGTTTCTCACCAGCGCCCCGAAAGTATATACCGTTATGGTGAGCGATCTCAATCGAGCCAGACAGTTTTATGAAGGAGTGCTGGATTTGCCAGTGGCGGATGTTCCTCTCCACTATTATTACAACTATGAACAGACTCTAGGCGCAACAGGGATTGATCCCTTGTATATGTCTACCACAACTCTACCAGCGGCTGCTGGACAAGATCCCGCCGGCACAGATGGATTATGGTATCAACTGATGAAAAATAGTCAGTTGCATATTATTAGCGGTGCCAGTTATGGTTCAAGAAATCGACACCGCCATGTTTGCTTCGATCACGACTGCCTCGAACAAATTTTGATGCGCGTTCAACTGCGAGGAATTAAGTTTAAAATCCGCAGCGAAAAACCCTTGAACTTCTTAGTCAAAGACTTTGAGGGTAAGGTGATTGAGATGGTAGAAGTCAAAAATTAAATCAATTCTGCAAGCATTGAGCCGATCCACTTTTCTTCTGATATAATGACAAGGTTGTCTAAAATTCACACATTCAGGATTTCGGGTGTCTCAACCGCAAGCGCAGCCTAGAGATACAAGCCTGAATGGAGGATAAACCCGAAACAGGAGAAAAATCAATTATGGCAGTCATTAGCCTGCAAGAAATGCTGGAGTCCGGCGTTCACTTTGGTCATCAGACCCGTCGCTGGAATCCTCGGATGTCTCAGTATATTTTTACAGAGCGCAACGGAGTTCATATTATTGACCTGGTGCAAACCGCTCAATTGATGGAATCGGCTTATGATTACATCAGAACCTCCTCAGAGCAGGGTAAAAAGTTTTTATTTGTCGGCACCAAACGTCAAGCAGCGGGTATTGTTGCCCAAGAATCTCAGCGGGCAGGGGCTTACTTTGTGAACCAACGTTGGTTAGGGGGAATGCTGACCAACTGGACGACAATCAAAACGCGGGTAGAACGTCTCAAAGAACTAGAATACCGCGAAGAAAGTGGTCAGTTGGATTATTTACCGAAAAAAGAAGCTTCCGTTCTTCGTCGAGAATTAAGTAAGTTACAAAAGTACCTCGGTGGGATTAAATTAATGCGCCGCATCCCTGATGCTGTGATTATTGTCGATCAACGTCGAGAGTATAATGCTGTAACAGAATGTCGTAAGCTAGGGATTCCGATTATTGCGCTGCTGGATACCAACTGCGATCCGGACTTAGCAGATATTCATATCCCAGCCAACGATGATGCGATTCGTGCGATTAAGTTAATCGTAGGTAAACTGGCTGATGCCATCTACGAAGGTCGCCACGGTGAGCTGGAGAGTGCAACAATGGCAGACTACGAAGACTACGAAGGCGCAGAAGAGGACTACGAAGAAGAACTAGAAGATCCAGAAGAGATCCAACAGGAGGAGAAGACTGGCGAGGAAGAGTAGCAGATAGGGAATAGATAGGGAAATAAGGGGACTGGGTGAGATTTCATCAGGAGGAACAAAAAAATCACATCAGATTAATTGCTTTCCTCCTCACTTATTCCCGATTCCCACAGCGTAGCTCGATGTATTGAGATTGACCGGGTCATTTGTTAGTATTCAATAACAGATGTCTTGTCATGATTCACAATAAATTGAAGAGAAGGACTTGAAGAAAACATGGCCGAAATATCAGCAAAATTAGTCAAGCAACTGCGCGACCAAACAGGCGCAGGAATGATGGATTGTAAAAAAGCCCTGAAAGAAAATGATGGCGACATCGAAAAATCAGTAGAGTGGCTACGGCAAAAAGGCATTACTTCAGCCGACAAAAAAGCAGGTCGGGTTGCAGCCGAGGGACTGGTGGGTAGTTATATTCACACTGGGGGTCGCGTCGGTGTGTTAGTTGAAGTGAACTGTCAAACAGACTTTGTGGCTCGTCGGGAAGAATTCCAAGATTTGGTCAAGAATGTCGCCATGCAGATCGCAGCCTGTCCTAATGTAGAATATGTCAGTGTGAATGATATTCCGGCAGACATAGTGCAAAAGGAAAAAGAGATTGAAATGCAGCGGGATGACTTGGGCAATAAGCCAGATAATATTAAGGAAAAAATTGTTCAAGGCCGGATTGATAAGCGTTTGAAAGAACTCTCCTTGATGGAGCAACCCTATATCCGCGATCAAAATATCTCCGTTGAAGAGTTAGTTAAACAAACAGTTGCTCAATTAGGAGAAAATATTGTAGTGCGTCGTTTTGCTCGATTTGTCATGGGTGAAGGGATTGAAAAAGAAGAGTCTAATTTTGCAGAAGAAGTTGCTGCTCAAACAGGTGGCAAAGCCTAGGGTGAGTAGGGATAATAATCTTTGCCCCGATTGAAAGTCTTTTAACACTCAGTCGGGGTTTTTTATGATTTTTAAATCATTGTTGAGGAATGAAATGGCAGGCTCAATTCAGCAAATTCAACAAGAGTTAACCGCATTAGAAACCGCGATCGCCCAACTCGCTCAAGAGTTTGAGAAAGTCTATCAAAACTATCTGACTGTTTTAGGTCAAGCTATCAATAAACAGCTTGTCCTGGCTTGCTATCACTTGTGTACCCACGGTTATCCGGAATCATTTCTTCAGTTATCTTTCTCACAACGGCAAAAATTTCAGCAAGAGATACGACAGTTATCAACAGAAGCTCAAACGGAATTATTAACATTGCTCAGTCCTGTTGAGTCACTACAACAGTCCGAACATCGATTAGAATTAGCCTTAAATGAGGAGTCTCAACCGAGTGAAGAACAGCAACCCACCGGCTCTGCCCAGTCTGAGGCATTAAACCGTTTACAATTTATACTACAACCATCACGTCCTCAAACTCCGCCAGAACGATTAATAGCTTGGCAAGAAAAGATAGAATCAGCGATTAGTCACCTGTTGAGTCAGCTTTCTCGGGATACTAATTTCCGCATTCAAAAATTTAACATTTTTGCTCCGAAACTGCCTGAAGCAATTTTAGAAGCGGCTTCTCAATCAGAAGCGGCAGCAGAGACCGTTGCAGGCCCCCCTAACTTGTTGAATATTATGATTGAGACGGAGGACGCTGAAGAGCCACAAAGTGCCTCCATCACTCGCTTAATGACGGTTCATCTGCGGTTATCAGAAATTGAATTTGCTGATGCGACCTTAATGGCCCAACGACATCAAATTCGTCATCTTTCTGGTCAACTGAGTCAGTTTAAACACGATTATCAGAAAAAACAGCGAGAAAAAGCAGTTTTAGAAGCAGAGTCGGCTTGGCGGTCCAGTTGGTTTGATCCAGAGTCGTAACTCTAATCTACCTTGAAGATTAATCTTTATTTGATTAGGCTGATGCATTTGCCAGTACCTCAAACTGATTAAATTGAATAGAATAATATAATTAAACAGAATAGTATTTCAGGGTCATTTTAGATTAAGAACTGAGTTGATATCTTGCCTCTAGCGATATTAACCAAATGATAGACTGAATATTTTCTAGTGATTAAAATTAAAAAATATGAATAGTGACTCTGGAATGTCTGTTAACAAACCGACTTCAGTATTGCATAAATCAATACAGGTTAACTTGAAAGATCTTTCCAAAGCA
>CAYNXM010000108.1:0-7662 GCA_964401105.1 uncultured Lyngbya sp. | reverse complement strand
ATACCATCTTTAACTCCTTGAATCCCTCCACTGGTTTGGTTACTCGGATTGAAATTAATTTTTATATTCGGATACTTTTCTTGATAAGCGAAGGCTAATATTTTGAGGGGTTGATAACCGGATCCTGAGCCACTAATTGTGATTTCTTTAATTTGTGTAGCTGAGGCTGTAACCTGATTTTCGGAATTTGTATTGTTGAGTATATGGCTGACAGAAGAACAGCTGGAGGTCGTGCTGAGAACAAGACCTCCTAAAAGAGTGATTAAAAAAATATTGCGCTTCATAGCTTATTTGTTTTCATGTAAATCGAGGGTTTATTTCTTATTCCCAGCTTTACATATAATACTGTTGATGTCTTCAGTGTTTTTACTAAAAAAAATTGAACGCTCAATATAAACATTAGTAATTTCTGTTAATTACAAAATGAGCTAATAGTATAACTTTATCTGTATTTTGTGCTCTTTATTCTTCTCAATCATGTAATTTCATAGAGAGAGGAGGGTTGATTGGATGAGATTCAGACTAACATGATCGTTAAAAACACTGAGATGATTTTTGATAAATGTAACTGAGATAAAATTTATTCAGCAAAATAGTATTTTTTACAAGGTAAAGGAGAGAGCAATTTTTAGGAAGTAAACAATCATACACAAGCTACTTTCTCATTTTTGATTAAATTTAGAACTTAGGGACAGTATTGAATTTTAACGATTTTTTTTAATAAAATTATTTATAATATTGATAATTTATTGATTATAGGAAATTCCTCGGTCACTGAATTGGCTTTAAAGCTAATCAATTAAAAGTGCTATATCTTGATGAAAAACTGGATATTCTAAAAGAGACGCTCAGATTGAACGTCTCTAAAGAATCATTAAAATCCTAATTTATTTTGCAGTTGTTCAAAAGACTTTAAGCATCTAAATTAGTGGGTTCAGTTGACTCAGTGGTCGTCGCACTTGTGGCTTTTTGAGCACGCTCAGCTCGCTTTTTGCGTTCAGCTTCTGTGATCTCCTTCATCAATATTTGAGTTTGAACCATCTTATCTAAATTGCTGCGATAGAGATCGAGATCTTTTAGGAGTTTATCCTGAGGAAGATTTAATCCGGTTGCAACTGCACTCAATGCTTTTTCTCTGGCTTCTTTATTATCCACCACTTCTGGATTAATCTGTTCTAATAACTGATATAAACCGATGGCAAACAAGCGACTATACTTAAATTTAGGACGAGTCGCGATCGCATGGAATAACTGCTGTAATTCGTTACCTTCATTGTGGGTAGCCGCTTGCTCTGCCCATGTGGTTAAGGTATCAATAGATAAAGTTTTTCCTAATTCTTCAAAGCGTTGAGCCTCAGCCCGATATTGTTGGGGATCTTCTTGTTGGGCTTGAATGAGGGCATTAAAAATAGACTCTTTATCAGTTTCTGGGGTATAGCCAGCCATAAACCGATCAAATCCCGTTACCACCCCCAAGGCATAGATCGGATCATATTGAAAATCAGCATTAACAGCAAGCAAGTGCATTTCTACCATCAACTCTTCGACTACGCGACGATAGATCGAGTTGACTGGACGGGTGTGAATGCTATAAAACGCTCGTTTTGTGTCTGAGACTGTACGGATCTTGTTCACAAGCCAATCCTAAGCAGAACTTAAAATATTGTCCCCTCAGAGGTCACTTTTGCCAAGAGATGATGATAAAATCACATCCGACAAGCAGATCAATGAGGAGAACATGGACAAAGGCGGGAAAGGATCAGGGCAAACACTGTGATCTCACAGTCAAACAGACAACAATACATATAGAAATGATGAATGATTGTATGGCTATTATTAGCCTGTCAATATTGAGTTAACAAAGATCACTCTTGAGAAATCATCTAAGATGACTCGATAAGATGTTAGAATCTTCGGAGATTCACCCCATCAATTGATCTGATTAGATCGACAGTTGCCATCAACTCCAATATTCAATCTGTTTGAGCCGCATTTCACCCCACAGATGGGAATAAAGTTATGACACTAACGCCGGAATTAATCACTTTGGCTCGATACTTAGCCGGTGAATTTGACAACCAAGAACAAGCCCTAGCCGATCCGGTTTGGTATGTACATCTGCGACTATGGCACAGACCTGTACCCATCCCGCTATTCCCAGATAGTATCACTTTGTATGCAGAGCAAGCTAGTGTTGTTAATTTAAGTCAACCCTATCGACCTCGATTTTTACGCCTCAGTGTCGCGCCAGAGGGGTCTGATAACTTGGAAGTTCAGTACTATATGCCCAAAAATATTAAAGCGTTTCAAGGGGCAGGTCTTCACCCAGAAATTTTACAGCAGATCGCACCCGAACAGCTTGAATTTCTTCCCGGTTGCAAACTGTCAGTCACTTACTCACCGCCGAGGCCTCAGATCGATCGGTTTAAAGCCTTTCCCCCGGAAGACTGTCGTTGCTGCTTCACAGTTGATGGCAAACAGTATCAGGTTAAATTGGGTTTTGAAGTCACACCTGAAGCCTTTTTTAGCTACGATCAAGGGATTGATCCCGCAACAGGACGAGGGATTTGGGGGGCTTTACTGGGGCCGTTTCAACTGATTAAACAGCAAGATTATTCTAACGAAGTGAAAGTCTAGGGATAAGCCTGTTACAGTTGGTGATCACTTAATCTCAAACTCTGGCGAATTGATTAAAATAAGTAGTAGGCGTAAGGGCAACGGGCAACGGGCAACGGGGGTAAGTTTCCTCACTTCTTACCTCTTGCCAACCACAAATGACGAATGTCACAAAATTGTCAAGGCATTGTCATCCCCCTGTCATATTGTGACTTTATTCTAAAAATTGTCAGCCCAAAACTATAAAGTAAACCTCGTTTGCTCCTCAAACTCCTCACATCTGGGCTGGCTTTCCCTAAAACTTATAACAAACAAACCTAATTAAAAACTGTTATGTCTATTGATTTACCTCACCGAGAGGATCGCTATATGAATACTCAACCCATATCAAATCAATCTAAAAATACACTGACACAAAAAGTGTTAGCTTCAACCGCGTTAGTTGCCTTGGGGGCAGGACTCGCTTGGGGTGGGCAATATCTCAGTAACTCCTCCCCTACTGAGTCTGCCACTGAAAATTCAGCAGCGACTGCACGAGTTGAACAACCCAATACCACTGTGGCACAGACAGCCCCAAATGCCATTGTTCCCAGTAACTTTGTTGCCCAAGTGGTTAGAGATGTTGGGCCGGCTGTCGTTCGTATTAATGCTCAGCGTACGGTAGAAAATGCCGCCCCTGAGATGTTTAACGATCCATTTTTCCGTCGTTTCTTTGGGGATCAAATTCCGAATATACCCGATAAACAAATTCAGTCAGGGACGGGATCTGGTTTTATCCTGAATAAACAAGGACAAATTATCACCAATGCTCATGTCGTTGATGGGGCAGACACAGTCAGTGTGGTGTTGAAAGATGGTCGTCAATTTGAAGGTAAAGTCATGGGTCGTGACCCGGTTACCGATGTGGCAGTGGTGAAAATTGAAGCCTCGGATTTACCCACGGTGAAATTAGGCGACTCTGAACGCTTACAACCGGGAGATTGGGCGATCGCGATCGGAAATCCATTAGGATTAGATAATACGGTGACAACCGGAATTATTAGTGCGGTGGGTCGTTCTAGTAGTGAGGTTGGTGTACCGGATAAACGGGTTGATTTTATCCAAACTGACGCAGCGATTAACCCCGGTAATTCTGGTGGCCCTCTACTCAGCGCTCAAGGTGAAGTGATTGGAGTCAATACCGCTATCTTACAAGGCGCTCAAGGATTAGGCTTTGCCATACCCATTAATACCGTTAACCGCATTGCTGAAGAATTAATTGCCAATGGAGAAGTTAAGCATCCCTATCTCGGTATTCAAATGATGACTCTAACCTCAGAAGTTAAGGAACAGTTGAATAATAATCCTAATAGCGGTTTATTTATCAACGAAGAGGAAGGGGTGTTAATTATGCGAGTCATGCCTGGTTCCCCTGCTGATAACGCCGGGTTGAGGGCTGGAGATGTGATTGAGAAAATTAACCAAAAACCCGTTAAAGATACCAATGACGTACAACAGGCTGTAATTCAAAAACGAGTCGGAAGCCAGTTACAATTAGGATTACGTCGCAATGGTGAACCTCTCAGCATCCAAGTGAAAGCGGGTGAGTTTTCCTCCCAGTCATCACAGTAATATATTGATATGTACAAAGACGTTACATATAACGTCTCTACAAAACGGGGAGAAATCACAGGGATCGAAATCAACTTTGTAGTAGGGTTGGCTTATGGACATCAGAATCACCCAAGCTTTACCTTTATTGCGGGCAGTGGGCGATCGCAACGGAGAAGCAACCACTCTCAATAATATTGGTCTTGTCTACGATGACTTAGGAGAAAAACAGAAAGCCTTAAACTATTACGACCAAGCTTTACCTTTATTGCGGGCAGTGGGCGATTCTCCAGAGGAGAGGCTGCGCCAACGCGGTGGGGAAGCGACGACTCTCAGCAATATCGCATTCACAAAATCCAATTTAGGCAACCTCACAGAAGCATTAACAGATATTCAATCTGCCATTGAAATTGTTGAGGATCTCCGTAGTAAAATTGGTTCTCAGGATCTGCGTGCTTCTTATTTTGCCACGGTTCAGCATCATTACAAGTTATATATCGATCTATTAATGCAACTGCATCAACAAAATCCTAATGAGGGTTATGATGTCTTAGCATTGCATATTAGTGAACGTAGTCGCGCCCGGAGTTTGGTTGAACTTCTCACCGAAGCCAATGCCAATATCCGTCAAGGGGTTGATCCGCAACTGTTGGAAAAAGAACAGAATTTACTTCAGCAATTGAATGCGGTTGAACAGGCTAGACATGAATTAGTGAGTGGTCAATATGACTAAGATCAACTGGAGGAATTAAAACAAAAGTCTCAGTCTTTGTTAACTCAACTGGATCAACTCGAAGCCCAAATTCGTCTCAATAGTCCTCGTTATGCTAATTTAAAATATCCTAAACCGTTGACATTACAAGAAATTCAACAGCAGGTTTTGGATGAGGAGACGTTATTACTCGAATATTCTTTGGGTGAAGAACGCAGTTATCTTTGGGCCGTGACAAAGGATAGTATCAATAGTTATGAATTGCCGTCTCAGAGTGAAATTGAAAAGGCGGCGGAGACGTTTAGAAAGTCGGTGACTTCTGATAGTGGGGGTTCAATTGAAACAGGAATTGCTTTGAGTGAAATATTACTTTCTCCTGTTTTAGATAAATTGGAAAATAAACGGTTATTGGTTGTTGGGGATGGGGTTTTACAATATGTGCCGTTTGTAGCTTTACCGTTGCCCAATTCTCCTCAAACACCGCTGTTAGTACAAAATGAAATTGTTACCTTATCCTCAGCTTCAACGGTTGCTATTCAACGTCAACAATTACAAAATCGTTCTCCTGCGGCGAAAAAGTTAGCAGTATTGGCAGATCCGGTATTTTCTGAGAATGATGAACGTTTTAGCGCAATTGTTGCTGAAACAGATAATAGTTTATCTCGATCTGCTTTAACTCGCGCTGCCCGTAATTTAGGCTTAGGAGACGGCGGACAATTATTCGATCGTCTGCAATATACTCGCACAGAAGCGGAAAAAATTCTAGGGTTAGTGCCGGAAAATCAACAGATGAAAGCGTTTGATTTTGAGGCTTCTTGGGATATGGCAACAAATCCTAATTTAGCGGAATATCAAATGGTTCATTTAGCGACTCATGGCTTATTAGATCCAGTAAACCCAGAATTATCGAGAGTGGTGTTATCGTTACTCGATGAAAACGGAGAAAATCAAAATGGTTTCTTGCGGTTGAATGATATTTTTAACTTGAATTTACCTGCGGAATTAGTGGTGTTAAGTGCTTGTGAAACGGGGTTAGGGGAGAATATTAGAGGCGAAGGATTAGTGGGATTGACAAGGGGGTTTATGTATGCTGGAGCGAGAAGAGTTGTTGTTAGTTTATGGGCGGTGAATGATTTGGCAACATCTGAAGTGATGGCTAAATTTTATCAGAAAATGTTAGATGAAGAACAGAATCCGGTGGTGGCGTTAAGGGAGGCGCAGTTAGAAATGTGGAATTCTGAAAAATGGCAGTCTCCTTATTATTGGGCAGGGTTTACAATACAGGGAGATTGGCAGTAGCATTAATGTATTTTTTACTATTCCCTTTGAATATAATTATCCTGTCTTCAACTAATCTGATAATGCTATTTATGCTATATTCCTTTATAACTAACGGCTTCATTCATTTCGTAGTCTGTCGGGGAGCGATCGGTTGCAGTCTGCTTGAGGCGCTGTACGCCAATTTGATTCAGGACAATTCCCCCTAATATTATAGCTCCTCCGATGTATTGAGCGGTGGTTGGTGCTTCTCCTAACAGCAGGTAAGCCGCTATTACACCTGCAATGGGATTAAAAGCACTTGCTAAAGAGATTTCGCTGGCATTACTTTGCTTGAGGCCGTTAAACCAGAATAATTGTCCCCCAACTACAATGACTGCTGCATAAACCAACATCCATTTCCATACAAATCCAGCAGTCACATCCATAAAGTGAGCAGGGCTGAAGAGTATTAAAACCGTTACGAAAAAAACAACTGTACCCACAAACATTCTGAAAACGCTGAAAATGCCGAGGGGAATCTGTTTGAGGCTAACTTTGCTGATTAAATTACCTATCGCTTTAAGCACGGTTGCAATCACCGTCAGCAATATTCCCCATCCAATCTCTATCCCCATATTCATTGCCATCATATCGTCCCCTGGAGATTGCAACAAAACAGTGAGGGCAACACCGATAAAAGATACAACAGCCCCAGCTATCACCCACCGATTCACCCGCTCTCCCAGTAACCATACAGATAATGCTAAAACTATAGGTGTCTCTATTCGTGCGATTAAAATCACGTTGTTGACCTCAGTCATTGAAAGCGCTACAAACATTAGCGATGGTACGGCTGCGGCACCTAAAATCGCGACAATCGACATAATTAACCAGTTTTTCCAGGTAATTTGCTTTAATACCTCAGGCTTCCACCGATCGTAGTAAATGACGATTAACAGAATTAATGCACACAAATTGCCAACAAACAGGACATTACAAAAAGAAATAGGATTTCGTCCATCAACTAAGTTCTCTGCACCCAGTTGGGTTAGTTTACGATTTACTGCATTAGCTGCACCGAAAATTGTTACGGCAAGCAACAAATAAACCCGTCCAGAAAGTTGAGGGATTTTAGGCTGGGGCATAATTGATGATGTTGATACAACACTTTAATAGTTAAATTACCATTGATTAGCAATTGTAGCGATTAGATATATTCTCACCCTAACTGATATTTTCAATCAACCTTATACCATTTCTCTGTAATCATGCACTCAATCAATTACCCCCTGTAGTCCCCCTCCTCCCCCCTTTATAAGGGGGGACACAGGGGGGTGGGGGACGGCGAGCTGCCGGGGGTTTATAAATCGACGGGTTGGCTATCTTGACGGGTTGGCGCGCGCGCCTTCTGGGAAGTTGGCTAGCGCCAAACATTTCCCGTAAACATTTTACGACGGGTTGGGCTGGCGCCCAAACATTTTACG
>CAYNXM010000107.1:0-4927 GCA_964401105.1 uncultured Lyngbya sp. | reverse complement strand
GAGGTCTCTAATTTTTCGTTATTCTGAGAAATTAGAGTTGAGTTTATTAAGCGACTATCTTCACTCTTAACAAAAGCTGTATTGTTAATAATAGCGATGCTAGAGAAAAAACTGGTTAAAATAAGTATCCTCAATAATTTAGAAATCATCACTTCAAAAAATCTAGTAACAGTGGTGAGATTGAAGGTTCCGTTTGCTCTGACAACGCCATAAAATGGCTTATGGGGTATGTCGGTATCATTGACAGTCTTTTAGTCCTTTAGTCCTTTATTTTTTTTATACATATACAATGACGGACACTTTGAGTTAAAGGGGTTTTGAAAGCATTTACAGACTCTAATTTACCTCCCCATTTTTTCACAATCTCTTCAAGTTCAATTTCTTCTTCAACAGTCCAATTGCCCCGATATAAGACTGTAATACCTCCTGTTTTGATAAATGGTAAAGCATATTTAGCACAAATAGGTGGTGCTGCTACCGCTCGAACTAAGGCTAAATCAAAGTGTTTTTCATAACTGGGAACTAAATTGACTTGTTCAGCTCGGCCTGCAATGGTGAGCACATTATTGAGATTTAATTGAGTAAGAAATTGGTCTAAAAATACAATTTTCTTACGGGTACTATCTAATAATGTTACTGTAGATTGTGGCTTAACAATTGCAATCGGTAAACCCGGAAACCCCGCTCCTGTACCAATATCAATCACCTGAGAGGGAAAATGATCTGAGTTTAACCATGGGGAAATCCCGGTTAAAGAATCCCACAAATGCTTTTCCCAAAAGTCTTCGGGTTGGGTAATTCGAGTTAAATTCAGTTGTTGGTTTCCCTCTAAAATTCCTTGATAAAGTTGTTGAAATTGTTCTTGCTGTTGGGATGTCGGTTGCCAACTTAACGTCTCTTGCCAAATGGAAAACAATTCAGGGAGCATAAACAGTGATGGGTTATTATTGAGATCATCGGGAGTTATTCATCATAAACCAATACTGAGCCTTTACTCCTCTGACCAAGACTTGATGACTCAACTCCAATATTAGGGCATTACATAGTATTTTTTCTGAATGGATTGAATCGAGAGCTGCTCACTTTTTATATGACTATCATAGCATTTTTGCCAGCATCATCCCTGTGCTAACTGTTTGAGTAATTCTAGCAAATTTGCATTTTGCTCTCGCTGGTGCTGGATTTGTTCAGGAGAGAGGTGCAGAATTTCGCGATCTGCAATTGCATTTTCCTGCTGTTTCAATTCATAAGTGGCTTGCATCTGTTGCAGTAGACTTAAACGATTAATTCCAGAAGAGACTTTTAAGCCAATACTTAAAACTCCATCCGGTTTTTGTCTGAAGGTCTGAAGTACACATTGCTGTGGGCCGTATTGAGCTTGTACGGCTTGTAATGTTAGCCAGAATGCTTTCCAATCAATGCCGCTATCAAAATCAATATCAACCGTTTCGCCTACTTTTTGAAACAGCCTGCTAAACTCTCCGGCAAGGAAGGTAGTTTCAGGATCGTGAGGGTATCGTTCTCGTTGATTTTGTTTTAAATAAACATAGTTACAAATGACATTCTGAAGGTAGGTATGATGATTGGTTTTCCAGTCGTCAATACAGACTGCAGTTAAGGTGGCTCCTTCAAAATCAGTCCCTAAAGCTTGAGTGCCAGATAAATCGACTCCCGTGAGATTAGCCTTTTTAAAACAAGTCCCACTGAGATCGGTGTCCCTTAAATCTGCTCGCCACAAATCGGCATCAGATAAGTTTGCCCCGCTCAAATCAGCCCCCCGTAAATTGGCTCCCCAGAGGTTCGCTTTCTCTAAGTTAATATTCCTTAAATCTGCTCCCCAAAGCTCTGCATTCACCAGGCTAGCGCCTGTGAGATCGGCATTCCTCAGATCGGCTTCAGTTAAGTTAACTTCTGCTAAGTCCTCGTGGGCTGCGCCATGATTGACAATCTGCCAAACCTGCCTCCATTTACCGTATAAACTGGTTTCATCGTCGATAAAGACCTGTTTCAGGTTAGCCCCCCGCAAATCGGTTTGCCAGAGATTAGCGGCGCTGAGATTGGCACCTTGAAGGTTAGCACCTCTTAAGTCGGCTTCAATCAAATCAGCGTTGGATAAATTAGCCCCCATCAAGTCCGCCCCCCGTAAATCCGCCCGACGCAAATCGGTACTACTTAAATTTGTTCTGCGTAAATCGGCCCCCCGCAAATCGGTTCTCCAGAGGTTGGCTTCGCTGAGATCGGCTTCTCTCAAGTCCGCACTCCACAGGTCTGTGGCCCACAGATCGGCTTTCCAAAGATTCGCCCCCCACAGATAAATTCCACTGAGATTCACGCCTCGTAAGTCCGGAATCACCTCATCATTTTGACTGCGCCACTGATTCCAAACATTCACACCGCGTTTGAGTAAGGTCATCTGTTCTTCATTTGCCATCAGATGTTTTTGACTCCTTGAAATCTCTTCTACAATTGTTAACTCACCGCCATCGATTGAGCGATAAATTGCTGTAAGGTTTGGATCAACTCAATTTCCTTCCACGGCTTTGTCAGGTATTGATTAGAACCAAGTTGTTTAGCTAATTGTCGGTGACGATCGTTATTACGGGAGGTGAGGATAATTACAGGAAGTTTGTCTCTAGAATATTCTCGGCGACAATGGGTGAGGAATTCAAAGCCATTCATTTCTGGCATTTCTAAGTCACAGATTACGACTTGAATTTGACTATGATTGTGCAGTTGAGTCAGTCCTTCTCGTCCCTGTTTTGCTTGCAGCACTTCGTATCCTGCTTTTTGTAAAGTTGAGGAGAGGGAGGCGCGAGTGGTGAGGGAATCATCAATGACTAATATTGTGGGATTGGAATGGGCGGTCAATTGAGGTGGATCTGATTTTAAAGTTAATGTATTGATGTGGGATTGTTGTTGCTGTCGCCAATGTTCTAATAGTTCGGGACTGTCTACCACCGGAACTAATTGACCATCTCCTAAAATAGTACAACCATAACAAAATGGTGGAGCGGCTAAGATTTTGTTAAAGGGTTTAATGGTTAAGTTTTGTTCCATTAAAATTTGATCGACTTTGAGGGCGATTGTTTCTAAGCCCTGAGAAATCAATAATAACATAACTTTATTGGATGATTGCTCGGGGAGGGAATGATTTGCTTTTTTAGTCAGACGAGAAGAAGTCAAAACCGAGGCAGAGGGATGATTATATTCTAGCAGTAAGGATTGAACTAATGGGACTTTTTGACCATACCAGTCATATATATTTTGAGGTTGCTTGTTTGCTTTCTCTTGGGCGATTTCATCGATCTTAATATCGGTTGCCGAAACTGAAACAATTCCAGCTAATGCATCCATCGGAATTGAAAATAAATTATTTTTAACACGGAAAACAAGTAGTTTTGTAATTGTGAGTGTCCAAGGTAAGCGTAAGACAAATTGAGTTCCTTTTCCGAAGGTTGACTGAATGGTGATGCTTCCTTTTAAAGCTTCTATTTGATGACGAACTGCTTCTAAACCCACTCCTCGTCCGGATAATTCACTCACTGTTTCAGTGGTAGAAAAATCAGGATAGAATAACAGATCATACAATTGCTTTGTCGAGAGACGAGCCGCATCTTGAATGGAGATGATCTGTTTAGAAATGGCTTTATTCCGGATTTTATTGACATCAATTCCCCGGCCATCATCCCGAACTTCAATATAGGTGTAGTTGCCTTGATGATAGGCTTTGATTTCTATTTTGCCTTCTTTGGGTTTACCTTGTTCTAAACGCTCTTCGGGAAGTTCAATTCCATGATCGAATGCATTCCGAATTAAATGAACTAACGGATCGTAGAGTTTTTCTAAAATTGCTTTATCGACTAATGTTTTTTCTCCGATTAGCTCTATGTTTACAGATTTTTGGGTACGAATAGATAAGTCTCGAATCATCCGTGGGAATCGGCTAAATAGAGATTCTACTGAAATCATTCGAGTCTCTGTTAAATTCTTTTGGACTTTGTGTAAAGTATGTTGGCGCTTTTTAATTGTTTGTTGACTTTGCAAATTAAGCAGCTTCATATCATAAATAGAAGCTCTAATTTTATCCAGTTCGTCTAAAGTTTCCTGTACCGATTTTGATAACGCATTTGCTTCTATTGCAATCCGAGCATGAGACTTTTTTTGCTGAGCTAAAAACCGCGATCGCGTTTGCAGTTCAACTGATAACTTACGAAACTTTTCTCGGCTTATTTCTATCAGGTCAATTGCATCTTGAGATTTCTGATTTTGTAATAATAAGCTATTATCCTGAGTGGCGAGTTCTCCTACAAGATTATTTAATTGATCGAGACGATTAATATCTACTCTGACTCCAAGGGATAATTGAGGCTGAATCGGTGTTCGGGATGTCTTTTCTTTAGAATCAGTAATATTATTGGCTTGATTTTGACTGGATAAAATGGGTTTAATACTACTGTTTTTATTTTCAATGTTTTGAGTTTTTTCTTGAGAATATAATCCAGTATTTTCGGGTGCTTTCTCAACTGAAATAGGCTCTTTATATTCCGTTTTAATCTCATCTATATCAGTTTCAAATTGAATAGTTTCTTCATTCAGTTTTTGAGAAACCAAATCAGACTCTTTATCTTCTGTTTCAATCTCATCTGCATCAGTTTCAAATTGAATAGTTTCTTCATTCAGTTTTTGAGAAACCAAATCAGACTCTTTATCTTCTGTTTCAATCTGCTCTACATCAGTCTCAAATTGAATAGTTTCTTCATTCAGTTTTTGAGAAACCAAATCAGATTCTTTATCTTCTGTTTCAATCTCATCTATATCAGTTTCTTCAATTGTGAGAGAATGAATTTCAGAATGAACTGTTTCTTCGTGGTCATATTCATCTCTGATGTCAGAGAGAGATTCAGAAGAAATGATAGTCTCTAATCCT
>CAYNXM010000106.1:0-2941 GCA_964401105.1 uncultured Lyngbya sp. | reverse complement strand
TAAACATGAAATCCACATCGATGAAAATCAACTTTTTCAACTGTTCCCTCCCGATCGGGGGTATAACCTGCTAAGACAATTACACGATCACCGACTTGAATTTTGTCCGGTGGAATTTCAGGTAAATGAACATTGTCTAATGCGTCGATTTGTTCCTCGCTTATTTCAATTAGTACAGAAGTTTGTTGTTGTTCAACTGGTTTAGGAGTTGGCTGTGATTCTGTTGTACAGCAGGATTGATCTGGTTCAACTGGTTCAGAGGCTTGCTGTTGTTCAACTGGTTTTAAGAAGTACAAAAATGCCCGTTTATGACTGGGATGTTTTTTCCGGCCAATCATAAATCGCTCCGTCATCTGGGCTAAACAGCGCCTAACTGTCCTAACAGTGACTTCGGCACCTTTTTTTAAGATATCTTCGATTTGCCAAATTGCTAAACCTTTAGTATTCACTTTTAGAATATGATTAATTCTGTTCATCGTATTGCATAGACTTTTAGGCACTTCGGCTGATTCAAAATTCCAATGTTCTAGTTGGAACAAGAATTCGTCAGGTTGACATCCTCCGGGTGCGTGAACGCGCGGGGATTCCTACCAGTTGAACAGTGTTAACTGTACATACTCTTGGTGGGTTGACGTTTCATTGACTGCTGCTTCTGTAGTCGAAGTCTGATGCCTGTCTCCGCGTCCGTTTATTGTCTCCGAATGCCCTCCGGCGACTAAGATATTAATTGCTGCGTTTTCATCTCTATCATGGACTGTTTCACAGCTTTATTCAAGTCCATTTGCGTACTTGAAGATCAAGTTTACCGCCAACAAAGCCACACTTATGACATTTCTGAGTTGTTGGCTCCCAACGGCTAATTACTCGAAATTCACGACCGTATTTTTCAGCCTTTCCTTCCAAAAAAGTCCTGAACTGTCTCCACCCTAAATCGCTAATTGCCTTAGACAGCTTACGATTTCTGAGCATTCCTGACACGTTTAAGTCTTCTAAAACAATCACTTGGTTTTCGTTAATTATTCGAGTTGACAATTTGTGCAGAAAGTCTTTCCGGGTGTCTTTCATCCGAGCATAAAGTTTAGCTTTTCTAAGTCGTGCTTTTTCATACCGTTTAGATCCTTTGGTTTTTCGAGATAGATTTCGGTTGAGTTTTTTAAGTCGTTTAATTTTCCATTTTAGAGGTTGAGTCGCGTCTATCTTTTCTCCCGAACTTAGCATAGCAAACGTCTTAATTCCTAAATCTATTCCTACACTGTTGGGCGATTCAGGTAAGATCTGTTGATTCACCTCAACAACAAAACTAAGGAAATATCGATTAGCTGCGTCTTTTATAACAGTAACCGATGAAGGTTGGCAAGGGAGAGGTCTTGACCAGATGATCTTTAACTTACCAATCTTAGTTAAAGAGATTTGATTCCCATTTAGTTTGAAACCACCCACTCTAAATCGAGCTGATTGTTTAGCATGGCGTTTCTTAAACTTAGGTGGTTTGACTTGGATGCCTTTTCGCTTGCCCTGACATGACTTGAAAAAGTTTTGATAAGCCTGTTCTAAGTCGTTGAGAGATTGTTGCAAAGGGATATTAGATACCTCTTTTAACCATTCCCGTTTTGCCGTTTTCTTAGCCTGAGTAATAAAAGTTTTCTGAAGTTGAGAATTACTGGGTTTTTTTCTTCCGGACTTGTACAGTTCAATACAATGAGCTAGGGCATCGTTCGCGCGCGTCGCGACAACAACCAAACAGTTTTGCTAGTTTGGTCTGCTGTTCAATAGTCGGGTAAATTCGATACTGGTATCTAGCTTTCATATTATTATGATAGCATTGGTCTGCAAAAAAATAATGGAATTAAGAAAAGAAAGACACAGCATCACAGACCTAAAAATCCACTTGGTCTGTGTAGTAAAATACCGAAAACAGATATTAACCAGTGAAAGTTTAGAAGTAATTCACCAGTCGTTTAAGCGTGTCGCTTTTCAGATGAACTTCAAGTTGATAGAATTCAATGGTGAAGCTGACCATATTCATGCTGTGATCGAATATCCACCAAAGCTTTCTGTATCAACTATAGTTAATCACCTCAAGGGTGTTTCCAGTCGAATGTATGGAAAGGCTGGATACAAAAAACCTCACGCAAATGCATTATGGAGTCCTAGCTATTTCGCTTCATCTGTAGGGGGCGCACCGTTAGACGTTCTCAAAGAATATGTCCGCCATCAACATACACCTAAATAGCTGTTAGTAGACTGGCGTTAACCGTCGTGTAAGCCTGCCCCCGTGGAGACGGGGGACGGGGCTTGAAACCCGCTTTTTCTGGTCGGCCAACAACTCAGATTCGGGATTCATCACATCAGATCCAACCGCAAGTGCCAAGCGCAGCGCCATAATTTCATTAATCCACTGAAACTGGATCGCCTGGGTTTCATCGCCTTAAACCTTTCAAGTTGGTATAAATTAAAAATGATTTTAACTTCAACACTTATTTTCACTGATCTAAGGGACTCTCACTGTAAATTCTTAAAATTAACCTTAAAACACTATTAGTAAAGGAAAAACAAAGTGTGACATTGAACTCTGTTAAGTGTGACATTTTAACAAATTAAGCAATTCTACTTAATGTATAAAGTGTCACACTTTTGAAGAATTAAACAAAGTTAGTTGTTTGTTTAACTACAGTGTTAAACAAATGAGAATGAAGACAGGGTGAAGACAGAAAAGAATAATATCCTTGCAAAAAAAACCTTAAAAGCTTTGCTGTACAGCCGCTTTAAGACTCTGGTTTCTCTCTCCTTCCAGGAGAGGGCTAGTGGGACTTTAGCAAAATTCCAGCCCAAATGTAGCCTAAACTCGCTTTATACCTGGCAAATACGTCCTTATTCTCCTGAGGCCAATGGACAAAACGGTAAGACATGGCACTGCGAAAAGCATCTTTTGCTTCAGTAA
>CAYNXM010000105.1:0-4666 GCA_964401105.1 uncultured Lyngbya sp. | reverse complement strand
AATTTCTGTTCCATTTATGACAAAAGAAAAAACAGAAGATTAAATATTACTAATTAAACTCTGTAAAGGATTAATGGAAATCTGCGTTCGTGCAGCGTGTGGTTAGACGTATCGCATTAATTAAAATGAACCTGCTTATTGAGTTTAAAATTCCCACAGAATTGGATATGGCAATTTTACGAAATAATTATCCTAGAATTGAACGAGTTCAAGCATTTTTATACAAAGCCTGGCGAGGTTTAAACTTAGTAAGACTAGCTTAATGCCAAACTGGGTTTAACAATTGCTGGAAGGATGCGAGAACAGGCCATTCTTCCCCCATATAGATTCCGGGCAACTGGCCCAACTTGCAATGCAGCGAATCCACCCATAATAAAACATTCACAACCTGGGACTCTTAAATGTTGATCTAATACCAGGAAACCATTGACGATTTCTGTGGGGTAATTCTCTAAAATATTCTGCAGTAAAGGGTGTTGAGTGGCATCAAACTTCGTCCCTGTTGCTAACCAAATTCGATCAAAATTATAGAACTCTCCGTTATCACATTCAACTTGCCATTGTGACTGCCAATAAGCTTTTATCACCTGACAATTTTCTTGCAGAATTAACTGTCCTTGACGAATTGCTCGTCTTAATTTTAACATCATCGCCGGAGTGATTGAACCTCCATTGCGTGCCTGTTGAATCAATGCAGCGCGATGATGCCAATTTAACTCCGCTGCAAATCCTTTCAGGTATTTTGGCCCTAACCAACCCGGTTCAGCATCAAATAATTTCTCTTGTAATGTCCGCCTTGTGATTAATGTTACCTTAGCCCCCCGTTGAATTGCCCCCATTGCCAAATGACCACTGCTTAAGCCGCCGCCAATAATTAAGACGTGTTTTTCTGCTAAATTAAGAGTTCGTAAATCCACCTGTTGGGCATGATAGAGGGACTCAGGAGGATAGGGGGACGGAATTTGACTCACCCAAGTGGGAAGCTGCGTCACTCCCCCACCCGTTGCTAAAATAACTTTGCGGGCAATGATGGAACCTCCATCTGCTAAAATCAACTGAAAACCAGGTCGTCCTAATTGCTGAGTTGGTAAAATCTGTACCACTTTCGCCGGATAAACCTGATGCTGTAACTGCCAGCGTTGAATTACATCTTGACAAAATTCTTCAAATAACCGAGTTCCAGGTAAATCATAAGGGGGAAATAATTCGTGAGAACGATTCTCAGCGAATCTTCTGAGGGCAAAAGGGTCAGGGTCAGGATGATGAACAGCGGGAGACCGTAAGTGAAGAATGTCTTGGGCAGCAAATTGATGTTGCCATTGACTTAACCAATTTCCACTGGGGTCAAATACCATTATTTTCGGTCGTAGTTTTGCCCGTTTCTGTAACAGATGGGTCATTAATGTCAGAGCTTGTGGCCCTGCACCAATAATCGCAACTTGAATTCGACTCGGTAAAGTCTTGTCCGACATAAAAAGCTGGTTAATTTTTTTTGATAATGATTATCATTATAATATCTACTATTTGGTGCTGGGGGTGGTTTTTCCTGTTTAGCTTGGAGTCAAGATGGCAGACAGTGAGCTGCTGGCGGTCAAGATGGAGAATTAATTATTTGTTTTGATAGTTAATGCGATCGCCCTTTTAAGTGCTTTATAGAAACTATGCGATCGCTCTCATCATTTTTAAAATTACTCTTCTTCGGTTTCGATGTTTTTATGGAGTAATGATAGATATAATGATGATCATTCTTAAAAATACGCAAATTAATATAGGCAATAATTGGTAGATATCAACCGCCAGCGCGTCAAGGTAGAGGCATTGTATATTTCAGGCGATATCGCTTGTAACAAATCTGAGGGTAGAATCAAGCCAAAAGAAATAAACTTCTCTAGACCCGATTCTACCTTATCTATTTTTGATGATGTTCTCAACCATTAAAATAGAGCGGCTCCTGCTTCGGCTACAGCATGGTCTTGGTCTCCCGACCCTCCACTCACTCCAATTCCACCGACTACTTGTCCTTCACTGTAAAGGGGTATTCCCCCAGCAAAAATCATAATTTTACCATTGTTGGAGGCGTGAATCCCAAAAAATTGTCCTCCTGATTGACTCTGTTCTGCTAAATCTTTGGTAGCCAGATCGAACGCCCGCGAAGTATACGCTTTTTTAATTGAGATATCGATACTTCCGATCCAAGCCCCATCCATTCGTACATGGGCTACTAAATTTCCTCCCCCATCCACTACTGCTATATTCATTGGCTGACCAATTTCGAGTGCTTTTTTTTCGGCTGCACTAATTACTCTTCTGGCATCTTCTAATGTAACCACTAATTCCTCCATCGGATCTGACCTTAGACATCTGTTAATTTACCTCATTAAGCGAAGATATGTTAAAAAAAATTTTAAGTATACTAGCGAGCTATAGACTGTCAATCTAGGAATCAATTGCGCGGTTATTACGAAGACGATGGTGAGAATCGAGTCAGGTCTCAAACCCTGTCGTTCTACAACGGTTAACCTCAATCTCTCCCATATTCATTTTGATTCATATTTAGTTCTTATCTAATTAAGCCTTAAGAGAAATATTTTTCTACTTCTAAAACACTTTTGCCAAAACAATCATTTACGATCTCTGTAACGCGATCGCTGTTTAAGTTGGGCAAAGAATTGCTTGTAGTTAATTCTAAATATCCTGAATCACGATAAATAAAGAATCTAATTTGATTGTTCTCCCACAGCCAAACTTCGGCAATTTTTAAGTACTGATATTTAGTTAAATCATCAATACTCCCTGATGTTAGATTTATTTCTACTGCCAAATCAGGCTTATCTTTGTCTATCTCAAAACAGTAAGCTACATCAGGTTCTTTCCCTTCTTTTCCTTCTTCTTTGAGGGTAGTTTGATTAAAGCTGAAAACAGGAATATTAAGATTGCGACAATATGCCAGAATAATCAACCTGATATAATCGCCAATCATTTCATGGTTACGTCCTGGGGACACAATTGTAATGACTCCATTGCGAAATGAGACTCGTAACTCAGGCAAATCTAAACTAATATATTCAGCCCAAGTCGTATTAGTAATTGTGGTAATGCGATCGCTTTTTTCTGTTCCAATACTTAACATTTTTACTTAGGGGATATAGTTTTTTGATTCTTTTAAACAAAAATTCTACTGCTGAAACGATGCAAAATTTATTTAGGTTGCCAAAACTCGTTTGACTGAGCATTGTTAGTAGTGCGTCAGTGACGCACCCTACTAAAATGATGTAAGGATAAATAATCTATTACATTCCAACTGGTTTAAAAGAGATCGATTAATTTCTGTCATGAGAACGTTAAACCATCTGCCACTTCATCTCTTGACCTGCCCATAAAGGAACGAGTCCAGATTCAGGAAATGGAATTTCATCGGGAATACGCCAGGTTGTCTTGGTCAAAGTAATCTGTTCGCTATTGCGGGGGAGTTGATAAAAATCTGGTCCATAGAAACTGGCAAAAGCTTCAAGTTTATCAAGGGAATTAGCCTTCTCAAAAGCTTCTGCATATAACTCCATAGCGTGGAGAGCGGAATAACAACCCGCACAGCCACAGGAACTTTCTTTGCTATTGCGGGGATGGGGGGCGCTATCGGTGCCTAGAAAAAACTTGGGATTGCCAGATGTTGCTGCTTGCAAAAGTGCCAGGCGATGCTTCTCTCGTTTCAAAATTGGTAAACAGTAAAAATGGGGCTGAATGCCACCTTGGAAGATAATATTACGGCTAAACAATAGATGTTGTGGTGTAATGGTTGCAGCGATCTGGTTGGTTGCGAGGACAAACTCCACAGCATCGGCAGTGGTAATGTGTTCGAGTACCACCCGCAGGTTGGGAAATCTTTCCTTGAGGGGAATCAAATGTTTCTCGATAAATACCTTCTCGCGGTCAAATATATCAACATCTTTATCGGTCACTTCCCCGTGGAGTAATAACGGTATATCTACCTGCTGCATCACTTCAAAAACGCGATCGCACTTGCGAATGTCCGTCACACCAAAATCTGAATTGGTGGTTGCACCCGCAGGATAGTACTTGACTGCTTTGACAAACTGAGATGCCTTGGCTGCGATCATTTCTTCGGGGCTGGTATTGTCGGTGAGATAGAGGGTCATTAGTGGCTCAAACTGAATGCCCGTGGGAATTGCTGCGATAATGCGATCGCGATAGGCAGCAGCATCAGCACAAGAGCGGATTGGAGGCTTTAAATTCGGCATGACGATGGCACGGGCAAACTGACGGACTGTATGGGGCAAAACTGCCTTGAGTGCTTCGCCGTCCCGTAGATGCAGATGCCAGTCATCGGGTCTAGTTAGAGTAAGATTTTCCATTTTTCAATCATAAAACACCTATAGACTAGATACAATGGAATTAAACGCAGCATGGTCAAAGTCAATAAAAATTGTGGATAATTGGAATATTTTACTAGAAAGTCGAGATGATGGTTTTACTGTAGCTACGGTTCTAGAAGTTCCCAATCTTCAAACTACAGATAAGACTAAACAAGGGGCAATTGAAAAAGTTCGAGAGCTATTACAAAAACGTTTAGCAAAAGCAGAAATTATTCAGATTTCATTACCAAAAAAAACTAATGGAAATTCTTTGATGAAATTTGCTGGTATTTTTG
>CAYNXM010000104.1:0-8584 GCA_964401105.1 uncultured Lyngbya sp. | reverse complement strand
TGAGATTGCCAATTGTCAATTGAATTGGGAACAATGGCTGATTAATTGGAATACAACAGTGTTTCAACCTGCACTGAATCGGGGTAATCAAGTGATTGAACAAGTGGTTTCTCAACAATTAACAGAGTTTGATTGTCCTGTCTGTAGTGCTAAGTTGAAGAAGCATCAATATGTAAAGAATAAAGAATCAAAGGTAATGTTACGTTGTTCTCAATCTTGTAAAGATGTGGCTTATTTTCAATCAAGGGGTGTGTTTTGGAGTCCTAAATATGGTGAGTTGTCGGGGCAGGTTAAGCTTCAAGATTCTCAAAATCAGAATGTGCCTGAGAGTAAGCTGAAGAAACCTGTAACTAAAACAAAGACTTCTGTTTCGGGAACAGTGTCTAAAAGCCCTAAGTTAAGGATAAAAAAGTATTAATTACTACACGATAATAGTCTCTCAATTATAATAAAAATACTTCAAGCCTCATCTCGCTTATTCAAGATAATTTTGGAGTATTTGGGAGTTATATATTGATATGAAATATAGTATGTATATTGTTTAGGATAAGGAACCTATACAAATTTATTGATACGAAATATAGTATGTATATTGTTTAGGATAAGGAACCTATGCAAATTTTACTATTATGATCCACTCAGCAATTCAATGGGTAGCAAATTCTGTATATTTTCGTTCAGAAAGTGGTCTGAAACCTAAGACAATTTGTTCCTTTGGAATACCTGCTGCCACTAAGTCTAAAGCCACCCCTTCTTCTGTCCCATCATGCTGAATCCAAAGTTTATGATCGATCATATCAATATGTAATAGAGTTCCATAGATACGATAACCATTTTGCCAACCTGTTTCAACTAACAAATAGCGATCGCGTTCCCGATCAAAAACCAGTTCGAGTTGAACCTGTTCGTCACTTCTTAAAAAATCAGCATAATCTTTTAAAACTTTTTCAATCACATCACGAGCATTAAAGTTTAGTGAATCCATTGAACAATTACCTCCAAATTCGGATCAAAACTGAATAGACGGATAATACCATCCTCAATTAAAGTTAGACCTGCTTCTTCTTCAAAGACTGTTTTTCTGGTCTTTTCACTGACTGCTAAATAAAGGGTATAGTCAGGATAATAACGTTTTAATAAGTGAAAGTAAAGAACAAATTGACCTAAAGCTTCCTCTAAATCTTTCATATCTGAGGGACGAGTAAAACTTTTGACTTCAACAGCTATTTTTTCCGTATTACGTTCAGCCGCAAGCAAGCGTTCAGCACCCAAATCAACGAAAAGATTTTTACCTCTTGCTAATCGAATTCGTAAAGGATCATGAGTAATTGTCCAACCTTCTGTTATCAATGCGTTTTTTACTGTTTGATGATAAATATCACGAGCAGGCATAGTATTTTTATATCGTCTCCGAATCAATATTTAACTCTTGTAATTTAGCAGCTAATCGTTTCTGTTCGTTGTTGCTCTGCTTGTCTTTGTTGACGTTCAGTTTCAAGCTGCTGTTGAGCAATTTTTACTGACTCTTCTGGAGTCGGAACCAATTCCCTTGAGGGAGTAAAAAATCTTAATTGTTGTTCATGAATACCTAAAGAGAGTTGTAACTGCTGACTCCACAAATAGCCTAGTTCATTTGGCTGTAAATCTTGGTATTTGCCATTAACCAGGTAAAATCCCTTGAATTCTAAAGTTTCTGGAGAGAACCAAAAGTATTCTGGGGATCTAAATATATCTTGGTAAATTTCTTTTTTAGTTGTGCGGTCGGTCTTTGCGGTGGAATTGGATAATAACTCAATAATTATATTCGGATATTTACCGCCTTCTTCCCAAACCATCCAACTTTTACGGGGTTTACGTTCTGTATTCAAGACAATAAAGAAATCGGGACTTCTAAAATTATTTGTTTTAATCTGTTCTGAACTGTAGAAAATTGTCATATTTCCGGCTGCAAAATAATCGTTTCTATCTTGCCATAACCCGTCAAAACACTTGATTAACAGTAAGAGTTGTTGTAGATGCAAATAACTTTCCAAGGGAGGTTCCTTGCTTTCTAAATCTCCTGGAGGAAATTCAATCTCTTCAAACTCGGCTTCCGCTTGAAGTGTTTCTAAGTCTTTCGCAACAGTCATAGTCTACTCCTTTTAATAAGATTATAAAGTATCTGGAGCAATATTTAACGCTTGACTTCAAATCCGCTGGCTTAAGCTATGTCTAGTATAGTATGTAAGTTTGTATTTTTTAAGTTATTAGTTTTAAGTTATTAGTTTTTAGTATGTAAGTTTTTAGCTTTAAGGTTTATGCGCTCTTCTACTAACGATTTTAGTATTTAGTTTTTAGTATGCAAGTTTTCAGCTTTTAGCTTAAAGACTCTTTTGCTAAATTATTTGACTGATAACCAATAACTTTTCTAGCAATAAATTTTTGACTAACGACTAATAACTAACGACTAATAACTTTTACCGGAAAAATCATTTCCAATTGTCTCCAAAATTGCCATTATTCTTTGTCGCTTTTTCTCTTCTTTAATCGCCTGTTGCTCAGCCTTGAATGCTGCAATCCGCTGTTTCAACTCACCATCCGACATATACGATTGTTCAGAGGAAGGTAAGGCATTTTGAGTATACTGTGGATTAAAGAGTGTCTTAGCCCCGCTTAAATAGCCCTTAACAGCCTCTAAAAACTGTTTTTGTAGTTGAGGTAGTTCACGGTTTTCAATATGTCTCCAACGGCGAGTCATCCCTATCTCACGGCAAGCAGAATAAGCTACTGGAGTTAACCCTTCTAAAGTTCCTTGATGGAGCGCATTAATCGTATTATTCCAGGCTGCTTCTTCTTCTGTTTCATAGCCTGCCATTTCAAGCAATCGAGCTGGATAGATAGATGCTCCTTTGGGAAGTTTGCAACATTCAATAACAAGTTGATCTCTTTGCACATCAGAGAGTTTGTTAAGTTCAGAACTCCAGACACTGATCGCAATACTCGGTAAGTTTTGAGCATCATCAAAATACTCAATAATAAATGCCATTAATTTAGATGTATTCATAGTCTAAAACTCTCCTCTGATTCCGGCTTCAATTGCTGCCATTACGTCTGAAGTTAATCCCTCATCAACTGTTGGATTTTCTAAGCTTGATTGTGCGATCGCCAACAGTGCCGATGGGTCACAGTTGTAATGCTTCTTGCAGTAACGCTGGGCATGGTGTACCGTAGCCTTAGCCTTACCTTTGTAATGGCTGCATCGGCTCAAATGCTGCCGGACGGCTTCAAGAAAACCTTCGTCCCATTGACCATCACTTTCCCTGGCCCCAATCACCATCAACTCGTGGCGGCACTGCTCCGCGTCCTCATAGTTGATTAAATTATCAATTTTTGTAGTTATCGTGGTTTCATTATGTAGTACGTCGGGGGAAAATTGATCTGATCCAGAATTTTTGTTGTGGCCAGAGTTAGGAATGATATCTGTCTCCACTACGGAGTCTGACTGCACATCTTCGACTTGATCTTCCTCTTCATCCAAAAAATCTAAATCAGGCAAAATACTAAATTTTTCTTTTTTCGCGTCAGCGGTTTTATTAGAAAAAAGATTTTTAGAGTGATCGTTAGATATTTGATTATTAGATATTTGATTATTAATATAATCATGCGGTAATGATTCCTCCTTCGATGCGGTAGCCGTTACCCCATCGATTTGCCCATCATTTACCCCATCGATTGGGTGGTCATTTACCGTATCGATTTGCCCATCATTTACCCCATCGATTTGGTCATTGTTACCGCAGGAAACGGTAGTATTTACCCCATCGGTAAGACATTGAATTAGAGTTTTGACATTTAACCGATACTCCAACGTTTTATCCCATTTGTTAGTCGAAGATTGCTGAGTTCGTTTTTCAATTAGCCCCAGTCCAATCAGTTTATTAATATTGGAACGAATCGTTTTCTTAGACTTTAGCCAAGGAAGCCATTTCAAAAAATGCTCAATTTTTTCATACAGCCACATTTCGGGAATGGTTTTAGATTCGTCTGGATTAGATTGATTGAATGACATTATTTTTTGAATTTCAGACTCTCTGGCTTTTGACCAGGCTTCAATAACAGACAGTACTTGAGCAGCAGTTACAGAGCCTGTTAACTCTACATACTCTGCTCGGGTTACGACGTAATATCCCTGGTGCGGAATACTGTAAACTGAGTTCATTTTTTTACCTCTAAATATGTGCAATAAGTTTTCAATTGTTGTTGTCCGGTGTGAGTACTGTTGCGCTCATTATTTACGGTAAAATTGTGTATTCATAGATATTTCAATTAAAATATTTTGCTTGCCGTTGACAAATCGTTTCTAATTTATTGGGAGAAGTGTTGATTAAAGCTTCTTTAACAGCCTTATGATAGACAGTTTCGTTCAATCTCTCAGAGATCCACTTTCCTGTTCGATTTGACTGAATTTCAACATCAGAGCCAATAAACTGCCACTTTCTCCCACATACATAGCCTTCAGTTAGAGATAAAAAACTGACGCGGATATTTCCACCTTCCTTTGATTTGTATTTAGAGATGTATGTTTCGTAACTCATGATTACTATCCTCAAATAAATTGTTAAGTTAGCTGCCCCAATAAAAGGGCAATTCATCACTATTCATGCAACAATGATTGAGAGTTCAACCAAGGCTGCTGCTGCTTCTTCTCTCGTATCAAACTTACGGTTTAAATAGTCGTCCTCCAATTCCCAGCCCTTCTCTGTAAGGTAAATACGACCCATTAAATTACCTTGAGAAAAAACTTCAGTCCATCCTTCCTTGTGAGTTAGGAATGTGAAAGGTGATAGCATATCCTTGACTTCAGTTGGTTCAAGTGATAAGGGTTCAAGTATTTCAGTTGGAGTTTGAGGTAATGACTCAAGCAATTCAGTTTCAGTCAATGGTTCAAGTATTTCTCTGTTCTCTTTAGGAGAGATGGCAAAGTTTAGAGGAGCTTGCTCAAGCGCCCAACCATTATGATCGACACAAGCCATTAAATGAACCTCTAACCGATATTTACAGCCTTCAACAGAGGTATCGTACATTATTTTTGTTTCGACTTCTTTGCCGTTATGCTGATAATATTCAGCCCATTTATTTAAGTTTTTCTTGTACTTTGAATAAATGATTAAGGTATCTTTCTTGAACAACCATTTGGCATATTCATTAATCCAGCAGAATCCGGATTGATATTCTTCCAGCACAGTCTTAATAAGGTTTTGAACTCTCTCAAAGTCACTTTCAAGACATTGATAGTGAATAGTATACCCATGATATTCTTGGAGTATTTGGCAATCTATGAACACCGAAGAATTAAATCTGTGATGAAGTATAGCCGCCACGGATTCATCAAAATATTCATGAACTTTACCATTAACTCGAATAAGATTCTCTTCTTCTAAACCGTTATCATCAGCGTCAGAGAACAGTTGACGATTTTCTTCTGGAGTTTTGGAAAAGTCGAATTGAGCTTGTTGTTGCGCCCACTCATCATGACTACCTAGTTTTGCACGAAGCACTGTTAGTAAATACTTGAACCCAACTCTTGAAGTATCAAGCCCATCACGGACAATAGCATCTTCATGTAGAACATTGTAATTATCTGCCCATTCATTCAATGTTTTTTTGAATTTAAACCAGATATACAAAATGTTTGTTTTGCTATTCCATTGAACTTGTTCCGAAAGCTGAACGGATGAGTATGAATTCAATTCATTAATTACCTCATCAAGTTGTGACTCCGAAAACTGGTGGGGATTAGACCCAATAAATCGACTTTCTTTAACCTCGACTTTATGGTAGTGTTGTTTGACTAATTGAGTAATTTTAACCGCTAAAATTGGTAATCCTAATTCTCGTTCATGAGTTACTTGTTGGTTAGGGTCATCTTCTGCTTGTTGAATAATTTCAACGTGAGGATCATTAAATGTGTAAGTTTCCTCAAATGTTTGTATCAGCTTCCCAATTGAATTACTGTGCGATGCTGCTGACGCAACGCTACTGCTAACGCAACGCTCCGCGAACCGCGATGGCGTAGCCGCCGCCTGTCGGCATCGCATAAATTTAAATTCTACAGCAAGACCATCGTCGGTAACTTGACAGTGTGTAATCAAATCACTTTCAGACAGTAAGCTGAAGAGCTTTGAGGCTTGATATTTATCATCACATACATAACTACTGCTTACTTCTGTTTTAACAGAAATATCTCTGGCTTCAATTAATTCTAGAAATGTTTGACAAGTCTCTTTGTGATTGATAACTGTAACAATTCTGTTTTCTAAATGATAATCGTCACAAGCAATTGCGTTTGAAACGCAAAGTTCTATAAAGCTTTGAGCGTCAAGTACTGAGTCAAACTCATGGATGAAATTAGTTTCGTTGGGAACAGAAGATAGTATTTTTTCAGTGTTACAACTCATGTCACGCTCCGCAATAGCAGCCGCTAATTGAGGATATTTTTTTGCCCATTCCCCGTAATAGAGTTCATAATCTTCAAGGTTATTAAAGTCATCTGGATCGGGTGGTTCATCAGTCGTTAAAATTGTAAGCTGTCCAGATGGTTCTGAAAAGTATTTTGGTTCTTCTGTCAATAAGTTTTTCTTAAGTTCCTTTAGCTTTTTAGCTTGAGAATCAGTTAATTTAATGTCTGGCGGTGGGTTTTTTGACCAACAATCATTACAAACTTCATCCCCATCTCCCCCATAACAATATGGTGTTTTTTCCCCGCACTCCTTACAGGTGAACGTCTCACCCTTGCATTCTGGATTAATACATTCCCCGGTGGTTGTAGCGGGACAGGGACGTTCAGAGGTTCCAAAACGTGAATTGACAGAAGTTTCAGAAGATCCAACATCTTTCAGCTCAACAGCTAATTCTGGAATTTTCTGTTCACCGAAAATATTTATAACGGCTGATTTTAGAGTGGAGATTGCCACTTCATCTCCTTTTAAATTGGCGACAATAGCCATTAGATTATCAATGGCCTCAGTGCTGGCATTTTCTAGTTCCAAAAATTTATTCTGTTCAGCTTGAAGTGCTTGAATTTGTTCTTCAATTTCAGTTAATCGAGTTGTGAATAGTTGCATAGTGAAGATCTCGCATAGTAATGTGTCAGTAAGAGAGTTTAGCCAACTTATATGTTATTAGTCTTTTTGGGATTTCACTCCCCTCTCAGAATCTCTAACGGTTCGATTTAAGAGTCTCAATTAATCAGTAGCTAAAATCTAGTTATTAATTAAACTAATTACTAACTACTAACCACTAAAACCTTTCTAAATTAATTAAAAATCCGGCTCTGCATATTCTTTCAATAATTTATTGAAACTGACAATTTGTTCATCTGTGAGTTGTGAGCTATGTTCAACGCCGAATGAACTCATAAGTAGCGATTTCACTTCTTTGATATCCAATTTGTGATATTGAATCCATTCTTTTATGGACTCTATGCAAGCATCGCGGTTGGGGGAATGCGTATGAAAAATATTCTTTTGTTGCTCTTTTTTCCTACGGTCTTCTGTAAGTCCGGGAAATTTGGCTTCTAGATTTTGAACTAATTCAATTCCATCTGTGTGTTTCAAGTCGTACCGGATATTATTTCCATCTTTATCAAGCAAGGAACAAAAAATAACATCTTCTTGACTTCCGAATTGTGGGTTGATATAGACTGGATCATCAAGAGAATTTAATTCTCCTAAAGCTGTTAATAATCCTCGACTAAAATAAGTGTCTAAACCCGCTTGCAGGATGTAGTTTATATCTGCCTTGATATAAATATTAAGTTTGGGGTAAAATCCTCCTTTACTTTCTTTCAAGCGGATTACTATCTTGGTGATTGTTCCATAAAGATAATCTTCCTCAATCGCTGTTTGCTGATCGTTCGGATAATAAAACCACGGACGATTTTGTAAAGCGCCAATATGAATAAATTCGGCTTCCTCACCGGGAAATTTTTTGAATCCTAAATTGCTATTTGTGCCGGATAAACCTTCTAAGGCAATTGCAATCCTTTCAAGTAATTGTTCGTTCATCTATTTTTATGCTCGTAAAATGTGTCGTTTGTCATCTGGGGTGTGCGCTACCCAAGGGCGGTGAACCGAGGAATAACGTCTTAACTTAGGTGTGCGAACTTTCTTTAAGTTTGCATTCCAATATCACCTTTATTTCTTCTAGCTTAGTGATGATTTCACGGGCAATTTCCATTTCATCACCCGTCATTGGAGTCTTTGGAATAGCTCCTCTGATTGCAATTTTCAGGTTTAGTGTTTGATAATAATGATCTGAATTCATGATTTGAGTTCCTCAAAAATGTGTCGAAGATGGGGGTGTAGTTTACCCCCAGGAATTAGTTATTAGTAGTCATGCATTAGAGCTTATAACTCACTACTAATAACTAAAAACTTAAAGAAAAACTTTCATACTAAAATTCGCTCAAGGGGTGACAAGGAGACTGTAAAGTAGAGAGAGTAATGGTTTAAGCTCGCGCATAAACTCAAAAAATCGGGAGGTCTGTGTAACCTCCCCGAATTAAATATGTTTCCTCAATTCTACCAGAAGGTGTTTGAGACTC
>CAYNXM010000103.1:0-22949 GCA_964401105.1 uncultured Lyngbya sp. | reverse complement strand
CTGTTATCAAATTGTAGTGGATCGACATCAAGGTAAAATTGAATGTAATTCTATACCTGAAACAGGAACCGAGTTTATCATTGAAATTCCAGTACAGCAATGTGGAAAAGTGTTAGAAGCTTCTGTGGCTTAATTGAAGCGTTCACTCAGTGTGCCGCCCTTGCATATCGCCTATCCCATTGGATGTATTAAAAAGCAGATGAGTCAGTTTTTTGATATTTTTGTAGGCTATTATAAATAGAATTTCTCAGGGAATCTTGTAAAAGAATATAATCAATTATGAAAATATCCCTCTTGTGCTTCAGTTAATAAATTTTGCTTAACTCCAGAGAATACAATAATTAAAAATAAATATATTTGTCAGGTTATACTGACAAAGTAAAGAAAAGTAACGGCTATTGATTGTACGAATTTCTAGGGGGTTGACAGATCGGAGCAGATTTTGTAGGATATAAGTAGAGAGTAAAATGGAGTATAAGTATGCCTACAAACTCATTTTTTGCCAGTTATTTTCTGCCCGTCGATTTCAAGCCCTGATTCCACCGTATAGGTTGTAACGGTTAGACTCACTTCAAGCCACTTTCACAGAATCGAAATTAAACATATATTGAATAGTCTGCAATCCGGGTAGGTTGACAAAAGTACCAAAATATGCATCTAGCCAAAAGTCAGTCTAAAATGATTAAAGTTTTTTTCGATACTTTTAGCATTCATCAGCAGTGAATTCCTGTTATATTTTTCAGTCATGATTAAGGCGCTAAGCGTTGAATTTCCCAAGCGGACTGATCCTCTAAAATAGAATAGGAAAATCTATCGTGAAGTCGATTAGGTCTACCTTGCCAGAATTCAAAATAATCGGGTACAACCCGATAACCGCCCCAAGCAGAGGGTAGGGGAATTTCTTTATTTTCAAACTTACGTTTAATTTCATCAAATTTCATTTCTAAGATTTGACGGGAAGAAATTACTGTACTTTGGGGAGAACTCCAAGCACCAATTTGACTGCCTCTCGGACGAGTCAGAAAATATTTAAGAGATTCGGCTGTAGAAATTTTAGTCGCTTTTCCACAAATACGAACTTGACGTTCTAAAGCAGTCCAAAAAAACAATAGTGAGACTTGGGGATTTTCTTCGATTTGACGGGCTTTATTACTTTCGTAATTAGTGAAAAAGACAAATCCGTTCTGGTCAAAATATTTTAACAGTACCATCCGCTGTGAGGGGGCAGCCGACGCTGAAGCGGTTGCTAAACAGACAGCACTAGGTTCAGGTAAATCAGCATTACAAGCCTGCTGAAACCATTTTTCAAATTGTTTAACTGGATTTTGATTGAGTTGTTCTCGGGTCAGACCATCGCGAGTATATTCTTTCCTTAAATCACTAATATCCATATCTGTTAATTTAAAAAGCTTAAATTTATCAAATCAATTCGTTTTTATTGCGAAAATCTGGAGTTTTTGGGGCTTTATTAAGTGGATGAATTCTGCATTTGCGTTTGAGAGTTTCTTTGCAATTTTGCTAAAGTTATTAAATGACATTACCGACTAATCCCTCACCATTAAAAGCTGAGGCTAAAGCAGGACACAGAAAAAGTGCAATATTGGCAATTTCTTCTGGACGAATTAAACGCTGAATTAAGGAAATCAGACGATGTTTTATCATGAATTTTTTCTGGACTGCTTTTACAACAGAGAGATTCATCATTAAATAGATCTTCAATCAATTATATAACCATTTAAGTCGGTGTAGAACTCGATAGTAGAGAATTAATCTAAAACAGTGAGGCAAAATCTTCAATTGTGAGTAAGTTGGCATTAATATTACTGAGAGTAGCGAGAATTTCTTCACTCCCTAACTTCACTACAGTTTGGTCATTAACGGACTCAATAATTAACTGCTCAAATCTTAGACCGCCATCGAGTATAATCAGATCTTCACCATTGACAAAATCTGTGATAGTATCAATTCCATACCCTTCTACTAGTACGAAGCGATCGCTACCCTCTCCCCCAGTTAGGGTATCATTTCCTTGCTCCCCTAGCAGTAGGTCATTGCCCCTACCCCCTACCAGTGAGTCATTGCCCCCGCCGCCATCAAGGGTATCGTCACCTTCATCGCCAAACAGAATATCATTATCCGCGTTGCCATCTAGTAAGTCATTACCCTGACCGCCATAGAGGCTATCGTCACCGGAGTTACCGGAAATTGTATCATTCTCTAGGTTACCGTAAAGGATATCGTTATTTTGATTTCCTTCTATTAGATCAATACCGAGATCACCAAAGATGATATCATTTCCGATATTTCCTTTGAGTTGATCGTTATCCTTGCCGCCATAAATTTCATCGTCTCCCTCGGCACCATCTATTAAATCATCTTGTTGGTTACCATTCAACCAGTCATTGCCATCCCCACCGGAAACCGTATCATTATCTCGGTTACCAAAAATACTGTCATTGCCTCGGTTGCCTTGTATTTGGTCATTATCCCGACCGCCAAGAATAGTATCATTACCATCTTCGCCGTTGATAAAGTCGTTACCTTGGTTAGCGTGAATTTCGTCATCGCTGTCTCCGGTTGAAATATTGTCATCACCGGATAATGCAAATAGGATATTATTTTCACCTATTGTTGTGAGAATATCAGCTTCTTCTGTCGGTGTTTCAGTCTCAGTGGCGTTGTCATTGGGTTGCAATACTTGGGGAAATTGGATGATATTAATCAAGTTACTGGGGTCATAAATATCGGTATCAGTATCTGTATCTGTGTCTGTCTCAGTATCTGAGTTATCGCTATTGGAATTATCAGTATCTGTGTCTGTATCGGTATCTGTCTCAGTTATATCTTCGACATTCAACTGAAAGCTATCACTGACGTTTTCCCCAGCATTGTCAGTGGCTGTTACCTCGATAGTGATGAGACTGCCTGCAATATCGTTACTAATGACACCGCTGATAATACTAGTTTCTGCATTAATATTCAAACCCTGAGGTAGTCCGGCAGCAGCATAGGATAAGTTGTCACCATCAGCATCAGTGAAATATTGGGAGACATCTAAATTGAATCTGTCTCCGGGTTGCAGGTTAGCAGAGTTAGGAATTTCGGAAATTAATTCAGGCGGGTTATTAAAGGTAGGAATAACAATATCTTCGACATTCAACTGAAAACTATCACTGACGTTTTCCCCAGCATTGTCAGTGGCTGTTACCTCGATAGTGATGAGACTGCCTGCAATATCGTTACTAATGACACCGCTGATAATA
The DNA here is from genome assembly GCA_964401105.1 of uncultured Lyngbya sp. GTDB lineage: Bacteria > Cyanobacteriota > Cyanobacteriia > Cyanobacteriales > Microcoleaceae > JAAURB01. The sequence continues at coordinate 19,686 of CAYNXM010000103.1, read as the reverse complement.
CTGGTTTGTGAATTAATATTCAAACCGTTAGGTAGTCCGGCGGCAGTATAGGATAAGTTGTCACCATCTTTATCAGTGAAATATTGGGAGATATCTAAATTGAATCTGTCTCCGGGTTGCAGGTTAGCAGAGTTAGGAATTTCGGAAATTAATTCAGGCGGGTCATTGACGGACTCAACATTGACGGTTATTTCTCCGTTGGCAACACTACCTTGACTATCGGTAATGACATAGAAGAAGGTATCTTCACCGAAAAAGTCAGCCGTTGGAGTATAAGTAATGATTGTACCGTCTTGGCTGACTTCTAAGTTTCCGCCTTCACGGGTATTGGGTAAAATTTCGGTAATTTCTCCCGCCTCATTAATGGCTAAACTGCCAACAGTGGTGAGACTTAAGGTGTCATTTTCATCAGCATCTTGACTGATGTCTAAAATATTAATGGATAAAGCAGTATCTTCTAATGTGGTGTAATTACTAATGGTTTGGGTTTCAGGATTATTGTTAGTTAAATTCAGTTGTAATGTCGGATCTTGAACGGTTGTCGTTTGAATTTGATTATTTAGTCCTTCGCCTGTATGGTTTGCGATCGCGAATTCTATGGTTATTTCTCCGGAGACTACGGCTTGAATATCGGGAATAATATGGGTCTGTACAATTTGTTGAATTTTAGTGATTTCTGTCGCTTTTTGAATGATATCTATATTTTGATTGGTAGTAATTTCTTCAATTTTATTATTACCCGCCACAATAATAGTAGTAATTCCACTAATAATTTCTGGGGCAATATTCGGTAAAGCGGTTGTGATTAAGTTTTGAATTTGGCTAGTATCACTAAGATCGATAGTCAGACCGGACTGATTAATTTGATTGGCTAAATTACTAAAAATTTGAATAGCAATTTCACTGATAGTTTCTCCAGAATGACCGCTAATGAGTTCAGCAATTTGACTAACAGTGTTATAAATTTGAGATTGTTGACTAAAGACAGTTAAGCCGTCAGTATTACCATTGGCAATTTCTAGAAGTGAATCAAACTGATATAGGTCAATATTGGGTAATTCTAAAGCGGTTTTGACGAGATTTTGTGTATTTTCTGTATCAACGGACTGAGTTAATAAACGGGCGAGGGTGGCAAAGGGAAATTCAACTAAGTGTGAATAACCTGTAGCAAGTTCAATAGAAGAACTTACATTAATTTCTACAATTTCTCCTTCATTGGGATCGAGGCGGTTATTGCCGTTAAGATCAAATTCTGCGATGGAAATATCTAAGTCAAAACTACCGTCATTTTCGATATAGGCAAACGGTTCATTTTGATCTTGAATATTATTGCTATTGCCATCAAAGAATGCCCATGGTTGAATCAGTTGTTGACGGGCTGTTTCTACATCCAGGAAAGAGGAAGTATTGTTAACAATGGCATCAATAGCCTGATTTTTACTAATGATATTTTCGATTATTGAGTTTAACTGTTCTGAGGAGAGGTTTAAGTTAGTATCTTGGCTACTGATAGAAGCGATCGCGGTTTCAAGTATTGGGGTGAGAGAGGTTTCGTTACTGAAGTTTGGGATATCTCCATTTTGGATAATTTCTACAACTGCTTGAAAGAGTTCGTGGGCTATTTCTGCGGTATTTAAATTATAATTAGGTTCATTTTCGTCAAATTCACCGTTACCGTTAATATCTAAAAAACGATTATCTGTGGTAATAACTTGAGGTTCTTCTGAGTCAAACTGATTGTTATTGTTGCTATCGAGATAGAGTAAGCCTGCTTGGGAACGAACTTCAGCCGAATTAATCTCTAAACCTAAGAAGGGTAATTCAGAGAGGGCTTGAGTAGCAACAATAACCAGATTTTGTAATTGAATTTGCTGTGTTAATACTTCAAATTCACTATTAATAGCATTATCAGTCAATAGATTAAAGTCTGTGGGTAAATTGAAGGTATTTTTAACTTGAGTAATAGCAGGATCAAAATTGGGAATTGCCAGTTGAGTCGCTAAAGTTGTCAGAGAGGTTAGCATCTCTGCTTGCGGTAGAGTAGTCAGGGGAATCAGTTGCGTTGAATAGGTGGAAGTATCAATTCCATCAATAGCGATAATTTGACCTTCATCGATATCGATAATACCGTTACCGTTGCCATCAAAATCATCAAATATATTGAGGTTATAACTACCATCGGCATTACTAAAAGTACTCGGTTCGCTAAACGGTTCGCTAAAGGGTTCAAGAATAGTGGCAATTTCCCCTGTATCTAAATCGGGTACAGTATAAGTATCTCGAATCCCATTATTATTGATATCCTCAAAATCCCGAATTCCATTATTATTCAAATCTGCATAGTCTTGAATCCCATTAAAATTGACATCTAAAAATACCTTTGAACCCGCAAAATAGCCATCTTGAACCTTACCAATACTACTGTTTCCAAGCTTAAATTCAACTAAGTTAAAAGTGGCAAAATGTTTATCATAAACTTTTGAACCAAATAATCTGACTTCTGCCCCCAAAAAAGCATTCACTTCTCCCAATAAACTAAATAAGTCATCAAACCGAGGAACTATTTCGGAAACAGCATAAATACGGCCATTATCGGTACCGTTAACTTCACCCACATCCACTAAGTCAAGATTAAATAACCCTTCAATGCCGCCTTTGAGGTAACCAGAAGCCGCAATAATATCAATACCTGCCCCCGCTGCCACTGTAGCGTTAAGCTTGACCTCAGGGACATCTTCTCCTGTACCATCAGCATTTTCGCGATCGCTAACATAAAACCCATCTAAAATACGATAAGCTTGATCTGCGGCAAAATCATTGGCCTTCCATTGTCGCAACCCAAAGGTATCGAAGCCAAAAGCAAAGTCGGCTGAGGCTTTAAATTGTCCTTCTAATAAGCCGGAAATAGGACCATAAACGGGGAAGGTTTTACGGACACCTGCTTCTACCACCACTTCGGGAACATCGAAGGTAAATAAGGGGACATCTTGACCGAGTAACAAGGCGATGGCATTTTTTGGATTTTTTAATAGAGGAACTTCAAATAAGGCTTCCCCATTCGTCCCATAAGTGAAATCTTTAGTAAATTCGGCGGTTTGTTTTTGAGTTGAACTTCCTGAATTAATTAAACTGTCTAACTCCGCTTCAGCATCAGTAATTTGCTGTTGAATTTGATTGAATTCAATCTCGCTAACATCACTAAATTCAGATACGGCAAAATCTTGTAAAAATTCTATGGCTTGCTGTTTTAAAGTATCCCCTGCGGTTTGCTTCAGGGTGTTAAACTCATCTTTGAGAATTTCAATATTTTGTTGAATTTGACTAAAGTCCTCGAATTGAGGTAAAGATAGCCCATCGGTAAATTGTTGTAAAAATTCCGCCGCCTGCTGTTTAACCCGGTCTGTTGTATTGTTGGCAATGACTTCTAAGTCTGCTTTTATTGCGGTGGTATTCTGTTCAATATTATTACTAACCGGAAGAAGATCCTCTAACTTCGGTAAACTAAAATCACCTAAAGGAATCAGAATATTTTCTCCGGCTGGAATACTATTAATTTGCTGAATTAAATTATCTATTTTATTAAAAGTATCCAAGAATTCAAAGACTTGCTGGGGCAGTCCGCTACCTAATGCCCGTAATGCAACATCGGCTAATTCAATCGTGGCAACTTGACTATCTCCCCCATCTGGAACCGGCCATTTCTTATCAAAAAATCCATCTAAACCTAATTTCGATAATAATTTTGTATCCTGAATTAAGGCATCTCGTATCGGTCGTAAAGGTTCTAAAATATCATCAACTTGACCTAAAATCGGTTGGGCAAAATTACTAACAAAACTACCGATATCAAGATTAACGTTTTGGAAGTCAATTTGAGGGTTTTGCGGCCCCGTTACTCGGAAATCTTCAAATTGAAGAATATCAAAATCTCCGATTACCTCAAACACTAAAGATGGAATAGCTGTACTTCCCACAACTGATGTTCGGGCATTTAAGCCTAACTGAGCATCTGCTGTTACGGTTAAATCAAATAAGTCTTTAAGGCTAGCCGTATCATTTTGACGACGTTGGTTAAACTCTTTTAATTCGGTTAAAGTCAGGCGGCTACCATCATCATTATTTGTATCAATATCAAAGTCTTTTATTTTAAAACTCGCATTTAATTCTGCTTGTGTTTTTTGACGATCGCCATTTGCTTTATTTTCCGCCCCATCAGTAATATTTAACTGTAAGAAGCCGAGAGTACCAGTGGTATTAAAATTATCACTTAAATTTGCTAAAGCATTTGCCGCTACTTGGGTTTCATCCGTATCAATATAAAACCCAAATTCATCATGATAGCCAAACTTGAGGTCTAATTCATAATCAAAACTCACTTGGGCTTTACCATCGACTTCTAAGCCTAAATTCGGTAAACCAAAATCACTGGATAAATTAGCATCTGTACTATAAGTATTGCCTAAATCTATCTCAAAACTGACTTCTTCCGGTAAGCTTAAAGTCGCAATATCAATATCAGGGAAAATAGATCCTAACTTGTCTTGTAATATCTCTTCTAATTTCTGTTGGGTTAAATTGGCTGTACTTTTAATCTCATTAATCAGATTAGCCTTAATCGTTTCAATAAATGCGGGTTCAGAACCATTCAATAAACCCACGAGTGGTAAACTGATATCCTCGTAAATCTCAGAAAAGCTATCACTGATACGGTCAAATAATAAAGATAAACCATCCGCAATTTCTGTCGCATCGAAAGTCGGTTCAATAATAGTAACCGCAACTTCGGGTAATTCTAAACTGGCATCATAAGCAGAATCAAGATTATTACTATTGGCAGTATGAGTAATACTTTGTTCTGGTGTTCCGGCAATATTATCATCTAAAGCAATAACTGTAATCTGTTGAGGTAGATTCCAATTACTCGCGTCAAACGTAATTTCTGTTATTTCATTTTCATCTAAATTCAACAGTTGTAAATTACTATTATTAAAAATAGGAGTAATGGTAACTGTTTCATCCACTCCTGGAGAACTGGTTAGGGAAATTTGATAAGTATCGGCTTTTTCTAAGTCTATAGCATTCTGACTTTGTTCAATAACTTCTGTACCATTTCCCGTTTCTAAAACTCGTACACCCGGCACATCATCATCGGTTAACAGTACACTCACTGCTTCAACAGTACCGATGTTATAACCCGCACTATTTTCTAACTCAATAGTGACACTTTCTCCCCCTAATTCTGTAATTAAATCTTGAATAGGCGTAACATTTAAATTAACTCCCGTTTCCTGCGGCGGAATATAAACACTACCTGAGTTTGTAATAGTATCCAAACCAACAATAGTATAATCTTCCCCAGGCGTTGCCACACCCGAAACCGTGTAATTCACTGTTAGTCCTTGACTCGGCGCAGCATGATCTAAAGCTAACTGAAATACACCCGGAATCAAACTTTGTTCACTACCATCGCCAACCGCTTTTAAATTAACCGTTGGGTTGTCATTATCTGTAATTCCTACAAGAATTTCTCCACTAAGGGTTGCGTAAAGCGGATCATTTGTTTTAAAATCATAAGTAATAACACTATTGTGGTCGCCCTCAACAACCAAGTCGTCCACCGGCTTTACCATGACTATTTGCGGAATATCCGCTGTTTCCGGGGTAAATTGCAACGTAATCGGTTGTCCGACACCATTGCCCAAATCGATTTGAGTGTCCGCAATCATATCAACTTCAACAATATCAATCGGAAACCCGGTGAGAACCACCTCAAAACTATCCGTTTCCCCGTCTTCACTCACCTGAGTATTTCCCCCAGACTGAGTAATTAAGACATTTTCCGTCTCATCATCAATATTAGTGAAGCCAATATCTGCTAAATTAATATCAATATATTGACTATCTTCTGTGGTAATCTGTGTTTGAATACTGTAGGGTTGGTCACCATCGCGTTCATCATCATCAACCCCCGTCACCGTCACCGTTTGCAGTTGATTCCAATTACTGCTATCAAAGGTTACTGATGGAGTTGTCACCTCTGCTTCAGTGGGGTCAGAACTACTAAAATTCAGGGTAACGTCCGCTTCTGGTTGACTCTCTAACTGAACCGTAAAGCTGGCAACTCCGCCCTGTTCATGGGTTGTCCCACTCACCGGAGAAAACGTGACACCAACGGTATCATTATCGATAATCGGTAAAGTCACCCCAGTGGTATCAATGCCGTAAAAAGCATTTTCCGGTAAATTATCCGTCGTCAGGGTAACGATAACCGTTTCATCATCTTCATCAATTAAATCATCTAACGTCGTCAAAGGCAACGCCGCACTCACTCTTCCCGCTGGAATAGTTACCGTCCCCGATACCAAAGTAGAATAATCTAACCCACTATTGGCTGTCCCCCCCACTTCATAAGCCACCGTCAACCCCAAAGGTTGCCCATCTGCCCCCAGAGGCGGACTGTCTAACGCTTCCCCGGTTTCAGCATCGGCTAAAAAGATAATAAAACTACCCGAAACTGGCCCTGCTTCCGCTGGGTTGCCAATCGTCCCCAATTTAACAATAATTTCAGTCCCACTATCAATTAAACTTAAAGTAGCCGTTGCTGCATCTTCTTGAACTGCATAATTTTCTAAACTCAGGGGTTCAATTAAAGTTAATTCTATCGTTTCTATTCCTTCAATTAACTCATCTGGTATGGGAATAATATCTAGAGTTGTATTGGTTAAACCCGCCGGAATAATAAAAGAATTTAAACCAATTGCTGCACCATTTAATTCAATCGTATAGTCAGTATTTCGGATAGCATTTCCGGCAATATTGTAATCAACCGCCAAGCCGCCAACTGGTGCAGGTTGAGTCAAATTAATATTAAATGTTCCCGTTGTACCACTTTCATTCGGTGTCGTTCCAGCTGTTATACTAACTTCCGGTTCATTATCATTAATCGTCAGAATTGCACTATTGGATAAACCAATATCGTAAAAATTAGGAGTTCCCGGTTCTAAGGTTAGCGTAATCGTTTCATTCGGGTCAAAATTAATATCATCCAAAACAATAACTGGAATTTCTACGCTATTTTGACCAGCCGCAATAATAATACTTTCAACAATTGTGTAATCCGTATTTTCTGTTGCTGTTCCGCCAATACTATAGTTAACAGTAATATCATTAGGAAAACCTTGACTCAAACTTAGAAGAAAAGACCCATTAATATCAGATTCTGTTGGGTTTATTTGGGCAGAAACATCTAAAACAGGTAAAGTTAAATCTCCTGTATTTCCAGAGATATCATTATCACCATCTGAGGCCGTATTTCCATTATAAATTGTGCCGATATCGTTAACAATAGCACCAGTGTTAACAAAAATAGCCCCGCCTCGACCTTCACCATTATTAGCGCCTGTACCCCCCTGAGCATTATTATTATTAAAAGTAGTATTAATTAGATTTAGAGTTGCAGTATCCCGAATAAAAATAGCCCCGCCTAAACCAGCACCACCCCCACCTTGACCGCCATCACGAGCTTCACCGTTGCCACCCGCGCCATTACCGCCAAATTCCCCAGCTTGACCCCCTGCTCCCTGGAAACCATGTTCTTCATCACCAATTTCTCCATCATCTCTACCACCACCGCCACCGCCACCGCCACCGCCACCAAAACCGCCTAAGCCGCCGTTGCCGCCATTACGACCTCCATCTGGTGCGAGTCCAGTATCTCCACCACCGCCACCACCACCGCCACCACCTGTGCCAAAACTACCGTTTCCGCCTAATTGCTTCGCTTGGGCATTGGCGCGGTCACCTCCGCCATTGGTATCTCCTCCCTGACCGCCAGCACCAGGAGTTCCTAACACGCTATTGAGTAGTCCGCCATTACCGCCTGGGTTTCCCCCGTTTCCTGACCCCCCGCCCCGTCCGGCTAAACCTGTGGCATTTCCACCAATAGCTTGATTATCGCTAAAAGTGACATTCTCAACCGTAATATTACCGCCGTCAACATATAATGCACCGCCTGCACCTAAACCACCGCCGCCGCCAGTGATACCATCACCACCTCTGGCTAAACCGTTAGTTAAAGTAAGATTAGAAAGTAAAACTTCGCCATTAAAAATATTAAAGATTTGGGAATTATTACCGCCATCAATAGTGTTGCCATTTCCAAAAATAGAAAGCGGTTGATTATCTTGAATATTAATATTAAAAGCAGTAGTAAAATTATTAATATTACCCGTTACAGTAATTTCATCCGCTTCAAAATTATCAGTGGCTTGAGTAATAGCAGTTATTAACTCTGCTGCTGTATCAACTGTAAAGTTTGCCAACACGCCATCATAAGCTGCCATTGCTTCAAGTTGTAATGCTAAAGGCGCATCAATTAAACCTGTGGCATATTCTAATAACCAATCTCCACCCAAATAAGCATTTCCGGTTAAATTCTCAGAGGCGGCAACATCTGCCCCGGTTATCTGACTTAACTGCTGAATAAAGGTTTTTCCAATATCAGTAGCCGCAATATTACAGCCTAAAAATAGAATATCTCCGTCTACGGTTAAAGTGTCTCCCCACTGACTGAGTTGTTGCGTGTAATGATTAATATTTTCAGTGGTTAATGTTGTTGTACCCAGTTGCAACTCTCCGTCATTGCCATGGGAAACAATTTGAATATTGTCAATCTCTGCCCGTCCAGCTAATACTTCGCTAATTTGTTCGATGCCATCTTGAGAAGGATTAAGTACAATAACTTCTGTATTGGGGGCAATTCCTTCCACTAGATTCTGATAATTTTCAACCTGAGAATCAACAAATACTAAAGTTTGAGTTTCCATCTAAAAAAATTCCCTTTTGAGCCTGTTTTTTGAATATTTATTGCAGTTTAGGCTAAAAAACCTCTACGCCTTAGCCGAAATAGTAGACAAAATATTGTATATTCTCAGCACCCATTAAATCCTAACTTTTATCGCTAGGAACAGAGATCTTTTAATTCAGAACTCATGTACTATTCTATCTGTTATAAGCAATAATGTAACCTTAGCTTAACGTTTCTAAATAATGTCTCAGTTGTGATTGTTGATGTTTTCTATTAAAGTTTTGAGGGGGTGGGAAACAGGTTTTTACATCTCATACGTAGCCTGAGAAAAATTGTGCAAAATCTGTTCTCAAACCCTGTAATACGAGTAATATTAGGTCATACAGTCAGTAGACCTACGGGAAGATTAAGTCATGGGCAACAAATCATTATCGATGATAATTGTACCGAGATTGATGTCTACGACTCAATTAACAAGTCAATCCATCTCCTTGTTCTCCGTTAGGAAAATGTTTGGCGCGCGCGCCAACTTTCCGTTAAAATGATGTTCTATATTAGTTTCTGGAGTAGCCCTACTTTTTTTCGGAGAAAATAAAAAGTTTTATAAATTGTCAAGAGTGTATGCCCCTAGGGCTATATCTGTAGCAAATATTTAAGTCGTTTATATAATTCTTGCTTAACTCAATAGATAAAAATTATTGTAAATCAATATATTTATCGATATATCATGACATTGTTACGAAAGATGACAGACATTGATTGAACGAATCTGTAGGGGTTGACAGCTCTGGCTAAGATTTTGTATGATATAAGTATAGAGTAAAATTGACTATAGGTATATCTACAAACTCAAGTTGAGTGATTCAAACCCTAATTCTATCGTATACCTTGTAACGGTTAGACTCAATTGAAGCCTGTTTAATACTATAGAGATTGAACAGATATTGAATAGTCTGCTGAGAGGGTGGGTTGACAAAAATACAAAAATGTGCAATTCCATCAAAAGCCAGTCTTAAATGATTGGAGTTTTTAAGTCGGTGTAGAATCCGGTAGAGAATAAACTTCTACTGGCAGCAACACCACAAAGCAGGTTTGTCCCGGCTTAGACTCGATCATTAAACTGCCTCGATGACGATTTTCTACAATTCGCCGCACCATATCTAGCCCTAAACCCGATCCTTTCCCCATCGGCTTTGTGGTGAAAAAAGGTTCAAGAATTCGATTTCTAATCTCATCAGGAATGCCGGGACCGTTATCTTCAATTTCAACACGCAGAGAATCACCCTTTTGACAAGTCCGGATTGTAATTTGTGGGGATATACCCTCCGCTGTGCCATCGTTGACCGCATCAATCGCATTATCAATTAAATTAGTCCAAACTTGGTTTAACTCACTGCCAAACGCCATAATTTGAGGCAGATCTTGAGTATAATGCCGTTTCACTTTAATCCCCGACTTGAGCTTAAAGGCAAACAGGCGTAAGGTATCTTCAATCCCATCATGGATATTAAGCTGCTGCTGAGCGCTACGATCCATATAAGAGTATGATTTCATTGATTGTACTAAGGTCGAAATTCGCTGCGCCCCATCCAGGCCATTTTTGATCATGTTCATGACATCAAAACAGAGGGCTAACCAACGAATACCCAGATCTCGCAACTCTGTCGAATCATCCCGCCAGCGCTCCGTGAGTGAGTCTAAAGTCTCGGGCTGTACTTCTGCTGCGGCTAAAGGTTCGGCTAACTGCCAAGCATTTTCTACCCCATAATCTTCTAGCCATTCTCCCAGGGCTTCTTCATGATCTGCTTGTATCAATGGATCATTTTTAGGATCAGCGATCGCCTCAAACCCCCGATCTCGCACATCGAGCCATTGTTGAGTATGTTCTTGATCGACTTGTTGTTGACCGTACACTAAATTCATTCGCTGAAGTTCAACAATAGCGGGCTGCATATCCTTGAGTACCCGCACTAAGGCAGCCGCTGGATTATTTAATTCATGGGCTAACCCTGCCGCCAGAGTCCCCAAAGCCGCCATTTTTTCTCGATTTTGAATAAAAGATTCTAAACCTCGTAGACGTTTACCGACCATCCGGAAAATATCTTTTTCAAACTCACGGCAACTATGAACTAGATCTAGAAAATCAGCACAACTTAAACGGTAAAGATCTGTTGCTATCTCTGCGGTTAAAGTCACTGGAACTAAATCTTCAGTCAGAACTTGAATTTCTCCAAAAAATGAGCAGCTTTCGTGACGACCAACGGGGATGTCAATCCCATTACTGCGGCGAGTGACTATAATTAAACCATTCAACTGAATAAAAAAGCCTTTAGCCGGTTCTCCTTCTCGTACGAGAACTTCCCCCGCAGCAAGCTGAATAGATTCACTGCGATCGCAAATCCATTCTAAACGTTCGGCAGGCAAAAGCTGAAATGGTTTAATTTGTGTTAGAGCTTGAGGACAAAGCATAATGATTTTGTTGAGATGATGGGGTTACTATCTTAGAGTTGAGCCAGATGATAGTGAACAAACTGCACACAAATAGACCCTTCACCCACACCTGAGGCCACCCGTTTAACTGAACCATGACGAACATCACCCACGGCAAAAATACCGGGTACACTGGTTTCTAGCAAGAAGCGATCGCGCACGAGTGACCAGGGTGTATGATTGGGAATATCGGGGCCTGTATAAATAAAGCCGCGCTTGTCTCGTTGGACTGTATCTTCTAGCCATTCTGTACTGGGGGTGGCTCCAATAAAGATAAACAGAGAATTTGTCTCAAAGGTCTTCACTTCATCTGTTTGAGAATCTTTGACTAAAATCTTTTCCAGGCGATCGCCGCCTTGGGCTTCGATCACACTGTGATAGCATAAAACCTTAATATTATCAGTCTGCTCAATTTGATCGATTAAATACTGTGACATACTTTTCGCTAAAGAGTCCCCTCGCACTAATATTGTGACCTGGCGAGCATATTTAGAAAAATACATCGCAGCTTGGCCGGCTGAATTGGCCCCGCCCACCAGATAAACATCCTCATTCTGACAAGCGGCGGCTTCGGTTTGAGCCGCACCATAATACACCCCTGCCCCTGTAAACTGCTCAACTCCTGGAACTTTTAACCGTCGCCAAGAGACACCCATCGCCAGAATAACGGCATGGCAGCTAATTTCACTCTCGTCTGAGAGAGTAACGGTATGATAGTGATCCTCCGTTTGCAGAATTTTCACCTCTTGAGGGGTGAGAATTTCTACACCGAAGCGTTTGGCTTGAGTCACGGCACGTCGAGCCAGATCTGCGCCACTCAATCCTACCGGAAAACCCAAGTAATTTTCAATCCGAGAACTGGTTCCGGCTTGTCCCCCAGGTGCTTCGCGTTCGATCATCACAGTCCGTAAGCCTTCTGATGCGCCATAGACCGCTGCGGCTAGTCCAGCAGGCCCCCCACCGACAATGACTAAATCATAAAAGGGGTTACTAGCCTCGGTTTGCATTCCCACCTTTTGGGCTAATTCTGCGGTGTCTGGCTTGACTAATTTTTCGCCATTGGGCAATAATACTAAGGGTAAACAGGGATGATCTGCAACACCTGCATAGCTCACCAGTTGTTGCGCTTCAGTGTTATGCTCAATATCGAGCCAACGGTAGGGAATTTGGTTACGGGCTAAAAAGTCTCTGAGGCTATGGGAGTTAGGCGACCAGCGATCGCTAATAATTTTCACTCCTTGAAATTGTGGTTTATAGGTGGCTTGCCAGTCACTAATTAAGTCATCTAACATGGGATAGAGCTTTTCCTCTGGCGGGTCCCAAGGCTTCAATAAATAGTAATCTAATTGGGCTTTATTGATCGCATCAATGGCGGCATTGGTATCGGCGTAAGCGGTGAGTAGCGCTCGTTTTGCTGCTGGAAAAATAGCGGTCGCTTGTTGTAAAAATTCTACCCCACTCATTTCTGGCATCCGTTGATCTGCCAGGAATACTGCCACCGTATTGCCGCGTAACTTAAGCTGTTGAGTGGCTTCTAAGGCTTTTTTACCTGAGTCTGCCCGCACAATCCGAAAGCGATCGCCGTATTGCTGCCGTAAATCTCGGGCAATGGTTTGCAGAACCGCTGGATCATCATCTATTGTGAGAATAACTGGTTTGTCCATTTCAAGTCAAGGTTAATTGAGGTAGAGATGAATATCTCTGTACACCGCTACAGAGGGATTCCTTAGCAGCAAACATTATAGTCCAAGCCTTACATTTTCTCAGATTATACTTAGAATTATCAAGTTTATGTGATTTTTTTTTCAATTCAAATAAACTCGAATAAAAGCTTCTCAACAATTTTCCCGTTTCTGTGTTCACTTTGTGTCACTTTTGCTGCATTTTTTTCTAAAATTTTTAAAGCTATATTCGTTAATTTTTTCACAAATTATTTAGGATGGCGACATCTCTAAACTCAATAGAATAACCGGAGACAGAAGACGAATGATTGAGAGTTTGAGTCGTCCCAGGAAAAGTATTTGTCTCTGGCTTCACTCTAAGAGGAATCTAATATGAAATACGAAATATTTGCGTGCAATTGAATGGAGGGGGACAAGGTAGACAAGGCAAACAAGGCAGAGGATGGATGAGGAGGAGATTGATGCAATACAGCTTACGCCACACTGGGTGAATGGGTGACTACGAAGGTATTTCAGATAAAAAATTTTAAGTTTTGCGATCCTATTGTCGGCACCAGAATATTAACTCTCAGAATAAATTGGGTGACAACCTACTCAACAATTAACTGTAATTTTACTGATAGCGCTTAAAAACTGTTAACAAAAAAATCCGTAAACTTCCGGTCGTCTATTCAATTGATATTAGCTAATTTATAAAGAGGAAGATAATTAGTTGATCTCCGATTAATTCCATTCAAAAAATAATATTGCTTTAAGTTTGATTGGCTTGAAAATCTGAATAAGTTAAGCCAAGTGTTAATAGTTGTTGGATTTAGAGTCGATGAAATTTATGACTAACAAAACTAGACTCTTGAACTGAATATAATTTTGTAGTTTATTCACTATTTTCTATGAAAAATTTAAAGTTTTACCCGTTTTTTGCAAAGACAAGAAATTTTAATATTGGTTATTTTCTTAAAGATAAAAATTCTTTTACTTTAATAACTCTTCTCACAATTAGTATTATCTGTTTAAATCCATCTCAATCTTGGGCAACAGAAAAAGAATATTTAAAAGTGGGAAGCGAACTAGATTATCCCCCTTATGCATTAGTGAATGAAAAGGGAGAAGCAGATGGCTTCAGCGTTGATTTAATTAAAGCAGTTGCTGAGGTAATGGACGTTGAAGTTCAGTTTCAAGTCGGGCCATGGAATCAAGTATTTAATGCACTCAAAAATGATGAAATAGACGTTCTCCCTTTAGTTGCTAATTCAGAAGCAAGAGATCGGATATTTGATTTTAGCAGCCCTCACATGATTACTTATGGCGCTATTTTTGTACGGAAGGGAACCCCGAAAATCAACTCTTTATCTGAAGTGAAAGAACAGAAAATTTTAGTGATGAACTCAGATTGGACTCATGAGTTTTTAATTGAACAAGGTTTTGATAAAAACTTAGTTCCCCAAACTGATTTAGCCACAGCATTGAGGTCATTAGCCTCTAAAAAATATGATTATGCTTTCCTTCCAATGTTACCGGGTTTGCTGTTAGCAAATGATCTAAAGCTAGACAACTTAACAGTCGCATGGAAATCTACTCAGGTGGAAAGACGGAAGTTTTCTTTTGCTGTTCATGAAGGTAATACAGACTTATTATTTCGCTTAAACCAAGGGTTAGAAATTGTTGAAGCAACAGGTAAATATGATGAAATTTATGAGAAATGGTTTGGTGAAGTTGCTCCCCGTGGAATGAAGCGAGAAGAAGTGATTAACCTGATTCGTAAACTCGGAATAATCGCTGCTTTTATTAGTGGTAGTATTTTCATCTGGTCTTTATTACTGAAACAACAAGTTGACATTCGTACTTATAAACTTCAAAAAGAAATTCTAGAACGTCAAGAAATTGAACAAGCATTACGTCGAAGTGAATCTAGGGAACGAGAAAAAGCTCAATCTCTTGCTAAAACGCTTCAGAAACTTAAAGAAACTCAAGCTCAATTAAAGCGATATATTAAAGAACTCAAAACAACTCAGCTTCAAGTGATTCAAAGTGAAAAAATGTCTGCACTGGGTCAATTAATGGCTGGAATTACTCATGAAATCAATAATCCATTATGTTTTATTTCAGGAAATTTAAATCATTTAGAAGAGTCTTTCAAAGATATAGTTGAATATTTAAACCTTTATCAAGAACAATTTCCTGTTTCAAATACAATCATTGAGGAAAAAGCTGAAGAGATTGAGATTAATTATTTGTTAGAAGATTTACCAGAAATATTAGCAGCCATGCAAATCGGAGTTAAACGAATTCAAGATATTAGTAGTTCGATGCGAATCTTTTCACGAGGGGATCAAGATCAAAAAGTTTTATTTGATCTACATCAAGGGATAGAAAGTACATTACTCATTCTGAAACATCGATTAAAAGCGTTGGATAAACGTCCGGCAATTCAAATTATTAAGCAATACGAGTATATTCCTCAATTAACTGGATTTCCAGGACAGTTAAACCAAGTTTTTATGAATATTCTTGCCAACGCTATTGATGTATTTGATGAAATGAGTGTAATCTCTTCAGAGGAAGAGCTAAAAACTCATGATTATCAAATTTTAATTCGGACTGAAGTGGCGAATGATAAACAAGTTTTTATTAAAATAAAAGATAATGGTCGAGGAATGTCTGAAGCGGTAAAAGCAAAGATATTTAATCACCTGTTTACCACTAAAGCTGTTGGTAAAGGGACTGGCTTAGGTCTTTCAATTGCTTATCAAATTATTCAAGAAAATCATAATGGGACAATCACTTGTGACTCAAAAGTTGGGCAAGGAACAGAGTTTGTGATTACACTTCCTCTCTAAAATTGCTGTAAATTGATACAAAAAAAGGCATTCAAACAGAATACCCTTTAACGTTAAATTAAGAAACAGAAATGTTGCCGTTTAGGCTAATTAATCGGCTATCCAATCCATATGGAAGAATTCTCCCCGGGCTTTATCCGTACGTTCGTAAGTATGAGCACCAAAATAGTCTCGTTGTGCTTGAGTCAGGTTTTGGGGTAAATTGGCCCGTCGATAACTATCAAAATAGTCTAAAGAAGCACTAAAAGCCGGAACAGGTACGCCGAGTTTATTTGCAGTTGCAAGAACTTCCCGCCAAGCTTGTTGGCGATCTAAAATAGTCTGTTTGAATTCAGAAGATAACAGTAAGTTCGGTAAGGTGGGGTTTTCTTGAAAAGCGTATTTAATTTTATCCAAAAATCCCGCCCGAATAATACAGCCGCCTTTCCAAATGCGCGCAGTTTCACTCAGATTCAGGTGGTAGTTAAAGCTATTAGAAGCAGCACTTAATAGCGCCATTCCTTGAGCATAGGAACAGATTTTAGAACAATATAATGCGTCTCTAACTTGGTTGATGAAGGTTTTGACATCTCCATCGTATTTTTTGGTTTCTACCGACAGGACTTTGGCAGCGGCGACCCGTTCATCTTTCATTGAAGACATAATTCGGGCATTAACCGCAGCAGTAATCGTGGGAATAGAAACTCCTAAGTCTAATGCACTCACCACTGTCCAGCGTCCGGTGCCTTTTTGTCCGGCTGCATCCAAAATCGAATCAACTAACCAATTCTTTAGATCTTGATCGTCCTTTTTCTTGAAAATATCCGCTGTAATTTCAATCAAAAAGGAATTTAGCTCATCTGTGGTATTCCAGTCACTAAAGACTTCATGAAGTTGATCGTTATTCAACCCCGCAGCAGTCTTAAGCAAATCATAAGCTTCGGCAATCAGTTGCATATCACCATACTCGATGCCATTATGTACCATCTTGACATAATGACCGGCTCCACCGGGGCCAATATAGGTGACACAGGGGCCGTCATCCACTTGAGCTGAAATTTTAGTCAAAATGGGTTCAAGTTCCTTGTAGGATGCTTCTGTGCCTCCTGGCATTAAACTCGGACCCCAGAGTGCTCCTTCTTCACCGCCACTAACTCCCATTCCCATAAATCCTAATCCGGTTGATTCTAGGTCACGGGTGCGGCGCTCTGTATCTTCGTACAGAGAATTACCTCCATCGATGATCATGTCATCTTGATCGAGCAAGGGTTTGAGCTGATCGATCACTGCATCAACTGGCTTACCAGCCTTCACCATCACGAGAATTCGGCGAGGCCGTTCGAGGGATTGGACAAACTCTTCGAGGCTGTAGGCCGCTTTAACATTTTTACCCTCGGCTCGTTGTTTCATGAAGCTATCGGTTTTAGCGCCGGTGCGGTTATATACAGCGATGGGGAAGCCATTGCGCTCAACATTAAGCGCTAGATTTTCTCCCATGACCGCTAGACCGATGACACCAAATTTTTGCTGTGACATAAATTTTTGACTTGCTATAATGTGACCTGTGACTAATACAGATAGATTTTGCTTTTAATGTAGCGTTGATCTGTTTTTTGGGTAGTTTAATCAGGTTTTTTTTAAGATTTCTCAGAAATTTTAGGACTCGACGCTTGAGCGATAATCAGCTACAGTCAAAGTAGGCTAACAATTTATAAGGAATTAGGTGCAAACACCATGGAGGAACTCAAGCATTTGGCAACGTGGGTCAAGGAGCAACACGCTCCTGAATATGTCCTGACCTGGTTACTAAATCAGCCTGGAATCTGGTGGTCAAATGGAGAGGTTTATCAAGCCGCTCTGGAAAAATCAGGAAAACGTTTGAAAGAGTATGTTAAGAGTAGCAAGCAAGGAGGCTTGTTTCAAGGTATTGCTGACCAAATTGTCAGTGAGGAAAGCTGGGATCGAATTGCGATCAGCTTAGCAACAATTATTGCTGCTTATCAAGAAGAGTTGGTAAAATTACAGGATCAAAATCGGTTACGGATGGCAGCGAATTCGGCAAAAAATGGTAACACAAATATAGCAGATGCTTGGTCTTCTTTGGATCTGCAACAACCTTTGCCCGATCCCAATGGAGATGCTTTAACGGGACAATAAGTTTGTATCCACTAAAGCAGTGTTTGTAGACCAGCTTAATGATCGATTGTCCCCGATCAACTCGCAACTTTCTATTAAATGTGATGATTGAGAAACCCTCTAATTAACAATATCACTCTCATTGATTTTTGCCTCAGTTTGATTTCAAAAAATGGGTGCATTTTTCGATTGGATGTAATCGTGTTTTGTGATACAGTTTTCTAAGCTCAGATTGGGAATAATAAAGCCCTAAAGTGAAAAAATCATGACAAAGCTTTGCGTAGAAGCTGTAAGATATGAAGCCTCGTATTATTGTTTGTGACCTAGGGCGAACGGGGTATCGGATATTTGAGTTACTCAGACACCAGGGGGCTATTGTTGTTGGTGTTCATGAACGTCCGATTAAAGGAGAAGGATCAGATGTCGTAGTTGGACATCTCAGATCGGCATCAACTTTACTCGCGGCTGGTATTCAAACGGCTCATACTTTGGTATTAGCTGGAAATGATGACGCGACGAATTTAGCGATTCTGATGCAAGCTCGAATTCTGAACCCCAAAATTCGCATTATTAACCGTTTACTAAATGTCAATTTAGGCGATCGCCTCGATCAAACTCTTCCCGATCATACAACAATGAGCGTTCCTTCTCTTGCTGCCCCTGTTTTTAGCTTTGCAGCATTAGGAAATCATGCCATTGGACAACTGCAACTGTTTCGTAAAACCTGGCCCATTCATGAGGAATATATTCATGAAAATCATCCCTGGAATGGCAAAAGTTTAAAGGAATTGTGGGCCGAACCAGAGCGAATGCTAATTTATTATTTACCGATTTCACAGCAAATGGACTTGATTTCGGCTGTGCTGGAAGGTAAATATTTACAAGCTGGCGATCGCTTAATTATTGCAAGTAAACCCAGTATCCGTTTAAACCAAATCAATTGGTTTCAGCGATTGAGAAAATTGGGAAGTAGTTTAAGAAAATTCCAACAACATGGAAAGTCAGCCGTTTTAGTCACTTTAGTCTTGTTACTAACAATTTTTGTGGCAACGGTTACCTATGTCAGCATTAATTTAAATAACTCTATTGTTGATTCTCTATACTTTTCAGTCGGCATGATTACAGGGGCTGGCGGCAATGAAAAAGTGGCTGAAAATGCCCCCGAAAGTATTAAAATTTTTACTGCAATTATGATGCTAGTCGGAGCAGGAGTGATAGGGATTTGTTATGCCTTGCTCAACGATTTTGTCCTGGGAACTCGCCTCACAGAATATCTGAATGCGACCCGAGTTCCCCATAAAAATCATTATATTATTTGCGGTATGGGCGGACTAGGCATTCAAATTGCTCGACAACTTCAAAATAATGGTTATGAAGTCGTGGTGGTAGAACAAGACCCCAACAGCCGTTTTTTAAGTACCGCGCGATCGCTGAAAATTCCAGTGATTCAGGGAGATGCCAGTTTATCAGCTACCCTAGAAGCGGTCAACGTCCATCATGCAGAGGCTTTACTTGCTGTCACCAGCAATGATATGGCTAATTTAGAGATCGCCTTAAGTGCGCGGGGATTATCCCCCAGACTGCGGGTGGTGGTTCGCAGTCAAGACAGTCAATTTGCCACAATGGAACAGCAGGTGTTTAACTTTGAAACGGTTTTGAGTCCGACTGAAATAGCTGCTCCCGCTTTTGCCGCTGCCGCCATTGGAGGACGGATTTTAGGCAATGGTATTACCGCAGATCGGTTGTGGGTTGCCTT
>CAYNXM010000102.1:0-3468 GCA_964401105.1 uncultured Lyngbya sp. | reverse complement strand
AACCGCGAACTACGCAGAGGTTCGCACCTTGCCAGACTCAGAAAACTTGGCGGGGTCAAATCCTTTATCTACGAGGGTTTTAGATAGCTTAGGTGAGTTTTTCTTGGCAGAATCAACATGAGGATTACCAAAGCCCCATCTAGGAAGGTTTTAGAGGGGGTTGATACTTATTTTTGAGGATTACTGTGAGGATCGTAAAAGCCATACCCAGTAGTCCATTTAGCTCTATTGTGTGTATTTTTTGAGGATCGTCTAATAGGTCTGCGGGAATTCCCGTAGACCCCTGATGAGATTGAACCGTGTAGCCGTGTAGGTGTGTAGTTTTAGGTTCTATCCCCCTCTGTGTATGGCGTTGAGGGCGTGTAGTTAGCGTGTAGGTCGTGTAGTTTTCCCCTTCTGAGATTTAACCCGCTGCAACGGCTGCACTGGCTGCAAAATACTTAAATCGCTCACTAAGCATGGGTTAGAGGTTGTTTCAATCCGCTACAGTTTGGCTTCATTTGCAGCCACTATTTTTTTACTCAAGATTCAAGACTCTAGACTCAAGAAATTATCAACAGTGACAAGTTTAATTTGACCTTTTTGTCTCCGGCCAGTTGATTTTTTTAGTGCCTGTCTTGTCTAGAGCCTCTACCCTACGAACCTTCAACAAGATTAGTTACATGATTGAAGTTGTTTTGCTATCACTCAAAATTTTCAGTGGAACGTGGCATTAAGCTTTTAGTCTTTTCTAGATAGCTATCGACTTTTTCTATGTAGTTTGATGACTCTGGAATCAAGTTGCTTAAATTTTGAGTAAGTTCATTTTTTTGTTCAAGAGATAATTGCTGATCTTGTTGAGCCTGTTTTAAACTATCTCGATAACGACAAATGTATTGATCTAGATGATCAAAATAGTAGTTATTTGCCTTTTTGATTTCTTCATCAATATACTGAATTACTTCGCTATTGATCTGGTCAACAGCTTCTGTAATAGAACGGTTAAATGTGTTAACTAATGAATTTAGAGAAACAGAATAAATATGTTCATGAACCGTCTCTTGCCAAGTATGTTCGACTTGCCATAACCATAAAACATACCATCTTCTTTTTTTATCAGAACGCTGAACTTTCTTTTGGCGGGTTGAATGATTAACTGATATCTGAGGTTGAGTTAAATAATCATCTTTCCAATCAGGAATTTCTGGAAAAGAAAGTTCAATATCAAACGCTTTACTTAATCGATTTCGCGCCTTATCAATAATTGGTTTAGTTTCTTTATCTAAAAATTCTATCAACCCCTTGCGTGCCTTATCTATTTCTTTTGACGTATAGTTTCTTGCTGAATTTATTTGCGCTTCAGCTCTATCTTTAGCCCAAGTCATTGCATCGTTTGAGAATCTATCAGCAGCTTGTTTTGTTTTAAAATTAATTTGATTTGGTGACTTATATTCTATTGCAGATTTTATTTTATTATCAAATCCAAAGGGGTTAAAATTCAAAATATTAGATAGCAATATCTCTCTCATTTTCATGTCTACTTTTTGAATAGCGGAAGCTCGTCGATAATCTTCTTCTCTAAAATAATCTTCAATATTGACTTGTGCTTGCTCTTTAAGTATTTCAAGGGCTTCGTTGAGGTTCTGTCGCAAGCTTTCCTTTATTTTATCTACTGCCCTCAACTTCATTCGACATAATTCAATACGTTTTAAATCCGCCTCTAATGCATCTATCTCTTCTCTCAACTTATGTTCATCTTTAGTAATTGCACTATTACGAAGCTTTAAGTCATCTGTAATATGTAGAAGTCGGCTGCGACTTAAGTTTAAGGCGGAGAGCATACAACAAGGGGCTGCATTCTCTACTAAAGCATTAATAGCTTTTTCTAAGAAAAGATCAAAGCCAGATTTTGTCCAAAGTCTTTTTGCTTTTTTCTGAAGATCTTTAATGGTTGCTTCTTCTAAATCCTCTTCCCAATCTATGCCAAATACTTCTTGAGCTAATACTTCTGCTGTTTTTAAAACTGTTGCATTTTCATGACTATCAAGATGACTGTTTTGTTGATACTCTAACAAATATTTAGCTGCCGCAAAAGCTCGAATTGCTGCTATTTCAAATACTCGTTCTGTTTTAATTGACTCACTCAAGTTTAAGTCAGCATAGACAAACTCTTTTACCTGTTCTGATGACATATCTCCTTTACGTCTCTGATCAACTTTATTAACCAGAACATAAAGATTATCTTTACCAATTAGATCGATAATAGGTTGAACTTGTTTTTTTACTTTTTCTGCGGCTTCGTTATTCAGTTGAGTAAAATCTAAAATAATCAGAACAATTGAGCTTCTTTTTAACTGTTCCTCTACAACTGCGGTTAATCGAAGGTTTGCACCCGCTTCATTAGGCCCAGGTGTATCTATAACAACTAATTTTCCTAGTTGTTCAGTTTGATTACTTTCTTGGGTGCTTACAAATGGAGTTTCAATCCGAATCACATCAAGTAAATGATTTAAAGGGTCATTTGTCGGGTCAATAACACTACAGAGGCGAACAATGTCATTAAGCTTAGTTAACTGTTCAGTAATATTTTCATGTCCTGTTAATGAACCCTTTCCAATGGATAAAGTTTGAGCTTTGATTTCTTCCAATAACTCTAATAGATGCGGATACTGAGCTGTTTTTTCTTGTATTATTTCTTGTCCATCTTCTGTGATTTTATTCTTTAGATAAAGCAAGGTATTTTGAAAAACTTGCTGAACTTCTTCACTGAGTATTAATACAGGCTGTTGAATGTCACCGTTAAAAACAATTTCCGTCGGAAGGGTTGTCATCGCTGCATTACGGCTGGGCAACAAGTCTTGACCTACAATAGCATTAACAATGGTAGATTTTCCCGCTTTCATCGGCGCAACTACTGCCATTCTTAGCTCTAGTTTTTTTACATTTTGAACAGCATTGTTGATTTCCTGCTGAAATTCTCCGTATTTTTCGCCACAATTATTCTCAGTTCTCTCTTCACTCAAAATATCTTTGGCTCGTCCCATCAATTCAACGATTTTCTCTAAACAGTTAATAACGTCGCCCTGTAAGTCTCGAACACTGGGCTTATGAGAGAGCTTTTCGGGAGTGCTGACCATTGAGATAACGTCCTTATGTCGTGAAACTTTGTCTGTTAACAGGCAGGATTCCCAGTTTCTGTCATGTTCTATCAGTTTGTGTCAGTTTGTGTCATTGCAAGGCTGCTGATTGAATTAAAACGCGACAGTTACCACATACTCAAGAAAATAGCCGAAAGCTTGATTTACAGTAAATTTTGACGGTTACCAAGATCCATCAGCTCGACCGTTTTCGTCTCCGGCCAGTAGATTTTTTAGCAGTGGTTTTCTGTTCCGGTGGCACAAGTTCAATATATTTTCGAGGGATGGTGATGGTCTTGCCTGCTGATTTGATTGTGGCTTTGTCAGACGCGATCGCTTCAACTCTACCCGT
>CAYNXM010000101.1:0-10846 GCA_964401105.1 uncultured Lyngbya sp. | reverse complement strand
ATCCTCAAATTCGGAGTGGTCTGCTCTGTGATGGTAGCAAACCGGGGAGTTATGACGATCGCAAAGTTCGCTGGTCTGGGGCTGGAGTGGCTGGATTTTGGTCTGGCAGTCAAGATACCTTGACTCTTGAAGTGGGGCCGACGAGCTATCCCCGTTGTCGTCTGGATATCACTCGCAGTCCGTTAGAATCGCTCAAACTAATGTTGCGCGGACTCAAAACCTATCAAGATCCCTACGCCTATTTTGCTAGGGGAGTTGGGGTAGCAGTAATTCCGATAACCACAGAGGGTCATGTTTATATTGGCAAGCGGATCAATTCATCAGATCACACAGGTGTTCTTAATTTTGTAGCAGGCTGGGCAACATTTTTTCCGAGAATTGAAGACATCGATTTTTATCAAGATGCTCAACGAGAATTGCAGGAAGAAGTTGATATTGCTATGACTTTAAACGAAACAAATACTCGATTTATTGGTATATCTGGTAATCCAATAACAGGGGAAGTTGATTTAGTTTTTGTGGTGCAAACAGAAATATCAAATCATCATTTTCACTCCGGTGAGTGGGAAGAGCATTCTGATTTTGTGGGTATTCACAGTAAAGCCGAAGCTGAGGCCCTACTAGAGTATGGACATTTACCTGGAGAACAAAAACCCTGTGCTTTGATGTTTTCCTCTCGTTTCGGCTTAGAATACTTAGTGCAATCTCATTGGTAAAAGGGCAATTACCGTGCTTAAAACTACCGATCGTTAAAGAATTTAATAGGATAAAACGCTATGCAATGGCTGAATGAACCTTCTCAATGGACTGACTCAGACAATCGCTGGATTGTTACAACCTCTGCTAAGACCGATTTTTGGCGAAGGACTCATTATGGGTTTATTCGTGACAATGGACATTTTTATTTTGATTCAATTAGTACTGATTTTGTGGCTGAGGTGAAAATACGCGGCAATTATAAAGATATTTATGACCAAGCAGGTCTGATGTTGCGCGTTGATGAGAAGCATTGGATCAAAACAGGGATTGAATATGTTGATGGGGTCCAAAATCTCAGTGCTGTTGTCACCCATGATTATTCAGATTGGTCAGTAATTCCTGTGCAAAATCCCCCTGAAGTTTTACAGATGCGGCTTGAACGTACGAAAGAAGCCATCCAGATTTTTTACTTAAATGAAGCCTCTAACTATACTTTGCTAAGAATGACCTATTTCCCCTATGAAACAATTCAAATGGGTGTGATGTGTGCTTCTCCTGATGGAGATGGATTTGAAGTAACCTTTGAAGATTTCATGGTCAATGTTACAGCATGAATTTAGGAAAAAACCGTCCAGGATAATGTTAGAGTTTAGACTATAATTTACTCATCAATTTTCAGGAAAATTTATCACTCAATTCGTATAATGAGAGTTCTTTTGATCATTAACTTACCCCGTGGCAGTATGGAAGTCATAGTGCTAGAAACTGTTTCTACTGTAGAGGCTCAAGGAATAGAAGTCCTGTGGGTTTATATGAATCAGTTTATCGAAATGATGGATACCTGTCCAGAAATGTTAGCATATGTGGACTTAGTTCATTTTATTATTGATGTTCAATCCTTCTCCTATGAACACATCAAAAAAGCGGCTGAGATTCGTCCAATTCTAACCAGCTATCACCATTGGAACTTCAAAGAAATACCGGAACAGTTGCAGTTAGTCGATCATATGTTTTATGTGTCTAAAATTTTAGAACCCGAGGTAAAACAGCTTAAACCTGAAAAAGCAACCATCAGTCTTTTATCGAATGGAGTCGATCCGAAAGTCTTTTGTCCAAAACCTAATCCCAAGTCGGACGATAATTTTGTAATAGGTTTTTTTGGAACTCAACGTCCAAGTAGTCGTAGCGATCGCAAAGGCAGTAGACTACTGATAGAAGCGACAAGAATCATGGTAGAAGCTGGATATAAACCCGCTTTTTTAATTATGGGTTACGGATGGAAAAATTTAGTCCCGGCATTAAGAAAACTAGGTTGTCAGGTCACCTACAAGGTCGGTGTACCGCGAGATGATGTGCCTAAATATTATAATCAATTAGACCTTTATTTGATTACATCACGCATAGAAGGAGGCCCTTTAACCCTTCTTGAAGCAGGTGCTTGTGGAATTCCGGTGATCTCGACTCCTGTGGGTATTGCTGTAGATCTTCTCACTAGACCTGGCTGTGGTAAAGTTCTTTCAGGATTCGATCCTCAAGAAATCGCAGAAGCAGTTATTTATAATATAGAAAATCCTAAAATAGCCCAAGACAGAGCGCAAGCTTTACTGAAAGAAATCCGTCAATCTTGGACTTGGGAAGAGTCTTATAAAGATTTGCCTCAAACTTATTTTGATATTTATAACAGAATAGCTAAATCATCCCATTCCAATTTGCCTACACAAAATAGAGTTGATATACCCCCCTATCTAAATTTACAACAAGATGCAGTAAAACAACGAAAAATTGCTAGAGACTACGCTTTATTTTATTATGCTTTCTGTTTATACGATCACGGTGAAACACTAGCCGCTCTCCGCACAGGATTACCTCTTTTACATAAAATCAGACCTAGCTATTTTTGGCAAGAACTTCAGCGATCGGAGCATTGGTAACACCTCGATCTTTTTAAACTAAAAATTTAGTTTTTTTTATCGATAATCGACAATCATCTAAAAGGAGAAAAGATTGCTATGACACCGAAGTTAATTGTTGCCGCCGGTATGATGAGATCGGGGAGCACCTAGTTATATAATGCCACTCGCCTAGTGCTTTCTAGTTCACCAGATATTAAGGAGAATTTAAGTTGTGGATGGTCAGGAGATTGGAAGTATAAACTCATCCCTGAAAAAGAATATAACGCGATTAAAATACATGATTTCAACCCAGAAATTGTTGAAAGAGCAGATGTAATCGTCTATTCTTATAGAGATATTCGAGATGCAATGGCAAGTGCCTGGAGAACCTTTGGAAATCCTCCCTCCCTAGAGTCGGCAGACTATCTGATCCGAATGCACGAAAAATGGGTCGAAGTCGCAGATCTAGTGGTTCCTTATGAGAGTATCTTAAATGAAAAAAATAGTGTCATAGCAAAATTAGCATAAGTTTGTGAAGTAAATTCTGTTAATGAATTAGCGATTATTGATCAAATCAATAACTTATCTTACAATAGTGAAGGAGATAAAGATGAGATTCACCACAAAACTAATCTTTTCCACCCCAATCATATTACAGATGGTGGTAATGGTTATTGGATTAACTATCTAGATCGGGATTTAGTCAAACAAATCGAGACCAAATATCAGGATTGGTTTGAAAAAAACGGTTATCCTGTTTCGTCAGAGGTGGGAAATAAAAATACTCAATAAATTAGATTCTTTATTGAGGCTCCCCGCGCTAAAGCAGATGCTTAACTCATGTTAAACTAGCCTTAAAATTAGAAGGATATCGTAGAAATAGATTCTTACGACTTCAATTTATCAGAAGCAGTAATCTGATTGATAATAGTCTGCATCGGCCAGTAACCCCAAGATTCTGTAATCTTTTGATTCTCAATCTTGAATATTTCTAATGCCTCAAATTCTACTCTCATACCAGTGGGAGCGATACCAATAAACTCACCTAAATGTGTGGCGCTAAAGTGACCTCGAAACACAACTTTGTCATGTTCTTCAATCAGATCATTGATCGCGACTTTAATATCTGGAAAGGATTTGTGAGTCAATTTTAATATTTTAATTGCATCCTCAACGCTTCGCACTTGAGGCAGTCCATGATCGTAATAATTCAACGCCATACAGTCATAAGCGGCTTTGTAATCTTGACTATTATAGATTTCAAAAAACTGTCTGACAACTTCTTTATTTGTTAAATTACTCATCGGGTATTATTTTGACTTTTACAGGCTAATAATACAGAAACGTGATGCCTTTGTAAACGGAGATTTTTAACTTATATTTTTTAAGTTTTCGGAGCGATCGCGCGGATATTTCTTAAAAATTTAAGCCCTGAGTCTTGATTGATTTTATTTGTGAATAACTGGCAACAGGACTTGATCAATTGCGGCTAATACATCTGCATCCAGTTTGACTCCCGATGCAGTCACGTTATCGACAATATGTTCTCGACGACTGGCACCGATAATGGCTGAAGAAACAAACTCAGTGCGGAGTATCCAAGCCAAAGCGAGTTGTGGCATACTTAATCCTAAATCTTGAGCAATTGGTTTCAATTTCTCGACTGCGGTTAAAATGCGATCGCTAAACAAATTATCTAATAAGTACCAGTTCATTTTGTCATTAGCCGCACGGGAATTTTGAGGAGGGGTTTGTCCGGGCTGGTATTTGCCGGTGAGTACACCTTGGGCTAAAGGAGACCAAACAATTTGACTAATGCCATTGGCTGCACATAAGGGAAATACTTCCGCTTCGGGGTCACGCCACAGCATCGAATACTGAGGTTGACTGGAAACAAACTGTTCTACATCCGCAAGATCGCACGCCGCTTGAATTTGTTCCCGACTCCACTCACTAAAGCCAATGTAACGGACTTTCCCTTGACGCACGACCTCAGTCAGTGCCATCATCGTTTCTTCCAAAGGAGTATCTGGATCATAACGATGGCATTGATATAGATCAACATAATCAGTCTGTAACCGACTTAAGGAGGCATCAATTTGTTTTCTAATTTGCGGGGCTGAGAGTCCCTTATCGGTGGGTGAAGTGGGAAAAAAGACCTTAGTCGCGAGAAGATAGGACGATCGCTCAACCCCTTGTAACACTTCCCCCAAAAAAGATTCTGCACCGCCTGCCGCGTAGGAATTAGACGTGTCAATTAAGTTAATCCCCAGGTCAAACGCCTTGTAGATACAAGCCTTGGCATTATCATCTTCTACCCCTTCATTCACACCCCAAGAACCCAAACTGATTTCAGAAACCCGTAATTCACTGTTGCCTAATTTTCTGTATTTCATCAGCTAACAACAGCCTGTTTTTCCGGATTTGATTGTTTTGACTGTAATGTCATGGGAACCTGTATTCCTAAACAGACAGTGCAAGATAACATAAACATCGATAAAGATAACCACAAGAAATGGTTACTATGCAAATAAAAGGCTGATAAACAGAGTAAGCTCAATCCGATAAACCCACTGATTAAGTATGTATTGCGAACAGCAATCCCTTCACCCAAGCCAGCAAAATACCCATCTAAAACATAAGAAAATCCCGAACCTACGACAACAAGTAAGATCAAAGGCGTATAAACGCTAATAGATTCTATCAATTCAGAATGGTTAGTGAATAGATGAAATATTGAGCCTGGAAAAAAGACAGCAGACAACCCAATCGCCAAACTAATCATCAGATTTGTTCCTAATGCGGTTTGCAGAAGTGGCACAAACTTATGGGTTGCTCCTTGTCCTTTAAAGTTACCCGTTAAAGCTGTAGTGGCGTACTCTATTCCGTTACACATATACATACTAATGGCAACAATTTGCATCAACAAAACATTTTCAGCCAGAATGTCAGTTCCAAATGTTGCACCAAAAGCACTAAAAAGGATAAACATCGAGACAATCGCAATAGAGCGAACCGATAGATTGCGGTTTAAAGTAAAAGGAGTTTTCAGGGCTGATAAATTCAGCACTTTTCCAATTAAAGCAGTGATTTCTTTGAAGGAAACTTGACGAGAAATGATTACAAGACCCACTGATAAGATGATGTATTGGCTAATCGCTTGTGATAATCCCGCCCCCATACTGGCTAAATCCCAACGGATAATGAAGAGGTAATTGAGTGTAATATTGGCAAGATTCCCAATGATCGTCAGTAAGAGAACTTTACCGTTTTGTTCTTGTCCAAGTAGCCATCCAATTAAAACTAAGTTAATTAACGCCGCAGGTGCTCCCCAAATCCGGATATTAAAATAAGCAAGACCTGCCATCTTCACATCTGGAGTCCCGTTCAACAGCATAAAACCTAGCTTGCCCAGAGGATATTGCAACAGCAGAAAAAGCATTCCCAAAGCCAAAGCAATTAAACCATTTTGTAATCCGGCTAGAAGCAGTGCTTCTCGATCTTCTTGTCCTGCCGCTTGAGAGGTCATTGCAGTAGTTCCCGACTTGACAAAGGCACAACTCTCGTAGAGCAAATCAAACACAATAGCACCCAGTGCTACTCCTGCTAAATAGCCAATGTTTGAGAGATGTCCTAAGAAAGCCACACTAATTGCGCCGGATAAAGGGATTGTGATATTCGACAGTACGTTAATAGAGGCGACTCTTAAAAAACGAGGTAGAAAATCGTATCGAAGCAAGGTAAGCCTCCAAGATGTCCAATTGAGTTGACTGATTAGTTCTCTAGTTTACTGATTCTACCTTGATAGATCCAGTACGAACATATAGCAGTCAGGAATGATTTGCACCGAACCTCAACATCTGTAAAAATTCCAAAATGCCTAACTCTATTGCAATCGGCAATAGTGCCTTTTTCAACACAACTCTATACACAACTCACGCGCGGATTGCTATATATTGACATAATCCCCCGTTTTCAAACGGGAGATTCTAGACACTCAAACAACAGTTGCAGGAAAGTCGTGTCTGACGGCGTCTAATCTAAGAATTAATGCCCCAAGTCTCTTAATATTTAGATCGGCAACACCAGATTAGCTTGTACGGTTACGGTGAGTCGATCGTCGGCTCACCGCTTACATCTCCTCCTCCCCCTCCTCACAGGCAGGGCCGTTTCGTTCTAAATTTTTGCGATCACGCTTGATCTAAAATTGGCAGTAATTTTAGCCCTTTTTTCTTCGGAAGATCTTGGATCTTAGAAAAAAAACAGCGATCGCTTAGTGCAGTCAGGGTTTTCGGAAACCCATTCCCCAATTTTGGGGCGAGAATGAAACAGCCCTGCTCCTCACAGGAGTTGGGGATTGACGCGATTGAGTTAATTTTTGAAGTTATCACTCCAAAACTTGTCGATCACAGGATACTTTTCGCTACCGCCGCGATCGGCAGGATAAATAAGATGTCCCTTCTCTATAAAACAGGCTTCGGCAATATCCAAGTAGTCATGCGTATCACTCCAACCACAAAAAACACTCCACTTACCATCGATCGGGCTATCTTTACTCCAGATATATTCTCGGTAAGCAGATCCAGCTATAATTCCCCAAGCATTAGGATCGAGTCCCATATCATTAGCCATTTTCCGAATATTGTCTGGGTCCATGTCATTGTTTCGACAGACACTATCAACGGAGTCGTAAGCCTTATTGAGCATCTCCTCTATTTCTTCATCACTCATATCGTCAACACAAGTTGCAACAACATCTTTGCTCACAGCAAACACATCACCAACAATCGTATAAATATCTTCTCTCGTTGTCGGTTTTTTAAAGATCGTCAGTCCTAGATCCTTGATTAAAATCAGCCCATCTTTGATTAGCTGCCACAAGTCTCCGAAGTGGGTTACCCATGCACTTGGTACATACACAGCCTCACCACTATTCAAGCCTTGAATACAAGGCGGGATGTCTTTTTCCCAGCAGCAGGGACGGTCATCGTGCCATTTTGTTTTGGCACAACCCACGTGATGTACCCGAACATGGAGATCGTTGCCGTGAAAGTTGCGGAAATGAAACTGCCATTCAAATTCGTTAGACATACTTACCTTTGTCTTTTTTCTAAGAATTTAAGTGCATACCTTAAAGATGATATCTTAAGTTAGGTACAAAATTGCCTGAATCAACGAAATTTTCCCTGTTTGTATTGGTGTTAGCGATCTATGCCTATCATGTCTCATTCTCCTTGGTGGAAGTCTGGTGTGATTTATCAGATTTATCTACGCAGCTTCTGCGACTCGAATGGAGATGGCATCGGTGATGTTGCGGGAATTATCCAAAGGCTAGATTATTTAAAATGGCTGGGGGTTGACGCGGTTTGGATCACACCGTTCTATCCTTCTCCCATGGCTGATTTTGGTTATGATGTCAGCGATCATACCAATATTGACCCGGTTTTTGGAACTCTGGCTGATGTCGATCGCTTAATTCAATGTTTACATGATTCCAATATCAAGATCTTAGTTGACTTTGTTGCAGCCCATACCTCTGATCGGCATCAGTGGTTTATCGAGTCTCGCAGTTCTCGCTCTAACCCTAAACAAGACTGGTACATCTGGAAAGATCCGACACCAGAGGGAGGGTTTCCGAATAATTGGATTGGTCGTTTTGATGGGCTTCCAGGTTGGGAATGGGAACCCAATAGAGAACAATATTATCTCCATTCTTTTCTGAAGGAGCAACCCGATATTAACTGGCGTAGTCCGGGTGCAAAGCAGGCAATGTTAGATGTATTGCATTTTTGGTTAGATCGAGGCATTGATGGCATTCGGGTAGATGCGGCTTATCGGGCGCTCAAAGATGCCCAGTTTCGAGATAATCCAGTTAATCCAGACTGGCATCCCGGTATGGAACCCTCGGATCGCTTGTTTGAAGTCTTCAGTAAAAATATACCGGAAATTCATGATTACAATAAAATGTTGCGATCGCTGGTAGAAAAGTATGATGGCGATCGCCTTTTGATGGCTGAACTGTATAAATCATTGGAAGAAATTGTCAAGCACTACGGAAATAATGACGAATTTCATTTACCCCTCAATTCAGAATTGATGTCATCGGACTGTCAGTGGAATGCAGAGTTTGTCCGAGAAGTGGTCGATCGTTACGAGAGACTATTACCAGAAGGAGCATGGCCGAATTGGTCGTTAAGTAATCATGATAAGCATCGCGTCGCCAGCAGAATTGGGATGGCTCAAGCCCGAATTGCCATGATGTTACTACTCACCCTGCGGGGAACACCCACAATCTATTACGGAGAAGAATTGGGAATGGAGGATGCCTGGATTCCCTCTGAACATATCCAAGATCCTTGGGAAATAAAGGCTCCCGGTATTGGAGTGGGACGCGATACTGAACGCACACCCATGCTCTGGGATAACTCCCCTAATGCCGGTTTCTGTCCTGAATCGGTTCCGCCCTGGCTACCCATAACCTATGACTACAGCCATCTCCATGTCAAGGCACAACAGCAAGATTCTCGGTCATTCCTCTGGCTAACCCGCGCACTATTACGCTTGCGTCGTCAATATCCAGTCTTGCAACTGGGGGACTACACTGCCTTATATTCACCCGCCCAATTGTTCTGCTATCGACGATTTAACGAAAACTCGGAGTTGGTTATCGCTTTAAATTTTAGTTCTGAATACAAAGAATGGGTCTTACCCATCGAGTTTCGTCATCAGTCAACCGTTCTTCTGTCTACCTATATGGATCGCCAGGGTGGCAAATTGGGAGATACCTTGCAACTGCGAGGAAATGAAGGGGTCGTAACAGTTAACAAAAATTTGCCTAAAGCTCTTCAAAACTACTCATAATATCTGCTAAGATAGACGGATGAGTAAGTTAACAATATCAGAGGCTGCTAAAATCAAAGGTGTGAGCGTATCAACCTTAAGGCGTTGGGAGCATGAAGGAAAGTTAATTCCAGAAAGGACTGCCAACGGTCATAGACGCTACACACTTTCACAACTACTAGGAATCAAAGAAGGAGGCTATTACACAGTTGGTTATGCAAGAGTATCTAGTCATGAGCAAAAGTCAGATTTAAAACGGCAAAAAGAAGTTTTAGAATTATTTTGTGCAACAAATGGTTGGCAAGTAGAAATAATTGAAGACTTAGGTTCTGGACTGAATTATAGCAAAAAAGGGTTAAAACGCTTGATCAAATTGATTTTAGATAATCAAGTAGAAAGACTTGTTTTAACTCATAAGGACAGATTACTTCGATTTGGAAGCGAACTAGTTTTCAGTTTATGCGAACAATTCGGAACAGAAGTTGTTATTATTAATCGAACTGAGGATAGTAGTTTTGAGGAGGACTTAGCACAAGACGTATTGGAAATTATTACCGTTTTTTCAGCCCGTTTATATGGTTCTAGAAGCCATAAAAACAAAAAGATAGTAGAGGAGTTAAAAGACGTTGCTACTCGGCTTTAAGACTGAACTCAAAGTTAATAATAAACAGCGTTCAGCTCTCGCCCAGCACGTAGGTACGGCTCGTCACGCTTGGAATTGGGGATTAGCTTTAACGAAGCAAATATTAGACCATAATCAAGCCAACCCTGATAACAAAATAAAATTCCCAACAGCAATTGACTTGCACAAATGGTTAGTCGCGTTAGTTAAGCCTGAAAATAGTTGGTATTATCAAAGCTCCAAATGTGCGCCTCAATGGGCATTAAGATATTTATCTCAATCTTGGAAACGTGCATTCAAAAAGCAAGCAAAACCCCCTAGATTTAAGAAAAAAGGGAGATCTGATAGTTTTACCTTAGATGGAGCCATTCAGGTGGAACATCAAAAAATAAAAATCCCAAGAATAGGATGGGTAAAAACTTATGAACGATTACCGTTTTCGTATCAACCTAAATCTATTACAGTTTCCAAGAAGGCTGATAGATGGTTTATTAGCTTTAAAATAGAAGTAGAACCATGTCAAAACTATTTATCGGAAACTGTAGGAGTGGACTTGGGAATTATTTCCCTTGCCACTTTATCATCAGGCGTGACATTTAAGGGGGCTAAAAGTTATAAAAAATATGAGGCTAAATTATCTAGACTACAGTATTTGAGCCGCCATAAGGAGAAAGGATCTCACAATTGGCAGAAAGCTCAAAAAAAAATAGCCAAGCTGCATCAAAGCATTGCTAATATTCGCAAAAATACATTACACAAGCTCACAACATATTTGGCTAAGAACCACAGCCAG
>CAYNXM010000100.1:0-12035 GCA_964401105.1 uncultured Lyngbya sp. | reverse complement strand
AAAGGAATGTTGCGTAAACATACTCTTGATGCAGGATTCGGTACGACGGGTTGGGCTATCGACGGGTTGGCTATCTTGACGGGTTGGGCTATCGACGGGTTGGCGCGCGCGCCAAACATTTCCCGTCACGCCCAAACATTTTCCGTCTCCGTCTCCGTCTCCGTCACGCCAAACATTTTCCGTCAAGGGCAGTATTTTAAAGAATTGGTATTAGCCAGTTTAAGGCTAAAACTCCAGCCATGTTGCTCAAACCCCAGGGACTGATAAAAATGATGAGCCCGATCGCGGTTCATATTAGTATGAAGGTGACTTTGTAACATCCTGCTGCTTGAGATAATTTCAGGGCTGCCTGCATCATCGCTTTGCCCATTCCTTGATTACAAAAAATTATGTTAAGATTTATTTAGGATTATGAGTATAACTACATAATTCTATTCATCTCTCAAAAATGACTGAGAGGGCAATATTATCATCAATCTCATGAATAAAAGGGATTATAGCCGAGCAAAGCCGATTTGATATTTGTTGTAATTCTTAGTTATTCTTGACCTTTATTTACATATCTCCTCCATGATTAGACCTTTTAACCCGATGTTTGCTTTAAGGCGAACTGCAACAATTCTTTCAATTGGCATCCTAACCATGACTCTGTTAGCTGCCATATCTGGGATGTTAATTGCTTTTAACTATCAACCCGCTGCCGGGGCTAGTTATCGTTCTCTCCAAGAAATCGCTAATAATACTAATTTTGGTTGGTTAATTGAAGGGATACATCATTACGCTGGAAACCTTGTGATTGCAATGGGTTTGATTCAGATGGTGGTTATGTTTCTTTCTCGTCAATTCAAGCGAAATTGGTTAATTGCTTGGATAGCGGTCATTGGTTTTATCCTGGCTGCCATTGGTTTAGACTGGACTGCAATGGTATTGGACTGGACACAAACCGGATTTTGGCGGTTATCGGTTGAGTTGGGAACGATTGAAGCCATTCCCTTTATTGGTTCAACCCTGCGAGACATTATTACAGGTGGCGGTGGAATTAGTACAGCAACCTTGTTGAGACTGTACACGATACACAGCTATATTTTATCACTGGGAGCGGTTGGGTTGGCGATCGCACACTTAGCAGGTACTGTACTACAAGATCGCCAAGAACAGCAAGTTCGATTTGAGCAACGCAAGCATCAACTGGAACAGACTTTAAACCGTTTGGTTCGAGAAAAAGAAGTGACTCAACATCAACAGACTGAAGCTGAAGCGACTCGCAAGAATTAAGCAGTAATACTTTAATCCTTAAGAGATTATAGAGGCGTTCTACATTGAACGTCTTTTTTCAGTTTAATTTTTTATAATAGTTTAAATTCACTTTTATTTAAATCAAGAAAGACTGATGTCTGTACTACAAGGAACTTGGACAAATCAATATATTCAAACCAATGGCGTTACCTTACATTATGTCACCCAAGGTGAAGGGCCGTTGATGTTAATGTTACATGGATTTCCGGAATTTTGGTATTCTTGGCGGCATCAAATTCCAGAATTTGCCAAAGATTATAAAGTGGTTGCATTAGATTTGAGGGGTTACAACAATAGTGAAAAACCTCAAGATGTTTCAGCCTATCAAATGAAAGAATTAGTTGCAGATGTTAAAGGGGTAATTACTGGTTTAGGGTATGAATCTTGTGTATTAGTTGCCCATGACTGGGGCGGGGCAATTGCTTGGTGTTTTGCCTATGCTTACCCGGAATTACTGGAAAAACTAATTATTATGAATCTTCCTCATCCGGCTAAATTTGCCAATGGGTTATGGACAATTGAACAACTGCAAAAAAGCTGGTATATTTTCTTTTTTCAACTCCCTATATTACCTGAATTATTCATTCAAGCTAATGATTATCAGGCGATTGCATCCGGTTTTGTGGATATGGCAATTGATAAAACTGCTTTTACCCAAGCTGATATTAATGCTTATAAAGATGCAGCAGCAAAACGAGGTGCGTTACCCGCAATGATTAATTATTATCGTAATATTTTTCAAGGAATTTTTAACTCAGATAAATCTCAAGAATGGGGGATGTTAGACGTTCCGACATTGATGATTTGGGGAGAGGAAGATACTGCATTAGGACGAGAACTGACTTACGGAACCGATGAATATGTTAATGATTTAGAGATTCGTTATATTCCTAACTGTAGTCACTGGGTACAACAAGAACAGCCGGAATTAGTGAATCAATATATGGGAGAGTTTTTGAGTAATTAATAATCAGATATATAGTAGTAAGTACTAATCTATTTACGCGCCCAGGTGTGTGGTGCGTCTGTCGGACGCACCCTACAAAATTAACGAGAACAATCGGGATGGCTTCCTGCTTGATTACAAATATAAGTAATTTGATTACTATCTAGATTTTGTACTTGAGAAAAGTTAACTCCTTTAAATCGATTAGATGCAGTTAATTCGGGATTTGTGATAAATTGATCTTCAGGATTAACAGGTTCTGAAGCAAAGATAACACCACTAAAGTTTGCCCCTCGTAAATTGGCTCCTTTCAAATTGACTAAACTCAAATTAGCGTTTTGTAGATTAGCATTTTGTAGCTTAGCATTGGCTAAATTTGCTCCTAATAATTGCGCTGAAGTCAAATTACTATTACGTAAATTAGCTGCTTGAAAATCTGCCCCTGCTAAATCGGCTTGCGTTAAATCGGCTTGTTTCAGATTTGTTGATATGAATTGAGCACCTTGAGCATTTACCTCTTTCATTCGCGCTAACTCTAAATTCCCATTCGATAAATTGGCGCTGGCTAAATCTGCCCCGACAAATTTTGCCTCTTTTAACATTGCCGATTCTAAGTTACTTCCTAACAGCTTAGCACTGCTAAAATTTGCTCCGAGTAAATCAGATGCAGTTAAATTCGCTTGATTTAATGTCGCTTTAAAAAAGTTAGTCCGTTTCATAAATACCCGCGACAGAAAAGCCCCAGTCAAATCCGACTCAGCTAAATCAGCCCCACTTAAATCAGCAATCCAATCATCATAAGTCTGGTAACGACCATCTTCACCGGCGCTATAAAAACTGCTATTCTTCAAGCTAGCATTATTGAGTAAACTGCTTCTAAAATTCAATCCCGATAAATCAGTTTTATCCAAAACCAGGGTAAATTGAGTTGCCGGATCCGTTTCTTGAGACAGGTCAATTTGGCTTAAATCGGCTTGATGAATACTACCGCTATAAACTTTTAAAATTTTAGCGATCGCCCGTTGTGTGGCTTGTAAACGCTGACTGGCTAAGCGTTTTTCTTCTGGATTAGCCCCAAATTCCATTGAGTCTAAATCATTTTTTAACGCTTGATTGAGTCGGGCTAAATAAGGCAACGCTTCCGGCCCCGTACTGACTAACGCTTGCTGAGTCACATCCAACAACATCTCGTTACTTTCTTGACCCAACAAATCTGTAAGCAATGGAATTGCCCGAGAATCTTGTAATGTTCCTAATGCTAAAATTGCCCCCCGTCGTTGGGCTGGGTCTGTGGGGGCACTGGGAGATAACTTACTAATTAAAGCTAAAAATACTTCGTTATCTTGATGTTGGAATTCTCTGCGGTTGGCTTGGCTTTGAATATAAACTTGTGTGCCGACAAATGTACCCAATACTGCCGCTAGACTAGCCCCACCAACAATCAATAAGGTGATTCCGGGGCGTTGTTGCATCCACGCCCATAAATTCGTTTGAAAGGCTTTAAAACGGGGTTGATGAATGATCGCATGAACCGCATCTCGATCATCCATTAAATCATAACTGGTAAAGGGATTGGTATGAAACGGTAAACCCGCCTCACGCACACTGGTCCCAGCTAACAAATCATGTCCTGTACGACCATTAAACCGTTTACCAATTAAACCATCCACCAATAACATCACCCCAGATAACCCGACAAATAACAGCAGGTTAGGAAATGCCCCAGTAAAGCGCCAAATTCCATAAGCAATACCGAGAGGAATTCCCCAGCGTCCGACGCTTTCGCGGTAAAATACTCGAAGTAAACTCGGGGGGGCTTGACTTTTGTCGTTGACGACCTGAACCCCAAACCAGCGTTTCGGAATCGTTTGTCCGCTTCTGGCCAATAGATAAAGCTGCCATCCTCCCACAAACATTGGAGTCAAAAGTGCCGCTGACCAGAAAAAATTGGTTAAAGTGGTGACTTTAGGGTTGCGATCGCGCACTGGAATCGCTAAAGTGGCAGCAACCGTTTCAGAAGTTGCTTTCAATACGGGGTTGAGAGGCACATTTTGAGGACTGCGGTTACACAATGCCCCAACAGTTAATGGCACTAACCCACTGGTGACCACTAATGAGACTTCTACAGTCCATGCCCCCCATCGACGAACCCAGAGGGGAAAGGATCGAATTTGAGTTGTCAAGGATGTATCCGTTGAATGATCATTTTGACCGACAGTTGGGCTAGCCATAGTGGACTTAGTCTTTAAAGAACTTGGATGATTTAAAAAGCTGATACCCTATGTACACGATTATCCCGACAACTGCAAGGGTAATGGCGAGGGAAATCAGTCTAACGACGGTTTGCAACAAGGTGAGTCCAGCGGCTACAGCCAATATGGCTACCACAATTTGTCCGGTTTTGGGCAGATCCTGAAACCAGACTAAAAATTGTTGGTATCCCTTTTTTAGCGGTTCAGAGAATTTGTCAGAATTAATCAGAGGTTGAGTATCGTGAAGTTCGGCTTCTAAGTCTTCTAACTTGCGCTTGACATTGGGATCATTTTGGTAACTCATAACAATTGTCCTTAATAAACCGACCTGTTTCTTGTGTTTCTTTCCGTATTGTACTGATATTGACTCAGTTAAAATTTTATGAAGTTATTTCATTTCATCGCTACGCTGTCTGGCTTGACTCTGTTTTCATTCACCTCAGCCGCTTTAGCCCAGCAAGTGCTTCCAGGTCAACCTATTTCTGTATCTGGTACATCTGGAGGAACCGTCAATAGTGGAGATTGTGGATATATTGCAAATTCACCCAATCATACCATCGAAGTTGTTAATGATTTACCCTACTGGCGGATTACAGTCCAAACAACCGGGACACCGACCTTATTAATTCAAGGGCCAGCCGGACGATACTGTGTCCTCCCCACCGCTTCTGGTGGGACGCTACAATTTTCCGGTTATGGTACCCAAGGGACTTATCAACTGTTTATCGGCGATCGCGATCGAGGTCAACATCCGTATCAGTTATCAATTTCTGACAAACGAAAGTAATGAGTAAGTAGAGACGTTGCATGCAACATCTGTACGTAGAGACGTTATATATAACGTCTGTACAGGAGTAATGAGTCAGGGCAACTACAGTTTTATCAAATTTATTATAATCCAAAAGTGAGCTACTCCATAAACCCGATAGAATGATCTGCTAAAATTCAAAAACTTTTGACAGGAGTCCAACTCACTCATACACTGGTGTGATATACGCTATTACATCAAGTAGCGGTGAATTGCGTTTGTTAATCTGAGCATCAAAGCAGGCATTAATTTTTGCTATTTCAGAGTTATCAGGGTTAGGAGATCTACTATGAGTCGTCGTGTTCGACTGTTTATTTCTACTGTAATTGCTGTATTCTTACTGATTGCAGCCACGTCATTTGTTGACTTCAGCAATACTGCTTTTACTCCTATGGGGCAAACTTCTGTAGCCAATGCAACAATAACCACTCAGTTACAAAGTATTGAATCCCATCGGGGAGAATTGATTGCTTTCAACTTAGAACCTCTACAGAATTTCATTAATAACATTAACAATAATATTAATAATCCAGAGACTGGAGATGAACTGCGTCGTTTTGCATCCAAAATCATTTATGGGTTAATCTGGACTCTAATATTTATCATTGCTTGGAAGTTATTAGAGATTTTACATCAAAAAACTT
The DNA here is from genome assembly GCA_964401105.1 of uncultured Lyngbya sp. Lineage (GTDB taxonomy): Bacteria > Cyanobacteriota > Cyanobacteriia > Cyanobacteriales > Microcoleaceae > JAAURB01. Next base: position 6,089 of record CAYNXM010000100.1, on the reverse strand, counting down.
TTGCCAAACTCAGTTTAATCAATTGGGAGAATTATCATTTAAAAATTCAACACGTAGAACTGATTTCATCGACTCGAATTTTAGGGGTAGCTTCCCTAGGCTTAAAAGCCATCCATATCATTTTAAATCTTTGCCTTTTCTATGTTTATATCACCCTAATTCTCAATTTATTTCCCCAAACTCAAAAAATTGCAGAGCGTTTAGTCAGTTACGTGATTAATATTGCTCAAGGTATTCTGACGAGTTTTCTCGCCTATTTACCGAAGTTAATTACTTTACTCGTTATTATTGCAATAGCTTTTTACATTAGTCGCTTAATTAAAAAAGTCTTAACAGAAATCGAAAAAGGAAGCTTGTCAGTCTCCGGATTTTATCCAGAATGGGTACAGCCCACCTATAAACTTTCACTCTTATTACTTGTCGTTTTTACCATTGCTGTTGCTTATCCGTTCTTACCCGGTGGATTTGAAAGCCCAGCATTTCGAGGAATTGCTATTTTTGGGGCAGTTTTGGGTGCATTAGGTGCGAGGGAATCGGTGAGTGATATTATCTCTGGGATTGTGTTAATTTACTCTCGTTCTTTTCTCGAAGGCGATCGGATTATTGTCGATAACGTTAAGGGAACAGTTCTGGAAAAAACGCTGTTAGTCACACGAATTCGTACCCCTAAAAATGTAATTGTTACGATTCCTAATAGTAGCTTAAGAAGCAGCCATATTATTAATTATAGTGCAGCTCAGCGGGAAACCCAGACTCACCTAGTCCTTCATGCCAGTATCACCTTAGGCTACGATTTACCTTGGCGGAAAGTCCATCAAGTCTTGAAAACAGCAGCGGACATGACTCCCAATGTTGTTAAAGAACCCGCGCCATTTGTCCTGCAAACCAATATGAATGATTATCATATTACTTACGAACTCAATGCTTATACAGATAAACCCGCAGTGATGGAAAGAACTTATTCTAGTTTATATCAAAATATTCAAGATCATTGCAGAGCCGCAAAAATTGAAATCCTTTCTCCCAGTTATTTAGCAGTTCGAGATGGTAGCGAAATTACGATTCCGAGTGCTTAATCTCGAAGAGATATAATTGCTGATAGCCTGTTACGCTGGGGTACTGTGAATCACCGCAAAGCTGAAACTTAGGATAAACAATTAGGTGTGTAGTGTTTGGACGCTTAGAAAGATCAAGAGAGTTGATATGAATGAATTCACTCCCATTTCACAAAAACTAAAGACCCAGCGGCAGGCTATTTTACAAATTGCTCAGATTTATGGAGCTTATAACCTACGGATTTTTGGTTCTGTCGCTAGAGGAGATGATGATTTTGCTAGCGATCTTGATTTGTTGGTTGATCTGCAACAAGGACGTAGTTTGTTTGATTTGGGAGGACTGACAATAGATTTACAGGACTTATTGGGTTGTGAAGTTGATGTTGTAACAGAAAATGGGCTAAAGAAACGTATTCGCTCGCGCGTCCTGAAGGAGGCAATTAAGCTGTGAGGGACGATCGGGAAAAACTGCATGATATTCTGGAGGCGATTGAGCGAATTAACCGTTATGTTGTACTAGGACGAGAACGTTTTGACACAGATGAGCTGGTGCAGACTTGGTTTATTCAGCATTTGCAAATCATAGGAGAAGCTGCTCGTGCTTTGGCTCAAGAAACTAGAGAACTTTCTCCTAATATTCCTTGGAAACAGATGATTGGAATGCGTAATGTCCTGACTCATCACTACTTTGAAATCGATCTTGATATTGTTTGGTCAGCAGTTAGTGTTAATATTCCAATGCTCCAACCTCAGATTGAAGCATTGTTAAGCCGTCTGTGACTTGTTATGCAAATTTCATCCTTTGGCTTCATTTAGCCTGCTTTAATCATTCTGGGAAAATAAAGTACCCCTTTTAAGCCGGAATAAGCATGAATTGCTTCTTCTTAGTATTCCGAGTTTTTCTGCTAACTTCAGGCTAGGTTAATTCTCTAAGCTAGAATAAGCTCAATTTTCTGTAATTTCATCACAGGATTGAAGTCAACTGAATACAGTCTTCATTGCTTCAAAACTTAACCCGTTGCCCAGTGTTGAACTCTAGTCGCCGATCATTACCCCCAGTTTTGGGTCAAAGAGGGCAAGAAATTGACTGCCTCCTAACCGGATTGATAGCGCTGAGAAGAGGGGTTGCATCAGACGTGGGTAAACTACTGTACTGAATCCGAACAACGAGTCAGTATGATGAAGCAAAGACAATTGATTTCACTCCCAATGCGCTATCGACATCGAATACTATTGACTCTGTTTCAGACTGCTATTACTGCTTCGTTTAGCCTTTTTTTCAGCGGGCTAGTTGATGCCAAGCCCCTTAACTCCACCTCAGCCCCAATTTTTGAGAATATCACCCTTTCTCCAAATTTTAACCCTGACCCAATTACCGTGCGAGGACTGAGTGGGGGGCCGATTTTAGCAGAGAAAACCGCAGGACGGGCAAATACCCCAACTGGCCCCTGTATTGGGTTTATTGATCAACAGCCTGACCATACATTAGTCCTGAAAGATTTTTTTAACTACCTCAGTTTACGAGTCAAAAGTAGTGCTGATACCATTCTCGTCATTCGCGGGCCAGGAGGCAGTTGGTGTAATGATGATTATGAAGATATGAATCCAGGGATAACAGGCCAATGGCTTTCAGGAACTTATCATATTTGGGTCGGTTCCTATAAGTCGGATGCCTATCATCCCTATATCATTAATATTACTGATGATGCGGACTAGCAGTGCAAGAATACTAGGTCGCCAGGTTTGATTCTGTTAATCGTCGAGTAATTTCACGGCGAACTTCGCTTGAGACTCGATAACCCCGATCCCATCGTTCTAGCTTGATATGATCGACATAGAACTTAATGGTTAAATCCATTGCTTTGCTAGTGGTATTGTTCAAACGAACTTTGGGTTCTTTCCACAACACGTGTGACTCTTTAAAATCTTCTCGTAACCAGTTAATCAAGCGTTTGGCATATTCATCAAGACGAGTTTCAGCTCCCCCTGGATTTGAAATAATTTGGAATAATTTATTCAGTTTGAACTTTAAAATACTGATTTTAGTTTCCCATTCTTCCAGTAGTATTTGTTGATCTTCAGGTTGCAAGTCCGGATCTTTGAACCAAGCTTGATACCATTGTCGAATCAAGGATATTAAAGTTTTATTCTCTGAATTTTCTGGGATTTCTTCTAGTTTAGAGCTTAACCAGTTTATTCCCCCATCATCATCGAGCTGAACACCAAATTGATTGAGAATGATCTGGTAATCTTTTTGAACAATGTCAATTTCCTTTGATGTCAAACCTCCTGTTTCCAGTTTGTCAATTGAGTGAATGAATGCTTCTAGTTCTTGCTCAATCTTGAGAAGCTGTTGATTCACTTCTTTTTCCATTACTAAACGTAAACGTCCCACCTCTTTTTTAGACACTTCTCCAGTTTCTGTTTCTTTCAAAGCCTGAAATTGTTCTAAATTCTCTAGCTTGTTATCAATATTTCCTAAGGTATCGGGATGACCTAAAACCACGTCTTTAATCAGTTTTGTTGCCACTTTATAATCAGCATCACCTTTGACACTGAGATCGATTGAGCCGGCAAAGTGAGGGGTTGGACGAGTCAAGTTGACGATATTAAGATTACCGAGAGTCGCATTCGGCATATACAATTCACAGTCATCTTCTATCATATAGAGTTGAGTGACTCGCAAACCAATATTTTTGATCACTGCTAATGAACCATTGGGAAGAGAAATGACATCTCCAAACTGAAAAGGTGTATCAATTAATAATACTAACCCACTAAAAAAGTTGCTGAGAATATCTCTCAGTGCAAAACCTAGCACAAAAGTTAATCCACCAAATGCTACCCAAATTCCGGTTAAATCTAGTCCCAGGGTTTGTAAGAATAAGGCAGCACCGATAATATAGGTGAGTGAAGGAATGAGTCGTTCTAAAATAGGAACTAAAACATCATCCCAAACCGCTTCTGTTTTTTTGGTATAAGAGCGAATCGCATAGGCAACAACTTCAGTAAATAACTGAGCCACCCAATAGGTAACGACAAGGACAGTCGCAGCGTTTACTCCTCGTTCTATCCAGTTAACAGCTTGTGTTGCAGTGAGTTCCTCTAAAGAAAATTTTAACCCAAAAAAGATAATAAGACTGAGAACAGGAGTACGTGAAACATTAAGAATGACGAGGGGGATATCAACTTGAAATTGACGGAATATTGATCTTAGTCCATAGAACAAGAGCAAGTAGACAGAAACCGCAATGGTTGTTAAAATTCCAAACCGGATTAAAAAGGGTTGATATTCAGTTAATAGATTAGTCATACTGAGTTATACTGAAAAAAATGAATTCAGAATACAGTTTTCGATTATACAACGAACTCTAAAATACACTGTAATTTGTTTATAAATTTGTTATATTTATTCTGGGTAATACACCCATCAGAAACAACTTGAGGAGATGACAATTGTTTGAGGTTTCATGTATGGGGTAGCCCTGAGACCCTGAGTGTAACCTGATAGTCATTTTTTTGCTGTACCCATCCCATACCTAATTTTGCCTATATCAGGTATGGAATGTAATCCTCTCTTGGAGATCAAAGTAGTTTTTGAGCCATAGAATACTTGATCTTAAGCTAATTCTGCTAAGGCTGCATCTATCGCTTGAGTCGCTTGATTGACTTCCGCTTCTGTTACAATTAAAGGCGGTACAAATCGCACCACTTTCGGGCCTGCTGGAACCAATAAAACACCCGCTGCCATTGCTGCTTTAACAATCTCAATAGAGGTCAGTTCAACCTCAGCATTGAGTTCAATTCCATTAATTAAACCCCATCCCCGTACTTCAGTAATTAAATTAGGGTATTTAGCAGCAATTTCGTTTAGGTTTGTCCGCAATTGTTCACCCCGTTGACGGACATTTTCTAGGATATTTTCTTGTTCTAAAGTTTGACAAACTCGTAAAGCCACTGCACAAGCAAACGGGTTGCCACCAAACGTACTGGCATGGTTACCCGGTTCAAATACATCACAGGAAGCCTTACACATCAACGCCCCGATGGGAATACCGCCCCCTAAGCCTTTAGCTGAGGTAAAGATATCCGGTTCAATGGCGAGGTTTTCATAACCCCAGAATTGACCGCTACGACCCATCCCCACTTGAACTTCATCTAAAATCAGTAAAATCCCTTTCTCGTCGCAAATTTCCCGCACTTTGTGGAAATAATCTAAATCACCCGGACGCACGCCCCCTTCTCCCTGTAAGGGTTCTAACATAATGGCTGCCACTTGAGGTTGATTTTCATCCAATTGCGTAATAGTGGCTTCTAAGGCGGCAATATCATTGTAGGGAACATAAGCAAAGCCGGGAACCAAGGGACTAAAACCTTTTTGATATTTGGGTTGTCCGGTGGCAGTAATCGTCGCTAATGTGCGACCATGAAAACTAGCATTTGCTGTTATAATAACCGGATTTTCAATCTGTCGTTGATCGTGGGCGTATTTACGGGCGAGTTTAATTGCCCCTTCGTTGGCTTCTGCGCCGGAATTACAGAAAAAGACTTTATCGGCACAAGAATGATTCGTTAACCATTGCGCCAGTTCCCCTTGAACGGGGATATAGTACAAATTAGACACATGGTGTAGAGTTTGAATTTGCTGGGTCACCGCTTCAATTAAAGCCGGATGAGCGTGTCCTAGGGTGCAGGTGGCAATTCCGGCAACAAAATCTAGGTATTCAATACCTTCTGTGTCCCATACCCGGCAGCCTTGACCTCGTTCCAGGGCTAACGGAAAGCGGCCATAAGTCCCCATCACATAAGCATCAAAGTCTTCTGTGTTATAAGGTTGTCCTTGCCCAGTTGAGGCCGATTTCACTAAGGTTTCTGTACTCATATAAAGATTCGTGATAAACACTAAATCTTGATTGTAGGGTATATCCTTAGACTCAGGTGACATCCTCCCTTCCCAAATCAAAGATTATGGAAAGGGCTTCCTAAAATCGCTTCTAGAAAATTCCTGTTTCTTGCGGTGCCACCTAGACTGAT
>CAYNXM010000099.1:0-24007 GCA_964401105.1 uncultured Lyngbya sp. | reverse complement strand
GGCGAAGCTTCCATCGTTTAATTTATGATAGCAATGACCCCCCTGATTCACCCAACAGCCGTGATTCATCCCAATGCAGAAATACATCCTACCGTACAAGTGGGGGCTTATGCTGTAATTGGAGAACAGGTTAAAGTGGGGCCAGGTACAACCATTGGTCACCATGTTATTTTAGAAGGCTGGACAGAAATAGGGGCAAGAAATCAAATTTATCCCGGCGCAGTAATTGGCTTGGCCCCCCAGGATTTAAAATATCAAGGGGCAGTGAGTTACGTCAGAATTGGTGATGATAATATTATCCGGGAATACGTTACCATTAATCGCGCGACTTACGCAGAAGAAAAAACTCGCCTGGGGAATAGTAATTTATTGATGGCTTATGTTCATGTCGGTCATAATTGCGTCATTGGTGATAAAACAGTCATTGCTAATGGGGTGGCGTTGGCGGGTCATGTGACAATTGAGTCAATGGCAAGAATTAGCGGCGTTTTAGGCGTTCATCAGTTTGTTCATATCGGACAACTCTCAATGGTCGGCGGCATGACACGAGTTGAAAGAGATGTTCCCCCTTTTATGTTAGTTGAAGGGAATCCTTCGCGGGTGCGATCGCTCAATTCTGTCGGGTTAAAACGGGCAGGGTTTTCTCCAGAAGATTTAAGTTTATTAAAAAAAGCCTTTCGGATATTATATCGTTCCGGTGAACGTTTAGAAACTCGTTTAGAACAATTAGATTTATTGCCCGACAACCCCCATCTTCAGCATTTACAACAGTTTGTTAAACTTTCTACCACTTCTAAAAGACGCGGATTAATTCCTGGGAAAAAGCGTTCTGTAAAAGATGAAACATGAGAATTTTCATCAGTACGGGGGAGGTTTCGGGCGACTTACAAGGGGCGTTACTGGTTGAAGCGTTATTTCGTCAAGCTAAACTGAAAAATATTGAATTAGAGATTATCGCTTTAGGCGGTTCTCGCATGGAAAAGGCGGGGGCAAAACTACTCGGAAATACCGCTACAATTGGTTCAGTTGGAATTTTAGAATCCTTACCCTTTCTATTGCCCACCTTCCGCTTACAACAACAAGTGTTGCAACATTTACGTCAATTGACCCCTGATATTGTGGTGTTAATTGACTACATGGGGCCGAACTTAAAAATGGGTCGTTCTCTGCGCCACACTTTTCCCAATATACCGATTATATACTATATTGCACCGCAAGAATGGGTTTGGTCTTTTGGCGGTAAAGGAACTCAGCAAATTGTTAAATTTACAGACGAGTTATTGGCAATTTTCCCGGAAGAAGCCCGTTATTTTAAACAGAAAGGCGCAAACGTGACTTTAGTAGGTCATCCCCTGTTAGATCGGATGCAAACCGCCCCCAGTCGAGAACAAGCGCGTCAGACTTTAGGCATATCAAAAGATGAAATAGTAGTAGCGTTAATTCCGGCTTCCCGTTGGCAAGAAATCCGCTATTTAATGCCTGTGATGTTTCAGGCGGCTCAGGAATTACAGACTAAAATTCCTCAGATTAACTTTTTGATTCCTGCTTCATTACCAGTTTATCATAATCCCATTAAAAAAACAATTAAAAAATATAACTTAAATGCAGAATTAGTAACAGCCGATCGACAGGAAAATCATACATTAAATGTGTTAGCAGCGGCTGATTTAGCCATTACAAAATCCGGGACTGTTAATCTAGAAATTGCATTGTTAAATGTGCCACAAGTAGTGATGTATCGTCTTAGTCCGGTAACGGCTTGGATAGCGCGCTATATCCTCAAGTTTTCAATTCCGTTTATGTCGCCGCCGAATTTAGTCCAAATGAAGTCAATTGTGCCAGAATTATTACAAGATGAAGCGACACCTGAGAATATTGTAACGGAATCAATCCAACTTTTACAGAATATAGAAATAAGAGAAAAGATGCTAAAAAATTATCAAGAAATGCGGCAATCTTTGGGAGAGGTTGGAGTTTGCGATCGCGCGGCTGTTAAAATATTAGAATCTATTGTAGAGTGAGAAAATAAACATGGAAACCATTACTTTAAATTTAAATACTGTAGATTTAAGCGATGAACAATTTTATCGTTTATGTCGGGCAAATGGACACTGGAAACTGGAACGAACCCCAGAAGGAGAATTAATTATTATGTCACCCGTTGGCGGAGTTAGTGGATATCGAGAAGCGGATTTTATTACTGACTTGAATATTTGGAATCGTCAAAATCAGGCTGGAAAGGTATTTAGTTCTTCAACAATTTTTCGGTTACCTAATGGGGGCGATCGCTCTCCTGATGCAGCTTGGGTAAGTTTAGAAAAATGGAATAGTCTTTCATTAGAAGAACAGGAACGATTTCCGCCTATTTGCCCTGATTTTATCATCGAATTACGGTCACGAACCGATCAGCTTGAACCGCTACAAATGAAGATGCAAGAGTATTTAAATAGTGGTTTAAAATTAGGTTGGTTAATCAATCCGCAAGAGCAAATGGTTGAAATTTATCGTCCTGAAATTGAGGTAGAAGTTGTGTTACTGCCTGCTATTTTATCGGGGGAAGATGTGTTAGTGGGGTTTGAGTTGGGTTTATCTCGATTTTAGATATTAATTGAATCAAAAATAAAATAGTGACACAAAAATTTTATCTTACGATATTATGAAAAGTACTAAGAGTTAAGGAAATCAGTGATGATTACACAAACAGCAACACGAACTTATACTCCGGAAGAGTATTTAGCATTAGAAGAACAGTCAGAAACTAGAAACGAATATCATGATGGGGAGATTGTACCGATGAGTGGTGGCACTGTAAATCATAACAAGATTTCAGGAAATTTTTACGCCTATTTTAAGTTTGCTAAAAAAGGTCAGTCGTATGATGTGTTTATGGCTGATGTTCGTTTATGGATACCGGAGTCTAACCGTTATACTTATCCAGATGTACAGATTATTTGTGGTGAAGTCGGCTATTATGAAAAACGCAAAGATACGATTATAAATCCGACAGTCATTATCGAGGTTCTTTCTCAATCAACGGAAGCGTATGATAAGGGGGATAAGTTTAAATATTATCGTTCTATTCCTAGTTTTCAAGAATATATTATTATCAATCAATATCAATATGAAGTGGAACAATATGTGAAAACGGAGGATAATAAATGGTTGGTGAGTTATTTGGAGTCGGCGGAGGCAGTTTTGTCTTTAAATTCTGTTGAGTTTGAGATTTCCTTAGAGGAACTTTATGAAGGGGTAGAATTTGAAGTGATAGAAAAGCAATAACTTTTAGAGAGCTTTGAAGATTAATTGGAATTTCGCTATAATTATTTAAGAGATATTTGAATTTAAAATCTCTATCTAAAGTTATAGTAAATTCTACCGAAGGAACGAGTTATTATGTTTTTAGTAACGGGCGCAACAGGACAACTAGGAAGACGCATTGTCCGGCAACTCTGCAACTTAGAAAAACCTGTACGAGGATTTGTTCGTTTAACTTCTCGTTATAGTGATTTAGAACAACGGGGGGTAGAAGTTTTTATTGGTGATTTGAAACGCGATCGAGATATTCAAAAAGCTTGTAAAGATGTTAAGTATATTATTAGCGCTCATGGCACAGGAAGTGATGTTTCGGCTGTGGGATATCGAGCCAATATTGAGTTAATTGATGCAGCAAAAGCGGCGAATGTAGAACATTTTGTATTTATTTCAGTGTTAGGTGCAGATCGCGGTTATGAAGATTCTGCGGTGTTTAAAGCGAAATGGGAAGTTGAGAAATATCTGAAAAATAGCGGATTAAATTATACAATTTTACGTCCTTCGGCATTAGCTTCGAGTTTATTACCCTTAGCAGAACGGTTTAAAGAAACAGGAATTTATCTGTTAATTGGCGATCCAAAAAATCGCACTTCTGTTGTCAGTGACGATGATGTGGCAACCATTGCAATTAATTCTGTAGAAATTGAAATGGCTAAAAATCAAACCCTCTCAGTTGGGGGGCCAGAAGTGATTACACGGGGTGAAATTCCTCAAATCTTTAGCCGTGTGTTTAACAAAGAACCGATTATCATTAATCCCCCCTTGATGTTATTTGATGGGGTGAGAAATGCCTTAGGATTAGTTAATCCGGGTTTGCAGCGGGGTTTAGGAACATTACGAGTTTTACTCGGAAATGAATTTTTCTGTACACCCGAAGAAGTTAATCTGTTAAAAACCACGTTTAATCTGAAACTGGAATCTTTTGAAAGCTTTATCCAGCGGTATTTAGCCAATTAAAAGCGGTAGGTTACAGAATATGCCCTGAGGGACAGCCTTTAGGGTCGGCAAGACAGAACTTTATGAAGAAAAAACGAAGGGAATTTTTGATAAAATTCTCTCACAGCGCCATAAAAATCGGCGAAAATGCGATTCAGTTCTAGGACTGTGCTAAAACAGCTATAGTCTGAAAAATCGCGATCGAGGGTTAAAGCATAAGATAGAATCGGTTTGGAGTGACAGGAGCTTGGCAAAGAATATCTGTGTCTCATCTCAACCAACCCCACAAGATACAATATCACCTAAATTGACTATCCTCACTCTCGTCAACTTCGACCCCTATCTCAGGTGTGCAAGACTTAAATACAGTTATTGGTTTTATAGGATACTTCTTAGAACGATGACTTTAGCTTACCCTGTTGTTGCGAGAGCGTGACCCTATTATCTGACAAAATCCCATACAGTGACGAAAAGGAGAATTTATGACTCAATCTCTGGTTCCTCAAGATAAAGAGAATTGTCCCATTCAAATTGAAGATGACCGTACAGGGATGAGTGTGGAAACCCTAAAACGGGCATTTGCAGATAACTTATTCTATCTTCAAGGTAAGGATGAGTCGATCGCCACACCGACTGACTTTTATATGGCTTTAGCCTATACTTTACGCGATCGCCTGTTAAATCGCTGGCTGCAAACCTTCAAAACCTATATGGATAAGAAGGCAAAAATCGTCTATTACCTGTCAGCAGAATTCTTAATGGGTCGCCATTTAGGTAATAGTCTAATTAACCTGCATATTTATGATAAAGTTCGTCAAGCGGTCAAAGAATCGGGTTTAGACTTAGATGAACTCCTCGAACAAGAACCCGACCCCGGTCTCGGTAATGGCGGCTTAGGACGGCTAGCAGCTTGTTTCCTTGACTCCCTGGCAACCTTAGAAATACCTGCCGTTGGTTGTGGTATTCGCTATGAATTCGGTATTTTTCACCAAACCATTCAAGATGGTTGGCAAGCCGAACGTCCTGATAAATGGTTAAAATTTGGTAATCCTTGGGAAATTGCCCACCCAGAACAGTCTGTTGAGGTCAAATTTGGCGGTCATACAGAATTTTATCACGATGAGAAAGGTCAATATCGGGTGCGCTGGATTCCTTCAACCACAGTCATCGGTGTCCCCTGCGATACCCCTGTACCGGGATATGATACCAATACCGTAAACCCACTGCGACTATGGCGGACTGAAGCCAGTGATGACTTCAATTTCGATGCCTTCAACTCTGGGAATTATGACGGGGCTGTTGCGGAGAAAATGCGGTCGGAAACCATCTCAAAAGTTCTCTACCCCAACGATAATACCCCCCAAGGAAAGCAACTCCGCCTAGAACAACAATTCTTCTTTGTCTCCTGTTCCCTGCAAGATATTATCCGGACTCATCTGCTGCGTTATCCTGACTTATCGAACTTACATGAAAGTGTAGCCATCCAGCTTAATGATACTCACCCGGCAGTGGCGATCGCAGAAATGATGCGATTATTAATGGATGAACACGGCATTGACTGGGATAGCGCTTGGAGAATTACCCAAAATACCTTTGCTTATACCAACCATACCTTACTCCCAGAAGCGTTAGAAAAATGGCCTGTGAGTTTGTTTGGCTTCCTGCTACCGCGTCATCTAGAAATTATTTACGAAATTAACCGTCGTTTCCTGGAAGATGTCAAACTCTGGTATCCCGACGATGATGCGATGGTGACTCGCCTGTCCTTAATTGAAGAAGGCCCCGAAAAATATGTGCGGATGGCAAACTTAGCCTGTGTTGGTTCCCATGCTATCAACGGTGTGGCTGCCTTGCATACAGAACTGTTAAAACAGGATACGTTACGAGACTTCTATAAGCTGTGGCCCGAGAAATTCTTCAACAAAACCAATGGGGTAACGCCTCGGCGGTGGGTGTTGATGAGTAACCCAGAATTGTCCGATTTATTTACCTCCAAAGTCGGCGATGGCTGGTTAAAGGACATGGACAAACTGCGGCAATTAGAAGCTTATCTTGACGATCCAGAATTCTGTCAAAAATGGAATCAAGTTAAACTCACCAACAAGCGTAAACTGGCTGAATATATCCGTAAACATAACGGTATTCAGGTCGATCCGCGTTCGATGTTTGATATTCAAGTCAAACGAATTCATGAATACAAACGTCAGCATTTGTGTGTGCTTCACATTATTACCCTTTATAACCGGATTAAGCAGAATCCCAATATCAAAATTGCCCCTCGCACCTTTATTTTTGGCGGAAAAGCAGCCCCTGGCTATTTCATGGCGAAATTGGTGATTAAGTTAATCAACGCCGTTGCTGAGGTTGTTAATAGCGATCCAGATGTTCGAGGACGGTTAAAAGTGGTCTTCCTAGCGAACTTTAACGCATCCTTAGGACAACGGATTTATCCCGCCGCCGATTTGTCTGAACAAGTTTCAACGGCGGGTAAAGAAGCCTCCGGCACCGGAAATATGAAGTTTGCCATGAATGGTGCCTTAACCATTGGAACATTAGATGGGGCAAATATTGAAATCCGGGAAGAAGCAGGAGAAGAAAACTTCTTCTTATTTGGTTTAACCGCCGATCAAGTCTACAAAATGAAAGCAGGAGGTTATAATCCTCAGGAATATTACAATAGTAATGCTGAATTAAAAGCAGTCATCGATCGCATTTCCAATGGCTATTTCTCCCACGGAGACAAGGAAATGTTCAAGCCGATGATTGACTCATTAATGTACCACGATACCTATATGTTATTTGCCGATTATCAATCCTATATTGATTGTCAGGACGAAGTGGGTAAAGCCTTTATGGATCATTCCAAGTGGACAAAAATGTCAATCCTCAATTCAGTTCGTATGGGTAAATTCTCTAGCGATCGCACCATTGAAGAATACTGTAAGGAAATCTGGGATGCTGAACCCGTTCCGGTCGAGATTGAAGAATATGACCAAGCTTCAGCCTTTTTGAATGTGTCAAAGTAATATCACATTCGGTTGATTAATGATGCTGTAGAGACGTTACATGTAACGTCTCTATATTAGTGTCTGGCTTTTAATCCGGTACGAATTCAAAGTACATGATATAAGGTTTACAGGAAAGTGGGGGTATACAGTCAATTGTATACCTCTATTTTATAGTAACTCAAGCAGTTTTTCTTCAGCCACTTTTTGAGCCGCTTCCAGGGTAGCAGCAGTCTCACAATATTCACGCATTATCGTTTCATCTAACAGCTTAAATTCACAGTGAACTTGATATTCAATTGCCCTATTAAACTGTTCCGATTTTTCAGGTATAATTCTAAAGATGAATACACCCAGTTCATCGCCATAAGTGGCTTGATAAAAATCCTCTAAAATTTGCCAAGTTAATATTCTTGATTTTAACCGATATTCTCGGCTTTGTTGCTCAATTTGCTCTTGTAAAGCAGTTTGCAAGTCTTGCGGTCGAATTGCACCTTGTAAAACTAAAATTTCTCCTAACTTTTTTTGACCTAAAATTTGTAGCTGAATCACATCTTGAAGTTGAGCGGAAGAAATCAATCTTTTTTCAACTAAAATTTGACCTAATTTAAGCATTATACATTACGAAGGTAAGGAATAGAATCTAATTCTCTATGTTTTTTTAAGCCACAGGAAATCAGATCAAATATAAACAGTATCGTTAAAGCCAATTCAATTCACTGTAAAAGGATTAAAAATCCACAGAATAAATCACAGTCCGTAGCATAGTATCCCAAGTTCGCAAATCCACTATGCCATTAATTGGGGGAATATATCTGGCCTGAAACTGTTTCACAGCCGCTGCCGTCATCATGCCAAAAATTCCATCAATTTCTAAGTCAGTCTCGATGAGAAAATTCAGACGAATTTGTAGCCGCTTCACTTCATCCCCCATACTACCCAGTTGTAATAGCGGTAATAACTGCTGCCAAGTTTTCTCCCCAACAATACCATCAACAATTAACTGTTGTTGCCGTTGGAACTTTTCGACAGCAGCCTCCGTCTCAGAATCAAACAGACCATCTGCTAAGACGTGAGCGCCAAAATCCTGTAAACGCAGTTGCAATTGTTTGACATAGACTCCAGTCGTCCCTTGGCTAATGACGGGAAAAACTGTAGATTTTGACTGAAAAAGTGTTTGAGAGTACATAACTTTGGGGTCGGGTGACTGGCTTCAACAGTTATAATGTACCTGAGGAACCCCAGTCTGAAAAGTCGCATATTTAAGCGACAGCAGATTGACATACTCCCCCGGTTGAAACACGGGGGATTCTCCCATCATCACTGATTGGGATTTCTGATTCAACGAGTCCACTTACACAAAATCTCTGGCGAGATTAAGCCCAGAGGTGGTTCTCTCCCCAGACGTTTACTCCATTTCAAATGTTTATTGGGCATAGCCCAAACATTTTTCACCAAGCCTGTTTCGATATGCCCTACCGTACAGTTAAAATGTTTATTGGGCACGGGCCCAAACATTTTTCAAACCTTAAATATTTGGTTCTCTGATACTTGGTGCTTAAGGCTTTTACCCAATAAAGCTTTTCTTATTGGAACCCCATAACCTCAGTTTTCAAGGTGCGGCACTACCCTATAGGTAGCTAGAGGTTTTTAGACAGGTTGAATACCTTTCCTGTTACTATTAATTGTAGAACATAAAACTTCCAAAAGTTAATCACTCAGACGAATAAATTCGTCCAACTCGCAGAGCAATCCCCCGGATAAATCGCGGGGGCTTTACGCATCGCCACCGTAATTATCATTAACGGCAATTCCATTTTCTCTTTAATGAATCTTGTTTAGAGGATTGAAATAAGACAATAGAATCAAAAAAAATCTCTCTTTAGCCTAATATCTAATTAGAGAAAATTGCGCTATATTGAAAAGCTGTAGATTTTAAACCCGTTCAACTCATGCAAGGCAAACAAGTATTATTAACAGGCGGCACAGGTGGTTTAGGGATGGGAGTGACACCTCTTGTGGTTGCCCAGGCTGCAAAAGTTACTATTCCTTATCGCAGTCAAGCAGATGTTGAACGTCTTAAAAAAATATTATCTCCTTCAGAATTTGAAGCCATTCGATTTGTTTCGGTTGATTTAACCGATGAAACTGCTGTTCAACAATTGGTTGAGGATATGGGGCGAGTCGATGTATTAATTCATTTGGTGGGGGGGTTTGCCATGGGAAAAGTTCATGAATATAGTTTTGCAGATTGGCAACAGGATTTTAACCTGAATTTAAATACTACTTTTTTAGTGTGTAAATATAGTTTAGCCAAAATGATACAACAGGGCTACGGACGAATTGTGACTGTTGGGGCAAAAGGCGCGATTGACCCTAATGCCCAACTGGGGGCTTATTGTGCCTCGAAAGCGGGAGTGGTTGCCCTGACTAAAACAATTGCTGAAGAAACAAAACAGATGGATATTACGGCAAATTGTGTGTTGCCGACTATAATTGATACCCCAGCTAACCGGGAACAAATGGGGGCAGAAAATGCTGATAAATGGGTGAAACCAGAATCTCTCGGAAAAGTGATTTGTTTCCTAGCATCAGTTGCAGCAAAAGATTTACGGGGGGCAACTATTCCCGTTTATGGTAGTGTTTAACTGTTAAGGAAATAAGGAGTAGGAAATCAGAGATCAGTTATGATGCAAATCACTAATCTAATCTCTAAATCTTCCTCAATCAACTTTTGAGGGTACTGGTTAAGCGGGCTAACGGTTGACAACAATCTAAGCGGTCTAAATGGATTTCGATAAAAGAGGGTTGATTTCTATTGGCTTTTGCGGTTTCTAAAGCGGTTTCTAGTTCGGCTTCGCTACGGACTTCACAACTGAAACAATTCCCAAATACTCGGGGCAGTTGATGATATTTCCACGGTTGAATATCATTATAAGTATTATCATGAATCATCCGTTCAATCGTGTAGCCATCATTATTAATTAAGAAAATAATCGGATTTAAACCCAAGCGAATAATCGTAGAAAGTTCCTGACAGGTCATCTGGAAAGAACCATCTCCAATAAATAAGATAACGCGATTTTCTGGTAAGGCTAAAGCTGCCCCTAAACAAGCTGGTAAACTATAGCCAATCGACATATAAAATGCTTGGGCTAGATAATGGGTATCTTGGTGAATTAGTAAATCAATTGTTGCGAGAATTGCGTCTCCAGTTTCAGCGATTACAGTATTATTCTCCTCAATAAATGCATTCATCCGCTTGTAAAATCTGGCATTTGTTAAGGGTTGTTTGGGCTGAACTTCAAAGGTATTGTCTAAGGCAACAGCCGCCGAGTGAATATTAAGGGTATCGTAATCACGATGTTGTAATTTATTAATTAATCCCTCAATAAAATCGCCTAAATAAATCGGGGAGTAATAATGATGTTTTATTTTAACGGTTTCAGAGTTAGCATTAATCAGTTTACTATCATCTAAATGTGCTGTATAACCCCCTAAATTAATATCAGACATAATCGCACCCAAACACAGAATACAGTCAGCCGTTTCTACTCGTTTACGAACATATTCTCGACTCAGTCCTCCCACATAAGTCCCAATAAATTGGGGATGCATTTCTGATAAACTAGATTTTCCCAATAATGTTGTGGCAATGGGATAACCCGTTACTTCTACCAGTTTTTGCAGTTGCTTATCAATATCGTAGCGATGCAATTCAACCCCGGCTAAAATCACTGGAGATTGGGATTCTTCTAGCCACTCAACAGCCTCATTCACTGCCTCTGCTAATGAAGGACGATAGGCTATTTCCCCTACACTATTGCGGATATTATCAGCAGCGCTAGGAACATTTAAACTAACCGGAACAACACAAGGTTGAGTCACAATATCAAGGGGAATTTCAATATAAACGGGGCGTTTATAACGCAAACAAGCGGTAATGGCATGATCGATTTTATCGGCTGCTTGGTTCGGGTTTGTAATGTTAACGGCAGCAACTGTAACTTTGTCAAAAATAGACTGTTGTAAATTATAATCTCCTGTCGTATGATGCATTAATAAATGATTCCCTCTGGCTGAAGTTTTAGGCGCGCCACTAATCACAATTAAAGGCACTTCTTCAGCATAAGCACCCGCTAAAGCATTGACTAAACTGAGTCCTCCCACGCCATAAGTAACGCACAACGCACCTACGCCATTGAGTCGTCCATAGGCATCAGCAGCATAGCCTGCATTCAGTTCATTACAAGTATTAATTAATTCAATCGGACTATCGACAATATAGTCCATTAACTTTAATACATAATCCCCCGGCACACCAAAAATATGGCGAATACCAATCGTTTTTAGTCGGCTAATTAAATACTCCGCAACCGTTGTAGTCAGGGGAGAAACCTTCATCAACTCCTGGCTTTGTGTCACACTCATTGTTTTGCCTCCCCGAATTATGTCTTTATTTTTATCTTAGATCAACAAATTGTAAAGTGCTGTTGCAAAAAGTACAGAAATGTGTATTTGCTGATTTTTTCCTTGTCTTTTCTATTTCCTGTTACCTGTTTCCTCAAGTAACAAAGGACTTAAATTTGAATAATCACGAAAAAACCTCCGGGAGAATAGATAGCCCCTTGTTTTAACCGCCGTCAACGCAGTTTGGCAGCAGGGGAAAAACTATTGCGATCGCCACAGGGTAGCAAATGAGATAGCACAGATGTTGATATCAACAGCAGGGGAAAAACTATTGCGATCGCCACAGAGTTGTAAATGAGATAGCACAGATGCTGATATCAAGTCCGGATAATTAATCATCATGAAAGCTTTACAAAAGTATTTTTTATCGTCTATTTCAATCAATCATTGTTTAATTGAGTTTGGTTTAATCCAGATTCAATACTAATTTCTGTCGTTTTAAAACACATCCATAACATCTCTCAAAAGGAAAAAAACTATGGCTGATCTATTAACATTTACAATTGATCTGATCAATGGTACTCACAATCTTCCAACTAATAATTTTGTCAGTTTTCAGGATGTTCCAGTAGATACCAATAATGATGTTTATAAAGGCACTGTCGAAGATTTCAATATAGCGTTGGGAACTGTTGTGCAGAGGCGATCGCCAACGACTCAAACCCTAGCTACATTAAAGTTTTATCAATTGTAGCCAGAGTGACTGAATCAGGCTATTTTCTGTATCGTTTGTTTTTCAACAATGAACCCGCTCCCCATGTACCTAAGGTGAGTAAACCTAATACTGAAGAAGGATCGGGCACTGATGGAATATAAGCAATTCCAAAAGGATTTAAACCCCCAATATTTACAGTGCCTTCAAAAGTGGGAAATTGGTCATCAATACTGTAAAAACTAACCACATTGGATGTTGCTCCCGAATGACTAATATAGAGTTGTTTGTTGTCATCGGTTAAGGCAATATTATGGGGAGTTGCAACCGGAGTATCAACCCCAGTTCCAATGATGGTATTAGTGGCTGTATCAATAGCCCATAAGCCATTGTCACCGCCACCAGAAATATTAGTTGTATAAAATGTTTGGCCGTCAAATGCCATCTCGGCCCCATGTGCGCCCGGTACGGATAAAGAAGGAAAAACAGGATCTAAGGTCTCCCGACTCAGTATCGCCACTTCATTCGATCCTTGACTAGGAACATACAGTAAATTATTGAGATTAGTCAAAGAGATATGAGGATCTTTACCCACATCTTGGCGATCTACCTCCATAAAAGTCTGGGTGCTAAATTTCAAGATTTGATCAAATGGGTTAGTTTCTGGAAAGAGAATTGAAACATAGGCAAACCCTTCTGCATCCAAAACCACATCATGGGGAATGCCACCATTATTCACAATATCTGATGGGATGATCACCGTTTCAATCAGTTGCTTTGTGTTGGGATTAATTACACTGATGGTTTTTTCTAAATCATTGCTAACCCACAGTTGGGTGTTTTGTGGATTCGCCCACATATGAAAAATGCCGCTACCTGCTGATGTTGTTCCTGTAACATTGTAGGTGTCTTGATCAAAGAAAACTATTTGATTATTAGCGCGATCGCCAACAGCAACTTCTCCAGTTTCAGGAAGATGAACCACATACATCGGTTCTGGAGTAATCCCTGGCAATGAGATATCAAAAACTGCCTGAGTTGTGGTATCAATCACTGATATATTGCCAGAAGCTCGATTTGCTGTAACAATTTGTGCTGCTTCTGCTTGGTGAATGTTCCCTCCTATCATCAATAGGGTGACTAGAATTCCTGAATATCGTTGCGGATTGAGAATTTTAGAAATCATTGGCTTTCCCTGGTGACTTACAAAATAAATCTGTTGGGTATGACTGTAAGTGATTCTCAAGTTTGAATAAAAGAGGGTTATGTAAAAAAAAATTGAAATTTATGTAAATCTTTAGTAAAACATAGGAATTTTTTAGGAGATACACATAACTTCATTAACTATAGTAACTGGCATTTTCTACTTCAAAATATAGGGAGAATTAATCATGACCGCAATGAAACAAAGTACGGAATGTGAATCAGACCCTTTATAATAAAAAAATATATCAACTTCTTATTCAAAACGATTGATGTTGACTCAAGATAAAACACAAAAGCGCAATTGGAAACCCATTATCAAACAATTTGAGGCGGTGGTGGGGAAACGGGGGGTAGTTCAACGTAAGGAAGAATTACTGGTATATGAATGTGACGGCCTCACCAGTTATCGTCAACGCCCTGCTTTAGTGGTGTTACCTCGAACAACTGAAGAAGTCGCAGAAGCGGTGAAACTTTGCGATCGCCACAATTTACCTTGGGTTGCCCGTGGGGCAGGCACAGGCTTATCGGGGGGGGCGTTACCCGTAGAAGACTGTGTGATGATTGTTACTGCGCTGATGCGGAAAATACTGAAGATAGATTTAGAGAATCAGCAGGTAGTGGTGCAACCTGGGGTGATTAATAATTGGGTGACTCAAGCGGTGAGTGGTGCTGGTTTTTACTATGCCCCCGATCCTTCCAGTCAAATTATTTGTTCGATTGGCGGTAATGTGGCGGAGAATTCTGGAGGAGTACATTGCCTTAAATATGGTGTCACCACCAACCATGTCTTAGGCTTAACGATTGTAACACCAGAGGGGTCTATCGTCGAGTTAGGCGGACAAATCCCCGAAATGCCGGGATATGATTTAACCGGGTTATTTGTGGGTTCAGAAGGGACGCTAGGTATCGCTACGGAGATTAGATTACGATTATTAAAATCCCCCGAATCTATTTGTGTATTGTTAGCCGATTTTGCCGAAATTGAACAAGCGGGGGCGGCTGTTTCCGATATTATTAGTGCAGGAATTATCCCCGGTGGCATGGAAATTATGGATAATCTTAGTATTAATGCGGTTGAAGATGTTTCCCCCACTGGACTTTATCCTCGAGATGCCGGGGCAATTTTATTAGTAGAATTAGATGGTTTACAAGTTGAAGTTGACCGTAATAAACAACGGGTTGCTGATATTTGTAAAAATAATCATGCCCGGAATATTACTAAAGCTTCTGACGCGGAAAAACGCCTCAAAATTTGGAAAGGACGCAAAGCGGCGTTTGCAGCAGCCGGTCACATGAGTCCTGATTATTATGTGCAAGATGGGGTAATTCCTCGGACTCAAATGGCTTATGTTTTACAAGAAATAGAAGCCTTAAGTCAGAAATATGGCTATCGCATTGCTAATGTATTTCATGCTGGGGATGGAAATCTGCATCCATTAATTTTATATGATAATTCCGTTGAAGGTGCGTTAGAAACCGTTGAAGAAATCGGCGGCGAAATCCTCAAAATATGTGTCAAAGTCGGAGGCAGTTTATCTGGGGAACATGGGATTGGTGCGGATAAAAAGTGTTATATGACGGATATGTTTAATGATGTTGATTTAGAAACAATGACTTGGATACGGGAAGTCTTTAATCCTAAAGGTTTAGCCAATCCCGGTAAATTGTTTCCCACACCACGAACCTGTGGCGAAGCTGCAAATGCTAAGAAAGCCGAACAGTTTAAACAAGCCGAACTCTTTTAATTAAACTTCTGTAGGGTGGGTTAGTAACCCACCATTCAAGGCTTTTTCAAGCCGAAATAATTTTTATATCTGTTAATATTATTATAGATAAAACTCAGTGATTTCCCATACCCAGAACTTGTGAAAAAGCTGCTAATGCCAAGAAAGTCGAACAATTTAAACAAGCCAAACTCTTTTAATTAAAGATTATATTAGAAGCAGTTAAAATAGTTTGATAGAATGGGTTAGGTGCAAAAATTAATCTAGTATATCTATTAAGGAGTATCTAACCCAAAAGGTGCAAACTTAGAGGAAACAAAGCTTGAGCCGGCCAAATACAACCTAATATACTAGCGGTCAGTTATTAGAAATATTAATTAGTCAATATTCTCTTTTTCAGTATTACTATTATTATTTTTCGATGACTGACCAAAAAAGTATCCGAGTATAATTAGGAAGGTATTATTGATAATATCTGGAATTTGAATATTATCGTCGAATATAGAATATGTAATAATGACGAAAATCGATATAAAAGCTACAGATCCTAAAATTGACGCAGCGGATTCTCTTGCTAGAAATAATTCAATAAAAGCTAGTTTTAACTGAGATTTTTTCTCAAGTGTTTTGAGCCGATTATCAAGCGCTTTGTTATCTCTCTCTAGCAGAATTTTAGCATTGACTATATCCTTTTCATTATCTATTAACGATTTAACTTGCTGTTGAAATGTTTGCACTATTTCATTAATATTTTGTTCCCTATCTTCTATTTCTTCTGAATCTGTTGGTATTTTATTTTCTTTTTGTTTGAATTTTTCTGATTTTTTTTCTAAAAGACTATCAATAGCGTTTTGTTTTTTATCTAAGATCAAACTGCCAATAAACGACTTAATTTCTACAGGCTTTATTATTTTTACCCGCCCCATATTTTCAGGAGAGTGTACTTGAAACTTTTGTGGCAAACCTAAATTAAATTCTTCAGGTTGTTGAACTAACCGATCGAGTCGTCGTATTGAATGTTCTAGCTGATTAATATCATAGTTCCTTAGCTGGCTTTCACTCAAGCCAAGTTCTTGAAATCTTTGATCTAATATAGGAGTCAATTCTGTATATAACGATGGGTCTGGGTTGGGATTATATTCCGGATTAATGTCTTCCATAACACTAGCTTAAAATTTACTAAAATACTGGCATATTTTTAATTCAATACTCGGCGTAGTCCTAACATCCCCCCAACATAGTGTTAGGAGTTGATCATTAAAGCATTAATACCTTCACCTGCTATATTTTCAAAAGTCTCAAATTCAACCGGGAAATAATCCGAGGCATTGATACGAACTGTAAACACTCCTGTTTGACTAGCAGAACGTATCGTTACTTCATTATTATGAGGCATTTGTTACTTGTTCTTATTCTTTGCTCACATCTTTCTAATATATCTAAATTCCTTCTGAATAAACAGTCGCATAAATGAGCGACATCCCTAATAACAAATCCGCTTCAAAAAAATATTTTATGATATTCAAACCATCAGGAATTAGCTGTTATTAACAACGACCTCAATCCTCAAGAAACACCCACTCCTGATCAATATACTTCATCCCCGGCGGTAACCCATTTTCTTCGAGGTCCCGATGCCAGGGATGATTGAGGGTTGCATATTCCCATATCAACTTTAAATAGTACCGACTCGTTGTAGATAATCTGGGCTTGGAATAGTCCTTTTTGCTAACTGCTATATTTAAACTAATTAGTAAACGCTTAACTGAAGCTGCCTGAACAATAATGATCTAAAAATTGGAATTAGATACCAAACTGGCTAACAAAATTAACATCAGTAACCGGATCAATCTCCGTATTGATAGCAATTGCAATCAGATCTTGACCTAATAATATTTTCGTACCAATGGGAGTTTCATTGAATATGTAGGCATTGTCAGCAGCAGAACCCAGTAGTTCAATTTGATCCCCCTCAGCGCTATTAAAATCAGTAATAATAGCAAAACTATCCCCGATATAGGGTTGAATGGGTTCGTCAGCAGCACCGAAGGTACTTAAGACAAATGTATCTGCATCCCCCCCGCCGGTGAGAATGTCTATTTGCTTGTTGGCAGGAGTTGACTCAGGGGGAAAAGGCGAAGAACCGAAAGAAGTAAATTCACCCCCTAAGAGGCGATCGCTACCCTTCCCACCGATGAGAATATCACTGCCGTTACCACCGATCAGTAAGTCATTATCCGCGCCACCCCAGAGAAAATCGTTATCGTTGCCCCCATAAAGCTCGTCATTACCCTGATCCCCTTTAAGCGTATCATTACCATCTTCACCAAAGATGATGTCGGCCTCAGTTGTCCCTTTCAGCAAGTCATTGCCTTCAGTTCCTTGAATTGTGTTGCTCGGAAATACGGTTGAACTCATATCCCTCTCATTCTCCTAAAAAGAATAACTAATACCATTTCTCTGTAATCATGCACTCAATCCATTACCCCCTGTAGTCCCCCTCCTCCCCCCTTTATAAGGGGGGACACAGGGGGGTGGGGGAGGCGAGCTGCCGGGGGTTTATAAATCGACGGGTTGGCACGCGCGCCAAACATTTTCCGTCTAGGGCAGTATTTTAAAGAAATGGTATAAGACTATAAATTAATGTATTTAGCCTTGTTAGAATTGCCAATCTGCCAGAAAATTGATCGATCAGACCAACCGATCGGCGAACAGACAAAAATAAATAAATGTGTTGCCGTATCCCGATCGGTATCCATTCAAAGTCTATTATTCTAGTTTGCCCTAATCAAGTGTTCGGTTTCCTCTAATACTTTGAATTAACAGTTTTAGAGGTGAGGAAAGTTAGCAAATGCAGTTCGGTTCTCTGCCATTTAACCTTTCAAAAGGTTATTGCATCATAGTAAATGTAATCAATACTTTTTCATTTACTTCTAGCTCAAGCACCAGATAAAGGAAAGACAATAATGATGATATTCACTTCTAACCCCTTTGCTGAAATGGAAAGAATGCAACGTCAACTTGACCGTGTTTTTAATGCTGAATCTACCCCTGTTTGGACTCCAGCTATTGAACTGCAAGAAACGGCTGAAAGCTATATCCTGATAGCAGTTATCCCTGGACTAGATACCGAAATTCTTAATATTGAAGCGGCGAAAAAAGCGGTTGCAATTTCTGGTAAAACTAATCGTCCGGAATTAGCTGAAGGTGAAAAATACCTCTATTCTGAATTTCCGGTCGGTGAGTTTCGTCGGGTAATTAATCTGCCTGAAGTCATTGCTCATACTGAAGTCAAAGCAGACTATGCTGAGGGTGTATTAACTCTCACCATGCCTAAAGCACCCGAAACGGTAAATCGTGTTGTGAAAGTCAGCTTAAATGCTACTGAACAGCCCGAATTAGCTGAAGCGGATCAATAAGTTTCAAACTCCTCAATCAGATCATAGCCCCGGCAGCGCTGGGGCTTTCTTGTGTTATATTTAGCTGGGCATTAACTGTTTATTTTAAATCTTAAACTTTATTAGATAAAGTGATCTTCTCCCAACTATTGCGACCCAATAATATTGATCGATTCTGGGATCTAGAAATATTATGTTACGGAAAGAAGGCTTTTAATTTTGTAGCTACATTTAACCGAACTATTTTTTACAGATTATGTCGCGATCAAAAAAAGAAGAATCGAGTGGATTTGGATGTGCGAGTATTCCATTTTCTGTTATTTTTCTGATTTTAGGAGGGGGATATTGGCTGTTTACACAGCGAGATCATATAGATATCAGTCGTTTTTTACCCGATCAGTTACAAGCTAATATTCCCTTTTTAAATTCTTCTCCTTCTGAAGAATCATCCCCAACTTCTGCATCAACACCACAACCTCAGAATTTGGAACAAAAACAGCAGATAGATGTAACAGAAATCCCAGCAACAGCAACAACATTACCCCCTCAAACTGAGAAATTATCTCCAATTCCTGTCCCTTCTCCTCCGCCTCAAAACCCTGAACAGAAGCCAGAGATAAATATAGCAACAAAAACATCAACGATCACAAAAACCCTACCTCAAACCCCTTGGGAGAAAAAGAGCATTAGAGGGATTTATTTAAGTCGCTATCAAATTACAAATAATGCCAGTGAAGAAATGATTCGAGAACGAGTCCGATACTATCAGCTTCAAGGAATTAATACGATTATTCATGGGGTTTGGGGGAATGCTTGTACGATGTATAAAAGTGAAGTAATGCAGGAAAAGCTGGGTTATGAAAGTTGTCCGAATCAGTTTCAAGATCAATGGCTGGATTGGTTAATTGATGAAGCTGATAAACAGGGAATGGAAGTTCATGCTTACTTTGAGAAAGGAATTAAAATAGACGAAGAGAGTCCAGCCTTTAATTTAGCCGTTGAACAAGGTTGGATTGTTCCTGGAGTTGATCGAACTCATCCAGGAGTTGAACATTATGTTCTCAATATTGGTAATCCGGAAGTGGCTAACTTTTTCACCAATATTGTTGTAGAGTTTGTCAAAAAATACCCGACAATTGATGCTATTCAATGGGATGATTATTTGGGGTATCATGCGGAATTACCCGGTCAAGTTGATCGTACCCTAGAACTGACTAATTTTGTCCAAAATACGATTAAGGAAATGAAAGCTGCTAATCCAAATGTGAGTTTTGATATTTGTCATCATAACCCCTATTGGGCAAAACGATATTTTGCAGCAGACTGGGAAACCTGGGGAGTGGATAGAGTATTTATTCAGGTTTATGGTGAAGAAAACTTTGATGACGAACTCAAGTATGTAGAGGCGCACAATGGAATTTCAATTAGTGAGAGACAATTTGATCGTCTAGAGGAATTAATTGAAAACCCGAAAATTGAGAGTATTTTGTTTTTTCCTCTCTCTGGACAACCTAAAGAAATGGCAGATACAATTAAGGAGATTACAACCCAGTTAAACTAGGAGTGAAACTAATATTCTCCATCCTAAATTATCACTATTTTCGCCTGAGAGTATGAGTATTGCCCTTTGATTTTGATCTGTTCAATAAATTTAACGACAAACAACAATGATCCCCACCGAACCAAGGGTTGCAAATGGGGATCAGAAAAGGTAATATCTTAAAAAGGGATTGTTATTAGTCAACAGAACTTAAAGCTGGAGTCATTAACGGTTCCGGCATGGGTGTACTAACACTACGCTGCATCACACGCTGATGATAGGCTTTAGCTGCAACCGTAACCTGTGCTTCTTCCACAATCGGCAGATCTTGATCAATCTGAAGTCGTCCACAGGGAATGGTATCAGAGATGATCGCACTTGCCATTGCACCAGTATGAATTTCCAACATCGCTTCTGCCACGGCTTCAAACACAAGCCGTTGTCCGGGAAACACAACTCGCTCAAAATACCAGTTAGCAATATTGCTAATTCGGGCGATTTGGATACCGCTAGTGGCGTTGACATAGCAGCATAAAATCCGGTTGGCGGTGTTGGAGGGTAGAGGATCGAGAACTTGAGCCATAACTGTTCTGGGGGTTTGTTAATAAATTATTTAAACGCTATAGATAAGCTAACACTTTACGATCCCCGTTGGTTGTAACTCCTACTACCAATCGCAAATCATACTAATTCTTTACGCTCTCGTCAAGGAAAATAGCGCTCGCTACCTCTACAATGGGATTTTAGACCCCCTGCTGCTCCTCGAGGGTTTAAAATACTCCCCCAATCTTCCTCAATCTCTCGTTACCTCAGCTTAATATTTTTTCAAGAAATTTTAATAATTCTCATAAATATCCAGACTACCGCAAAAAAAGTCTAAGATATTGTTAAGTAATATAAACACTTTTCCGTGAACGGTACACCGGACTTCAAGTCCGGTGCCTGCGTTCACCGCCTTCCGCGGTCAAAATCGAATTCATACTCAGATTCAGCATCATCGATAACCGTTATGAACAATAAAATTCTTTATGTTCGCCTGCCCTGTAACCCCATTTTTCCGATTGGTGTGGTTTATCTAGCCGATCATGTTCACAAGCAATTTCCTGAAGTTGAACAGCGAATTTTTGATCTGGGGGCAGTTCCTCCCTTAGACTATCGTCAAGCCCTAGATACCTGCGTAGATGAGTTTCAACCGACTCTGCTAGTATTTTCCTGGCGAGATATCCAAATTTATGCCCCGGTCGGTGGACGAGGCGGTAACCCGTTGCAAAATGCCTTTGAATTTTACTATGCAAAAAATCCTTTAGTTAAGTTACGAGGCGCAATTGGAGGTTTACGCTTAGCTGCTTCCTACTATACTGAACTGTGGCGCAACCAGGGTTTAATTAAACGGGGTCTTAAACGCGCCCAACAGTATCATCCCCAAGCGCGGGCCGTTGTCGGCGGTGGGGCTGTGAGTGTATTTTATCAACAACTGGGCAAAAGCTTACCGAATGGCACAGTTGTATCGGTTGGGGAAGGAGAAGCCTTACTGGAAAAACTATTGCGCAATGAAGACTTATTAAATGAACGCTGTTATATTGTAGGTGAAACGACACCGCGCGATCGCTTAATTCACGAAAAGCCCGCCCCGATTGAAAAAGCGGCTTGTAATTACGACTATATTGAAACTATTTGGCCGGAATTTGAATATTATTTCCAAGACCAGGATTTTTACATTGGGGTTCAAACGAAACGAGGTTGCCCTCATAACTGCTGCTACTGCATTTATACGGTGATTGAAGGGAAACAAGTCCGGATTAACCCGGCTGATGAAGTGGTTGCGGAAATCAGACAACTTTACGATCGCGGTATTCGTAACTTCTGGTTTACTGATGCCCAATTTATCCCCGCCCGTAAGTTTATCAATGATGCGGTGGAATTGTTGCAAAAAATCCTCGATGCTGGGATGGATGATATTCACTGGGCGGCTTATATTCGGGCAGATAACCTGAACCCAGAGTTATGCGATTTGATGGTAAAAACCGGAATGAACTATTTTGAAATTGGGATTACCAGTGGATCTCAAGAATTAGTTCGCAAGATGCGGATGGGGTATAACCTACGGGTTGTGTTAGAAAATTGCCGAGATTTAAAAGCAGCGGGTTTTAATGACTTGGTTTCGGTGAATTATTCGTTTAACGTGATTGACGAGACCTTTGACACCATTCGTCAAACTCTAGCTTATCACCGAGAGTTAGAGAAGATTTTCGGGGCGGATAAAGTCGAACCTGCCATTTTCTTTATTGGTTTACAACCTCATACCCACTTAGAACAATATGCCTTCGATCAAAATCTACTTGACCCTAGTTATGATCCCATGAGTTTGATGCCATGGACAGCCCGTAAGCTATTGTGGAACCCTGAACCCTTGGGATCGTTTTTTGGGGAAGTTTGTTTGCAAGCTTGGCAACGAAACCCGAATGATTTTGGTCGGGCCGTGATGGATATATTAGAAGAACGTTTAGGTCTTGCGCCCTTGGAAGAGGCGTTACGCGCCCCTATCAAAACGCAGAAGCCAACAGACAAACCGTTAGTGAATGTTTAATAGTGATCTGTATCACTTATCTTTTTGATAGGGTTCACAGTTTTTCGCCATTCTGGTCACCCTAGTTTCTCGTTGAATTCACAGCAAACCCGGACTTTTATCACTGAATATTCTTGTTAATTCCGGGATGATATACACAGTAAAAGGAGTAACGGTTTCTCCTCTTCTACTGCTAGTTCTCAATCCACAGCATACCTTCCCTTGGCAGCCTCCATAGTAGGCTGCACTTTTTTTTGGTTATGGCGCTACGCGCCCTTGCAACAGGCAACAGTAGGTGGTGAAAGCGGTACGACCCTAATCTTACAAACCATTTCCAATTAAAATAAAAGGTGCCCAATAATAGGGATGACTCAGATTATTACTAATATTATTAATCGGTAATCCCGTTTTAACATCTCGTTGAATAAAGCCTGCATTTCCTCGTTCGCCGCCAACGGCTGAAAAATCATTTATAATTAAAGCAATTTGAGCTTTTTGCAGTGCTTGACTCATGGCTTCTTTTTGCTGCAAACTATGATAAAATCCATTCATTAACGCTTGGGTTCCGCCATCATTAACATACCAAAGCGAAGCAATTGCTGCCTCTGCACCCGTGCGTTGAATTTGATAACCAAACCCTAAAATTTCCTCTCCATTCCCCAACTCATCACTGACAGCCGTTTGACAAGCACTCAATACAACTAAATCTGTATTCGGTAATTTCCAGTTAGAAAGATCCGGTAACGTAACGCGATCGCCATCACCAAATAAAATAAAAGATTGATGAGGATTTCCCGATACAAACTCAGCATGAGTTGCCAAATGCACCACAGTATATTGATCCATTTGCGGTTCAACTTTAGCACGGCTAAAATCCTGGTTAAAGAGTGCCACAGTTCCCGGAATTTGAGCAATTAAAGCAACTTCTTTTCCAGCAAACTCTAACCCCCAAAAACTCAACGTTTCATCGCCAATCGGAATATCATAAGATTGACTAGCATCACTAAATGCAGCCGCTAAAATCTTCGTGGGATTGGGGTTACTGCGGGTAAAATCCGTTAAAGAAGCTGCCGTAATATGATTAATCACAAACCGTTGGGTTAACCATTGTTCCCCATCATGCAATGCCGCCAATGGAATATAACGTAACTGTCCATCAGCCGCATAGAGAATAATTTCACTATCTCCTAACTCCTCA
>CAYNXM010000098.1:0-23513 GCA_964401105.1 uncultured Lyngbya sp. | reverse complement strand
GTAAGTCTTTCAATAGATACTTGATCATCTTGGGAAAATTTGATCTAAACATTGGTAGATATATTTGAGTAATAAGTTAGGCAGATCATACTAGAATTTTTGCCGATTTATTACTGGTTTTAGCATCATTCAACATTTCTGGCTTACTACCTGTCCCTTTCCTGATCCCGAACTCAGGTTAATTGATGATCTCAAAACCGATTTACCCGTGATTGAGCACTACCTCAGACAACACCAACCGAAGAGTTTGTTGTGTTTACCCCTGCTTAATCAAGGTCAGCTAATTGGTATTTTATATCTTAAAAATGACTTTACCGTTGGTGCATTTACTCGCGATCGCGTAGAAGTGTTAAACTTCCTTTGCACTCAAGCAGCAATTTCAATTGAAAATGCTCGACTGTATCAACAAGCTCAAGACTATGCCCAGCAGCTTGAACAATCCCACCTGCAAGTGGTACAAAGTGAAAAAATGGCTTCGTTGGGGAGTCTTGTGGCTGGGGTAGCCCACGAAATCAATAATCCTCTAGGCTTCCTTAATGGCAGCATCAATAACGCTAAAGACTATGTGCAAGATCTGTTAGAGTATCTCAAAACCTATCATCAGCAACAACCCCCCGTAGATCAAGTCGAAGAGTTAGCCGAAGAGATTGATTTGGAATTTATCCTGGAAGACTTGCCCAAGTTACTCGAGAATCAATGAGAAACGCTACTGAGCGCATCAAAGGCATTAGTACCAGCCTTCGTACTTTCTCCCGTGCAGACACCGAACACAAAATCAGCGCCAATCTTCATGAGGGACTCGATAGCACGCTACTGATTTTGAAATATCGTCTCAAAGCGAATCAACAGCGGCCAGCAATTCAAGTCATTAAAGACTATGGAGATTTACCCCCAATAGAATGTTTCCCTGGACAATTAAACCAAGTGTTTATGAATATCCTCGCTAATGCGATTGATATGTTTGATGAAATGGCACAAACTCAATCCTTCCAAGAATTGAAAACTAATCCCCAACAAATTACTATCCGTACGAGCCTTGAATCAAATCAAGTGTATATTCGTATTGCTGATAATGGCAAAGGTATGAGTCAGGAGGTGCAAGCCAAAATCTTTAAATATTTATTTACCACTAAAGCCGTCGGCAAGGGGACTGGACTAGGACTGGCGTTCGCGTAGCGTGGGCTTGCCCGTATCGCTCGTCAAATTGTGGTAGAAAAACATGGAGGTAGCCTAGATGTCTGGTCTGAGCTAGGTCAAGGGACAGAGTTTGTGGTAAAAATTCCAGTGTGACAACAGGTAATGATTCATTGCTAATCATGATTTAGCTTTTGCCAAAACGGTAGCATCCCTTCAACAAACGCCGTTGTAGACTCATACGGTAAAACATTTCGACCCACTACAATTTCAGATTGGGCATTTTGCCAACCGTTTTCGTAAGCTTGACACCGTTGTTGGGGAGTTTCTGCCATGCCACTGGGGCTAATACTGGAAGCTCGATCGCCAAATAAGACTAAAGTCGGTTGAGCTATGTTTGCCATATCTGCGCTATAGTCTTTGCGCCAAAATCCGGCTAAGAAAGAAAACACCGCATAGCGGCTATTTGCCTCTTTTGCACCCTGTTCTAACAAATTTAACCAATTCTGGTCTACATCCTGTTCCTGGGCGAATAACTGGCGAATGGAGAAGGATTTAACGAACTGCCGACGACGGGCATATTGCCAAAATAACTGACCCAGAGGTGTATCAAAAAATAGATTCCAGAGTAACTTTTGTTGAGTCCCAGAACGGCTTTCTGTCATCACTCGCCATGCCGGAGGGCCAGACAACACTAAACCTTTGATTAAATTGGGCTGCTGTTGTAATTGTACCAGCGCAATCGCCACAGGTAATAATGCCCCTTGTACTACCAACAATACAGGCTTCTGCACTACAGTCTGCAAGAAATAGTTTAACTGTTCTGCCCAGTCTTGAGGTTGATAGGCGACCGACGGCTTATCACTTTCTCCACACCCCAACAAATCAGGATTATAAATTCGGTTATTTAACCCTCGCTGCTGCCATTGCTGACAAAAACGATGCCAAAATTCCCGAGACAGTCCCACACCAATGGGATGAATTAACAGTAACGGCAGGGCTTCTGTTGCGTCCTCAGTCGACGTTGGATACTGCTCATAAGCACAACGATATCCGTTCCAGGTGTAAAATTCTAGGGTTGGGGCGAAGTCAACAGCAGCCATGTTCGGTTGATTCAATAGCTTGTACAGCTCCATCATCATATCGCGTGGAAGCATTCACAGAACTTTAAATTCTTTAGTCAGTAATGTCGTACAACATAAACTCTTGGGTATCCTATAACAGAAGAGGTTGCAGTATACGAGCAGTGTTCTGGTTTCTTCGTGCTAGAAAAAATCTTGAGCATCTAATGAATACAGTCTAAATAAGACTTGATTGACAGTATAATTTTTTATTTCCTATTAGGATTCTATGTCAAATCTTCAACTCCTGTTTAAATTTGCTAAACCTTATCCCTTAAGAATTGTTCTGTCTATCTTATTTGGACTCTCTGGAGCAGTTTTTAATGGTGTTGGTACAGTATTGATTGTACCGGTTGTACTCACACTGCTGGGGCAAGAAGTCCAATTGGGTGGCGGTGCGCCAATGATTGATGCAATTTTGAGTCCTTTTGATGGAATTACTGAACAATATCGTTTAATCTTGATGGCGAGTGCAATTGTACTGGCTATCATCCTCAAGAATGCAACCAACTATATTAGCGGTTTAATCTCCGGTCATTTAACCCGAACGATTGTATTTGATTTAAGAAAAGAAGGAATTCGACTTTTATTGGATGTAGACTTAGATTTTTATTCTAAGGTACGAGTTGGAGATCTCATTAACCGTATGGGGTCAGAAATTGGCCGAACTTCTAATGCAATTAATATCAGTATTAGTATGTTCACAGTTTCTGTGACATTACTGGTTTATCTCATTATTCTGATTTCTATCTCCTGGCAACTGACACTCGTTTCTGCCATTTTAATTGGAGTCGTAGTACTGACAAATCAGTTCATTATTCGACGTTCCAAAGGGTTTGGGGAAGAACTGACTCGGGTGACAAAAGCTTATTCAATTGGGTTAGTCGAAACCCTCAATGGTATTCGCTTAGTCAAATCGGTTGCCACTGAAGAGCGCGAACGCCAACGGTTAGTGGACCTGGTGCGCCAACGGGAAAAAGTGAGTTTTCAGAACCAAATTAATGAAAATGCTATTGGCCCGCTCAACGAAGTCATTAGTATTTTTGTGATTCTGTTAATTGTATTTCTCGGCAGAATGTTCTTTCAAAATCAGCTCGAAAGTTTATCTACTGTCTTATTAACTTATCTGTTTATATTATTCCGTTCTCTGCCTTTGCTCTCCAACTTAAACGGCGCTCGTAGTCGTTTTGCTCACGCTTATGCTGGGGTTGATGTAGTCCGAGACTTTCTTAATCTCCAGAATAAACCCTTTATGGGTAATGGTACAGTTCCATACACAGAATTGAAGCAAGCCATTGATTTTAAAGGAGTTCACTTTACATATCCAGGACATGAGCAACCCGTTTTACGAGGAATTGATTTATCGGTGCCTCGTGGTACAACATTAGCCCTCGTGGGGGGATCGGGGGCTGGAAAGTCTACTTTAGCGGATTTAGTGCCTCGATTTTATGATCCCACTCAAGGTAAGATTTTCCTAGATGGTCGAGATCTACGAGAATTTGATCTCAGCAGCCTACGACCCAGAATGGGAATTGTGAGTCAGGATACCTTCTTATTCAATGCCTCAGTCAGAGATAACATTGCCTATGCGCGTCCTGAAGCAACGGAAGAAGAGATTCTCACAGCGGTTAAACGAGCCCACGCCTATGAATTTATCAAAGATTTACCCCAAGGGTTTGATACCAAAATCGGCGATCGCGGAGTACTGCTTTCTGGGGGCCAACGTCAACGAATTTCGATAGCACGAGCCTTATTACAAGACCCAGATATCCTGATTTTAGATGAGGCCACCAGCGCTCTCGATACCGTTTCTGAGCGGTTAGTGCAGGAAGCCATTGATGAATTGAGTCGCGATCGCACCAGTATTGTAATTGCTCACCGCTTGTCTACTGTCCACAATGCAGATCAAATTGCAGTCTTAGAAAAAGGTAAAGTGGCAGAAGTGGGTACTCACGATCAACTGTTAGCAAAAGGAGGAGTTTATGCCCGTCTCTATACGATGCAGTTTGCCGATGAAGCCGAACGAGATCAAGCGATTATTCGTAGTTCTTACGAATTACGAAGTCGCCTTAATCCCCTGATTGGCTTTTTACAATTATTAGGGGATGATTGTTTAGAAGATCCAGAGGAACGCTCTGAATTAGTGAATGAGTCTTGTCGTTCTGCTACCCATATTCTAGAGAGTTTACAGTTGATTGAAGACAGTGTCAAACTACGATTCAATCGCAACTCAGCAAAAGCGGAAACCCCACATCATTGATCGGGCTTGATAGACGATTCAAGTTAATATTTTAGTCCCCTGATCGCAAAGCGACTGCGAGAGGGAATCTTATCAATAGAATCAAACACACCGCGCAGCCGATGTGCATCTTCACCCATATGGGTCTGATTCAACCGATGGCTGAGTTTAGACACTAAAAAAATATTCCCTCTGTACTTATTATTTATTACTGATGAATCATCAGGAGAACTTTTCCATGAAAAAAAAAGTCATCTTTATTTTAGGTATTGGTCGTTCTGGCTCAACTTTACTGAACTATATGTTAGGAAGCCATTCTCAATGCTTTGATCTCAATGAAATTAGTAAACTTCCCGAATTTTATAAT
This sequence comes from uncultured Lyngbya sp., assembly GCA_964401105.1. Taxonomy (GTDB): domain Bacteria; phylum Cyanobacteriota; class Cyanobacteriia; order Cyanobacteriales; family Microcoleaceae; genus JAAURB01. Next base: position 18,652 of record CAYNXM010000098.1, on the reverse strand, counting down.
AAGCGCCATCGTCACCAAGAGTTTTGGGAAACAACGGGTCAGTTTTGGAAAGATAAGTTTAGTCCAGAAGAACTCAAAATGCTGATTGCAGGATTAAGCAATCATCGAATTAATCCTTATATTCCCCTGAAAGTTGAGCGCTTTGTTCGAGAAAGCTTGAAACAGGATAAAATTCTCAATCCTTATTCAATGATTTTTGATAAAATCAACGAATCTGTCCTAATTGATTCTTCTAAATATATTGATTGGGTGTCTCAAAAACTAATAGCTAGAGAGTTTCGTCAAGGTTTACTAGATGCTTATCTGATTCATTTAATTCGGGATGGTCGAGCCGTTCTCAACTCCTATTTACGCTGGGATAAAACGATGACGGTTGAGAAGTTTAGTCAACGATGGAGTCGTTTATTAAAAGAAGATCAACAGTATTATAATCAGTTTCCGGCTGAGCGTAAAATGATCGTGCGCTATGAAGAATTAGCCACTGAACCGGAAGCCACGCTACAAAAAATATGTGATATGGTTCAGATTGATTATAATCCAGAGATGATCGATTATTGGAAGTATGAACATTATGGCATTTGTGGGAACTTTGGAACCCGTTCAATGTTAGCTAAATATAAGGGTAAAAAGACAGATAGTGAAGTCAAAGAAGTTCACGGAGATTATTACGAAAAGCAAGGATTCAAAATCAAGTTGGATTTGCGCTGGAAAAATGAACTTGAACCTCAAAAAATTGATCGGTTTTATCAATTAATTGGAGGTTTGAATAAGCCATATGAATGGAATTAATTTGGTAAAAAACAGTTAAAGATAAAGGATAAATAGTAGGCTTATTGCTGAGTTAAGTAATTGAAGACAACTTATAAATAATATTTTGCAGCCAGTTGTTTAACTTTTAGCAAGAAGTCTATTTATTGTTATTAAGTATTCTTGTTATGATGAAGAGATTCTTGAATAAGTACCGATCTATCCTCTAGAGAATCGATTTAAGTGGCTTTCTTTGTGGTATAAAACACAGCGGAAAGATCAAGATGGCTCGCAGATGGAAAACTTCAACAATCCCATCTGGAAAAAGTAGATAAATATTATCAATGAGTGGAATATCATAATAAGTATTTTGAGTTGAATTAGGGAATCTAAAAGGATTGCTATTAAATTAATAGCAGCTTTATTATTTTTGAATTTAGAGCTATTTTTTATACTTTTGCAAGCCATATATATTTTTTATTCTGATGTTTGTTGAAGGTCCAAAGCAACCTTCTGAACTTCAGCTAATACTCGCATTAAATTTCCTCCCCAAATTTTACTAATTTCTGCTTTTGTATACCCTCTAGCTAGTAATTCTTGAGTCAGATTAGGGAATTCTGAAACATCTTTTAATCCCTGCACGCCACCACCGCCATCAAAATCAGAACCAATGCCAACATGATCAATTCCCATTACTTTTACGAAATGATCAATATGATCAACTACATCCTCAACTGTGGGTTGATTTTTAGGAAATTGTTGATCGATAGCCTTTTTTTTCGCGATTAATTTCTGAATATCCTCGGGCTTTGTTTCCCCGCTTTTTAAGGTTTCCCATTCTTTCTCTAATTCCTGAATAGCTGCTTTTCGTTCAGGTGTCTGTTCCAATTCTTTAATATAATCATCTAAGATACAAACTTGAACTACTCCACCATTTTTTTGAATGGCTTTTAACATTTCATCACTTAGATTACGTGGATGTTCATGAATGGCTCTAGCACTGGAATGAGAAGCAATAATGGGTGCACGAGTTAATTGAATTACATCCCAAAATGTATGATCATGAACATGAGAAATATCAATCATGATTCCTAAGCGATTCATTTCTTGAATCACTTGCTTTCCAAATGGACTTAACCCATTCCATTCCTGCTTTTCATCTGTTGAAGAATCACCCAACTCATTATTGAGTGTATGAGTCAGGGTAATATATCGAATTCCTCGATCATAAAATAGTTCTACATTTTTGAGATCTTTACCAAGAGGATAGCCATTTTCCATCCCCATAAAAATCGCTTGTTTGCCTGCTTTCTCTAGTCGATAAGCATCTTCAGGATTTAAAGCTAGTTCAATTTTTTCAGTATTATTTTTAATCAAGTTTTTAGTTAATTGAATCATTTGTAGCGCTTGTTGTTTCGCTTGAAGATGACCGGCTTCTGTCCGCTCTTTTTGGCGAGTATAAATTGACATAAATACAGCATCTAATCCCCCTTCCTGCATCCGCACCAGATCCCATTGTCCACCCTTTAAATCTTCAGAATCATGTCTAATAGTCGGATCAAACTCGGGATTCAGTATCTGGTTTATTGGCCAATCTATATGAGAATCAACCGTTAAAACTTCTTGGTGGATTTCCTGACTTCTTTCTGAGATTGTTTTTTGAGGTTTACAGCTCTGAATCGTTACAGTAAGCAGGATTAAAAAGAGTGAGGATAAACTAGATTGAGCTAAATTGTAGATTTTCATCATAATCAATAAAAAGATAATAGAGATGATTAATTAGGAGAAAAATCAGAATTATAAAAAATTCGATGTTCTCCCCTTTTGGCTTATGAGTTGGCTTCACCGACTTGAGTATATTCTCTACACCCAAAAATAGCTTCCGGGTGACAATAATATTTAAACTCTAATAAGTTATGAAACGGATCTTCTAAAAAGAAGGTACGATGTTCTGTGGGCAAACCTGGAAACCGATGTTTGGGTTGTTGATAAAAAGGTAATTGCTGCTGCTGAGCACGTTTCAGCAAGGCTTCCCAATCCGCCTCTGAGGTAAACACTAAACCGAAGTGTCTGGGATAAATACCTTTTTGGGGTGAAAGCGGCTCTTTCGTCAGGTGAGCCACAATCTGATGGCCGTACAGGTTTAAAATAACACCGGCTCGGGTTTCCCGACCGACTTCACAGCCTAAACAGCCTTGATAATAGGCTTTGGTTTGCTCAATATCACTCACGGGGAAGGCAAGATGGAATAAAGTTGGATTGGTCATCTTTAGCGTTATCATGCAACAGTTTGATTTTATTATTGATAATTTAATTCGTCTGAATCCTTGGATAGTAGCGATCGCTCTTAATACTGTTTTAATTGGACTTGTGGCAATTGTGCCGAAAAAGTTACTGACAACAGCAGGTCTAATTCATGCTTGGATTTTGGGAGTATTAATTTGGGGATGTTTAGGATGGCAAGGATATGTCATTGTTGCGGTTTATTTTATCCTGGGATCGGGGGTAACTCGTATTGGTAGCGCCCAAAAGGAAGCCGCAGGTATTGCTGAAAAACGAGGCGGTGCCAGGGGGCCAGAAAATGTTTGGGGTTCAGCCTTAACTGCCACATTGTGTGCTATTGGGATTTTTATCATTCAACAGCTTGCAACTTCTCCGTCGGCTGTTAACCCTGTTGTTTCATTACTGGGTTTAGGATATGTTGCCAGTTTTAGCACTAAACTGTCGGATACCTGTGCCTCGGAAGTGGGGAAAGCTTACGGAAAACGCACGTTTTTGATTACGACTTTACAGCCTGTTCCTCGCGGCACAGAAGGGGCGGTTAGCCTAGAGGGAACTTTAGCCGGAATGGTTGCATCTATTGTGATTGCTGTTATCGGTTCGACAGTGGGATGGTTTGATAGTTGGGGGATTTTGTGGTGTGCAACTGCGGCATTTGTTGCGACGAATTTAGAAAGTGTGATTGGTGCAACAATCCAAGAACAGTTAGACTGGTTAACGAATGAAGTGGTTAATTTTATTAATACCCTCATCGGGGCAATTGTCGCTATTCTCTTGGCAGCGATCTGGCAGTATAGTCAAATCCTGCTGATTTGAGTTCTTAGTCAGGGTAATCTAGATTGAGTGAGAGGATTGTTTTGCCCTATTTTTCATGAATCTGATTAGTATCGGTATTTCATGAAGAAGTTTAGGGGTGCGATCGCAAATGTGATGCAAGGAAATTGTAGATTATGTCTCAGCCCTTTTTAACCGTTAACGATGATCCTATTAGTTTGGGTCAATCTTTAAAATATTTACAAGCCTCTGGTAAGTTACAGTCATTTCTGGGGGAAATGCTTCGCCAGTATGTAATTGAGCAAGCATTGCAATCTCGTGAAGATTTGAATCTCAATCCGGCTGCTATTGAGCAAGCTGTGATTAACTTCCGCATTGAACGGAATTTAAGCGATCCTCAGGCGTTTCAGCAATGGTTGGATCAAAACCGTATGACTTATTCTGCGTTTCACGAACAGGTAACCAGCGGTTTCAAACGAGAAAGTCTGAAAGTCTCTATTGTTGAGCCTCAGCTTGAAGAATATTTTCAAGAACGCAAATCTTTTCTTGATACTGTGATTCTCTCCCGGATTGTGGTTGAAGATCAAGAACTCGCCAATACATTAGCCCGGAAGCTATCAGAAGATGTCAGCAGCTTTGAGCAATTGGCGCGGGAACATTCTATTACCAATGAACGTCATGTCAATGGAATGATGGGGCCAGTCAGCCAAGGAACTTTACCCGACAACATCAAAGAGTCTCTGGCAACCGCAACCCCTGGCAGTTTAATCGGGCCAGTTGAAATTGAAAACCGTTGGTGTTTGTTTCGGGTTGAAGAGTTTATTGAGGTGTCCCTCGACGATCCCAAGGTCAAACAACGACTGCAAAATGAACTATTTGAGCGTTGGGTGAATGAAAAGTTGAAAACCTTGACCGTGAAAATGCAAATTGACGGTTAACAACCTAAAACTTGTGTAGAGACGTTGTATACAACGTCTCTCTAAGATGGATGCTCCACATTATTCGGTTTCTTTGGCACCAAAAACCATTTGCAAAACCATGGCTTCTCCTCCCGCTTCATGATATCGATCGGCCCATTGCCGAAGAATTTCATCTAACTCTTCAATGGCTCGATCGATTCGGTTGGGGGGAATATCAAGTTCCTCCAAAACCCGCATGACTCTGGGTTGACGCTCAGCCCAGTCCCGCATCATTCGGAAGTAACGCGCTGTTTCTTCTACCATGATATAAGTCCGTTCTTCCTGATCTTCCGGGGAATAGGAAGCCCGTGTCAGGGCATAAAATGGCATTCCCCAGGGGGAATCAACTTTAGTAACGGTACCGGAATAAACTAAGCGACGCTTAATATGTTCAGCTAGGGCTTCACTCAACGGCATTCGCCGATCTGGATTAAGATCTTCTTGAGAACGGCGATGAAGAAATTCAATTAATTCCATGAACTGGAAAGAATTAATCAGTTGAGCATCGGGTAGATGTTTCGGTAATTTATTCTCAATGACTCGTTTTTCTTCTTGAGTCAAGTTGTTACCCGGAATTCTAGGTTTTCCAGGCTGCCAAGAATACTGTTCTAGCCAAACATAAGGAAACTGTATCAGATAACGAGGTTCTTGAGAACCTAACATTTTTAGCAGTTTACCTTCGGTTAAAGCCTGCCGTACTTCCTCGACAATCACCTTGACTCGCTTCGGTTCAATATGGTGCAAGTGGCCTGTCATTCGCAGGTTTTGGCCTTGCTCCATATAGGTTGTGTAAATCGCGCATTTAGCAGCCGTGGCGGCTGCATCTAGAAATGCCCCATGCCGATGTCCACTGGTTCGCATGGCGCTGAACGCCAAATATAGCATGATCTGATCCATTGCACTGGGGCCAAGACTTTTGACCAGATCGGTATCCCTTATCATGACAATTTCTAAAAATGGTATACCTAATTTGGAGGCATGGTAACATCCTCCATGGATTTCGAGTTAACCGTTTTGGTTTGTATAATCTTAACTCAGGGTCAGTTGACTCGTCATCGGCTATAAATAGCCTTGTTTTCTCCGTCTAACTCAGCTTGGGGTAGACTGCAATTCCCTGATTTCAATATCGTAGGAGAATACCGCTCAGTGAGTCTATCGGTGACAACTGACTGCTGTTCATCGCACCCTGGGCACTGAGGGCTTCTAAGCTGAGGTATTTTAACTTTTCTCTATTCTTATCATATCAAAATGCCTCTATTCCCACAACTGTTGCTCTGGGTCAACATCTGCGGGACTATAGCACTACGCATATTAGTTAGGACATTTCTATATCCCGCGCACGCGTAGCGCTATAGAAGCCACCGAGACAATAACTCACTGTCGTGTAGTGAAGTGTGTTGCCTCAATTTATAGATGTGAAAAAATCCTCGGGACTATTTGTGTTCCAAAATAGAGATCACTCTAAGTTTAACTGGAACAACAAAATTATTGAGATTGGAATAATTAGAACTGGGAGTACTGCTACTCATTAACTCAAAAAAGCGAGACCATCAAACGGGGAAGAGCAATATGATCGATCTGACAAACTCGAAGGTTAGATTCTAGGTTCACCTTGATCTTTGAAGTGAAAGTTCATATCCAGTACTGAAGAAATAACGAACTTATTGGAGCCTCTACAGGGAATAAACGATGCGCCCCGAATCGTGAGATTTGATTTGACTTTCGTCTTGAAATTACGTCTAGATTGCTGTTAATAACTTCTCAATTAACGCCCACTTCCCCGGTGTTCAAATACCTCATGATTCGGGGCATACCGGTAGGGTTTAGGGCCTCGTCCAATTCGTCGCGGTCCATGAGTACTGGTGCGAGCCGAGAGTAAGTTTTGATGAGAAGCTGACTCTAACTGTTGATTTGCAACAGTATCTGTTGCTTGAGCTGGAATTGCAAGACTAGCCAACAGTAAACTAGATATCGCAAAAGCTGTGTAAGTTTTCATTAAAAATGTCCGTATCAACTTGTCCACTTATTGATACAAACTTTAAAAGCATAAATCAGGAGAGGTTGAAAAAAAAATAGTAATAGCTGGTTAAGTAAAATATTTTACTTTTAAAACAAGTATTAATACTGATTTGAGTTGAAGTTTCAATAATATACAACGAACAAAGTGGGTTTTTAAGAGAGGAGAATTAAAAAAATATTCAAAACTTTATTAATTTTAAATTTTCAAGTGAGTCTATGATAATTCCATTTGATATTTTGTCTAATATTTTCTAAATTTTAACGTAAAAAGCTGAAGCAGAATTTGCACTTTTCTGATCATCTCATTGCTGAAGCGATTGATGATGACTGATGGATTGAGCAGCGTGATACTGCGTTCCGCTTCGCTCCGCTCAACTTAATCCTGAGTTGAGCTAAATCCATACAGTCATCAAGAGTGTGCATGGCGCGCTATCGCTTAGCAATAAAAATTTCTAAGTAATAGTTGTGATCGCACGACCCACATTAATCTGTAGATTATTTAAAGACTGTTGACTCTGAATAATCCCAATTAATTGTTCAGCGCCATTGCCGGCAAAATTGTCTGCATCAAAGAATATGCCGACACCTGCAACCCCATTGGGTAAATCTACATCGGTTAATTCATACTCAACTGCTCCTTTGAGTTGAATCGTATCTTGACCGGGTTGGAAATCAGTAATTAAACCATAGCTGGGTGGGGGTTCGGTGGGTGGGGGTTGGACAATAAATCGAACCTGAGAGTCATCATAATAGATCGTAGATGGATCGCCCAGGACATAAGTATCATTACCCGAACCTCCAGTCAGGGTATCCCGTTCTAATTGACCGGGTTGCTCAGCCAATGGACTCACTCCAATCAAAACATCAGCGCCGCTACCTCCCCGCAGGGTATCTTTACCGAAGCCCCCAGTCAGAGTATCGTTATCACTTCCCCCAAACAGTTGGTCATCTCCTGCATCTCCATCGAGGGTATCTTGACCCCCATCTCCGAACAGAAAATCATTATCCACTCCACCGTTGAGCAGATCATTATCCTTTCCACCCCAAAGAAAATCTCGGCCAGCGCCCCCTTTTAATGTATCTTCTCCATCTTTACCGAGCAAAATATCTTGTCCACCTAAGCCTTGAATTTCATCGTCTAATGGTGTGCCAAAAAGAAAATTGTCCCCTTCCGTACCTACAATTGTTGCCATATTGATTGCTCCAAAATTGGCTATTATTTAGCAATAAGCATCTACTTTCTATTAGAAGGGTTGATCTCAAAATGATGTTGCCACATTGGCGATAAATTACAAATCAGTACAAATCTTTATCTTTTTTCCTCTGACCAAAGTCATATCGTCAATATCTGTTTGCTAAGTATTAAGCATTTTTAATAACAAAATTGTATTTTTTTTATCAAGGGTTTTATGAACTGCGATATCAAAAGTTGTAAATTTTCTTAGAGTCAATCTCAGTTAGGAATATATAATAATGTAAAGTATTACTGGCAAAAACTACTCAAAAATCGATTGTATTTTTTGTAAAAATGAAAAGAGTTAATGACTTTGAAGGGCAAGAAAAACTGCTATAGCAATCACGAATCAGATGTGAGAAAATATTATTAAAAAAAGCCTTATGTGAATATTCTGTATTCTAACTCGGTGACTCCTGTAGAGACGTTGCATGCAACGTCTCTACTTACGGGCGTGACTCCTATTGAGGTAACTCCAAGATCCTCACAAACCGATCGCAGCAATTGCTATATATATTTGGAACTGCTGCTTTACCTGAGGTTTAACACTACTTCTGGTAGAGGAAAATCGTTAATATCATTCTCTACAATAATCAGCGAAAAGGGTTGAACTAAAAGTAGTATGGATTTTGGAATTAAGGATAAAGCCGCTTTAATTACTGGAGGAGACTCCGGGATTGGACGAGCAACGGCTAAATTACTGGCTGCCGAAGGGGTGAAAATTGCTTTACTAGATAAAACCTCCGATCCGCTTCAATCAACTGTTGAAGAAATTAATAAAATTGGGGAGGCGATCGCTGTCCAAGCCGATCTGACTAATTTAGAAGAAGTAGAAGCGGCAAAACAGCAGATTTTAAATCAGTTTGGCTCGGTTGATATACTGGTAAACTGTGCAGGCATTACAGGTGCTCAAAAAGAGTTTTTGAAGCTAACGGATGAAGATTGGTTAGAAACAATTGAAGTGGATTTTATGGCCGCAGTGCGGGTGTGCCGTGCTTTTATTCCGCTGATGCAACAAGCCGGTTGGGGACGAGTTGTGTTAGTGGGTTCTGAAGATGCTGTACAGCCTTATACGGATGAAATGCCCTATTGTGCAGCGAAAGCCGCAGTGCTTAATTTAACTAAAAATCTATCAAAAGCTTATGCTGAAGATGGCATCTTAGTCAACTCTGTTTCTCCAGCGTTTATTGCTAGTCCGATGACGGATAAAATGATGGAAAAGAGGGCAGAAAAGCTAGGGGTTGAATTCGATCAAGCGATTGACAGCTTTTTGAAAGAAGAACGTCCTCACTTAGTCTTACAACGTCGCGGTAAAGCTCAAGAAGTGGCTGCTGTAATTGCGTTTCTTTGTTCTCAACAATCTAGTTTTGTGGTGGGTTCTAACTACCGCGTGGATGGGGGTTCAGTTGCCACTGTTCATCATTAAAACAAATAATATTACAAATGACAATGTTAACTGAAATCAATTCTTCCCCGATAATTGAGTGGGGTAGTGGAGATAAAACCCTAGTCTTTTTGCACTATTTTGGGGGGGCTGCCCAAAGCTGGCAATGGGTGGCACAACAACTCCCAGAAATGCGCTGTATTGCCCTCAATCTACCGGGATTTGGGGGAACACCTGCCCCCGAGTCGCCTAATTTGCAGCAATATACTGAGGCTGTTTCGGGCGCGATCGCCTCTCTTGAGCTTCAGGATTATACTTTAATTGGGCATTCTATGGGCGGTAAAATTGCATTACAGGTGGCTGCCATCAGTCATTGCCCTCCTCAACAGGTGGTTTTGATTGCTCCTTCCCCAGTCACGGTTGAGCCGATGCCCGAGTCGGAAAAACAGCGGATGCTGAACAATCATCCCAGTCCAGATAATGCAAAGACTACTCTCAAAAATGCCACCAAACAGCCTTTAAACGACGAACAACAGGCGTTAATGATTGAAACCCATCAGATAGTCAAAAATAGCGCTTGGCGCTGGTGGCTGCGAGAAGGGATGAATCATTCTATTGCAGATCAAGTGTCGCAACTGGGTACACCGGTTACAGTATTAGCGTCTAAGGATGATCCAGTTATTCCCTACAATGTGATTGAAACGGATGTAATTGACCTGATTCCCCATGCTCAATTAATCAGTATCGAGGGGATAGGACACTTGATTCCCCTGGAAGCCCCAGACTGGGTCGCCACTCAGTTACGACAGATTATTTCATCTCCAGCCTAAGTTAGACAATAAGTGGCAGCTATTTTCTAGGGTTGCGGTCCCTTACTCTCCGTTTCCTGGGTATAGTGATCTCCCGATCGATTGAGGAAATGCTAAAAATAAGATAAAACTAAGATTATGAGAAACCTTTAAGAAACTTTGGGAGAGAATCTGATGGATTTTGATTTTCGTCTACTAATCGTGTTGCTACCGATTCTGGCAGCAGCAGGCTGGGCTGTCTTTAATATCGGGGCTTTAGCGCTTAGACAAGTACAGACGTTTTTGGATGAACGAAACTAAGTGAGACTGAAATAACAGTTCTTAATATTTTCAGCCGACCTTTCTCAGACTCGCCGAGGAGGGTCGGTTTAATTTGTACAAGGAATCCCAGGACTTGATAAGATATTTCAGTGTTTTGTTTCCTGGCAAGTGAGCTAGGACTGCTAATCACCACAAACCTGAATCTTTCTAACTCAAAATCGAATGACTCCAGAAGCTGCCCTTGGCGAAGTTGCAATTAAGCAAAATCTTGAACAATTTCTCCTGGTTTTATCTGTCTCCCTGAGTGTGGCGACGTTATCCCGTTTATTTGTCTGGTTTCGTCGAATTCCTTTCACCTTATTGTTGGTCATTGTCGGGTTAATTCTCGCCTTTGAAGATATTCGACTGGTTAATCTCTCTCCAGAATTGATTTTAGAAATCTTTTTACCGCCTTTACTGTTTGAAGCGGGTTGGAATATGGGATGGCGGGAGTTGAAACGAGATTTAGTCCCCGTCACCTTATTCGCCATCGTTGGGGTGATTATTTCAATTGTTGGTATAGCCTTCGGCTTAAATTGGCTAGCGGGAATTCCCCTCGCGATTTCCCTATTAGTGGGGGCAAGTCTTTCTGCTACTGACCCGATTTCAGTCGTCGCCTTGTTTAAAGAACTTGGTGCCAGTCAACGTCTAAGAACGTTAATGGAAGGAGAAAGCCTATTTAATGATGGGGTAGCCGTTGTTGCCTTTAGTTTATTAGTGGGATTACCGTTAGGAAATACTGAATTTTCCATAGCCCAAACTTTACTTCAATTCTTTACGTTTGTCAGTATTGGAATTGGTGTGGGGAGTTTAATTGGTTTTGGGATATCTTATCTAACGCAACGGTTTGATTCTTCTTTGGTCGAACAATCTCTCACCTTAATTTCTGCCTACGGAACTTATGTTCTCACAGAGAATTTAGGCGGTTCAGGGGTGATTGGCGTGGTGACAGTTGGGGTAATTTTAGGGAACTTTGGTTCTCGCATTGGGATGAATCCTCGCACCCGAATTATTGTCAGTGAATTTTGGGAATTTATCGCCTTTTTTGTTAATTCAATTGTGTTTTTATTGATTGGCGATCAAATTGAATTCATACATTTAGCGGATAATTTGATTCCAATTTTTGTAACCATTGGGGCGGTGATTGTGACTCGGGCAATCAGTACTTATGGACTGAGTGCAATTAGTAATGGATTGGCTGATTCTAAGATTGGTATTAAAGATCAAACGGTGTTGTGGTGGGGCGGACTTAGAGGTTCTGTTTCTATTGCATTAGTATTAAGTGTACCCACAACTTTAGCCGGACGAGAAGATTTAGTGGCAACTGTTTTCGGTGTAGTTTTATTCACTTTACTCGTTCAAGGATTAACCACTCAACCGCTATTACAAGGATTAGGATTAATTGGCGATCAACCCTTACGTCAGGAATATCTCGAAGGAATTGCTCGTCGAATTGCCTTAAATCGGGTGCAAAATTATCTCTCAGAAGCGGTTCGTAAACAAGAAATTGATTCGGAATTTTATCGTTATCAAGCTGAATTAGTCAAGGGAGAATTACAACGAATTCAGACTCGGCTAGATGAAATGGAAGAAAAACATATTCAACTACAAGAACTGAGTATGGAAATGACACTAGAAAGTATGGTGGATATTGAAGCCGATACTTATGCTGAATTTATCCGTTCTGGAAAGTTGAATAATCAAATTTCTCCGATTTTATGGAAAGCCTTTGAAGCCAAAGAACACAAACAAAAAGAAGAAGATAAAGCAGCAGAAGCCACAGGATAAAATCAGTAGGGTGTGTCACTGACACACCTTAATAATATTGATAATTTATCCTAAATCTGAAAGAAATCGCTGTTTCCATTCTCGTACCCATTTAGCAGCTTTTCGGAATGCATATTCTCCATCCCATTCATCCCAGGCAAGAGTATTCTGAGCTTCTTTGTTGACAAAACTTCTCAAGTCTGTCAGCATAGCTTGATATTTTTCAAGAACAGTTTCTCCTTGATTTTTAATCTTACTAAGCATTTCAATTTTTTCTTCAGAGTAGTATCTTTTTGACGTTTCACTTAACTCTTTTGCTTGAGATTGGTGTAGGCAAAGTTTAGCAAAATTTACACCTAGAATAGCTGGTAATTCTAGGAAGTAGGGGTCGTAGCTTGCTCTGTCGCTTACTTCATAAATCCGCCCCACAGCAGCACACCATAGTTCAATAAAAGCTTTTTGTTCTTCAGTCAGCGTATTAATATTTGCTTCTAAACTTTCAACTTCTTGGGTTAATTCAGCCAGTGATTTTTCCATGATAATCTCCTATTATTAGATTGAATAGTATTTTTGCGATCGCGTGACTCGTGGTGTAAACCGTATCGCACTTCAAAAGTGCATGATTAAAACAATCAATTGAGATTTAAACAAAGACAAACGAATTAGACGCTAAATTCGGCGAAGGTGTTGCTTGAATAATCGCAATCAATTCATCATTTCCGTCAATATTACGATAAAGTGCTATTCCTTCGGGTAAGTTCTCCGGTGCAGTTTCTAGACGATATTCTGAAGCCGAACCTGTTAACTGAATTGAATCTTCAACTTCATCAAAATCTGTAATGAGAACATAATCATTCACGCCAAGAGTAGTAGAATCATTGTCATCATAATAGACTTGCAATTCATCTCCAAGAACAAAAATATCGCTTCCGCTTCCCCCAGCGAGAGTATCAATTTCATTCGTTCCAGAATTCGTTTGATTGGGGTCAACACCGATGAGAAGGTCATTATTCTTGTCCCCATAAATCAAATCATTTCCCTGTCCGCCTTCAAGGGTATCATTCTCACGACCACCGTGGAGGCTATCATTGCCTTCTCCACCCCGGAGTTGGTCATTACCTTGATTACCCAAAATCAAGTCATTGTCCGCTTCTCCATAAAGCCAATCTTCATCTAAATTACCAAATAAGGTATCATCTCCAGCTTGACCTCGCAGCGTATCATTATCTTCACCACCGAAGAGTAGGTCATTTCCATCGCCACCTTCGATAAAGTCGTTTTGTTGGTTACCAAAAATGGTGTCGTTTCCTTCTTCTCCGTACAGATTATCGTCTGACTCTAAACCAAATTGAGTATCATTTCCAGAAGAACTAAAGATAATGTCGCTGTCGTTACTGCCTATTTGAATATCATCATCCTCAGTACCTCGAAGAATGGAAGCATCCGAAAGATTGGGGGGAGTTGGTTGAGGTTCGGGTTGAGGGGGATCTGTTTCTGCTTCTGCTTCTGTTTCTGTCTCTACCCTGGTTATCGTTTCAGATTCAGGTTCAGATTCAAATTCATCAACTGGCGTAACGGGTTCAGATTCAGATTCATCAACTGGCGTAATGGGTTCTGAGTCTATATCATTTTGAGTATTATCTGGATCGAAATCGTTGATAATTGATAATACCTCGTTTACTTCTGGGTCAGTTTCGACACCTTCTAGGAAGCCAGGATCATTAGTAATGGCAAAGTCAAAAGCAGCGGATTCAAATTCAAATGTATCGGGTTCGTAGCCTGCGGCGAGGGCGGCTTCTGAACCTCTGGCTTGGTCTTCTGGATCGAGATCGCTGAAACTGACGCTGGTAACGGGAAAGCTAGGATTATAGAAGGTATCAGGGCCTTGTCCTTCTTCGTAGTCAAAGAGAGATTCTTCTGGATTTTTAATCCGCCATGCATCCCGGTAGTCGCCGTAAAGGTCACTAAATTTGAGGGGACGTTCTAAAGGTGTGCCGTCAGGAAGCGCAACATCATCATCTGGGTTGTCGTTGAGGTTACCACCGAGTCCTTGAACTTGACCTTTTTTCTCATCGCCGAGGAAAACATCAACGATATTAATTGTGCCAGGACGCAGATAATTAACAACCAGTTGGTCATCACCGTCTTCTATTGTGCCGTTTTCTCCGGCGTAGACAATAGTATATTGTTCGCCTCGACGGTAGATTTTGCTGTTGCCAATATCGCGATCGCCATTGTCCGGAATTTCGACAACTTCGCCATCAATGGAGACTGTCGCTGTTCCTCCAGAGGTAGATCGGGTAACGATAGGACGACCTTCAACAAATTCGATGCCTTCTGAGTCGATTTCGACCTGCTGAGCGTCAACGATGGTCGCAACGGCGGTGGCAACGGTGGCTATAGAATCGATTTCAACGTAGCGGACTTGGACATTGAAGTCGTCGTTAAGGGATTCGACTAGGGTAAATTCTCCTGCACCTTGGAAACTGTAGCCGACACCATCAAAGGTTGTGAGGTGGGGTTCGCCTTTTGATCGGGTTGTTTCTTCAGGAGGGTTAGGAATAGGTTGTGAGTTGGTGTCTTCAGGAACGTCTAGGACATCAATTCTGAAAGTTGATTCATCCAATTCAAAGGCTTCTCCTGGAGATCCATTTTCTTCATATGTTGTCTGAATTTCAATCGTATGAAATCTCTCTGTCTCGAAATCAAGCAGAGTTCCATCTGCTACGATAAGCTGATTGCCTTCAATGCTGAAGCGTCCACCTGCATCATCAATTAGCGTAAAAGCATAATTGCGGCTTGGATTTAGATCTTCTTCAAAAGGTGTCAGTTCTCCAATTCGCGTTCCATTATCGCTGTTTTCTTCAATTGTTGTATTATTTAGACCAACCAATGACTCAAAGAAATCACGCACAGTAGCTGGTGTTCCGTTAACTTGGTCATCGATTTGATAAAAGCTTGAGTCTAGTAGACTATCTAGGGTGAGTTGATCGCTTAAGAATTGATCAAAGTTTGATTTTGGTGCTTCAGGCTGTTGCCCATCGAACAAACGAGTTAGTACCTCGTATGCATATGCATGAGAGTCCTGGTCTAAAATTTCAACATCTAAAAAGCCACGATTTATATGAGGATGCTTATAGTCTTGAATATCACTATTGTCATTCCTATCTGGATTTATATATAGGTCTAACGTACCTAGTGGTTGCTTAAAACCAAGTATATTAGATGTATGTATAACAATTACATTTTGAGCGTCATTTGGTGTGAGTCGAGAGCTGGGATCTTGAGATAAATCAAGACTTTGCGGAATATTCCCATTAGAACCTACAAGAAATGGTTCGAGTCCTGGCGATTCTGATAAAGGTTGCTCAAATGTTGGCCCTGCTGGATCTAGACCAATAATCGTGCTAATCTTTTGATTTTCTGTCAATTGAGTATACTCATAACCGGCATCTCCTACGACATGACCACCAAGGCTGTGCCCAATTAGGGTTACTCTACTGGGATCAAAGTTTGTAAGATAACGAGCAATTTCGTCACCTATATTCAAAGCATATCCAACAATTTCTTCATATCTAGGAAGATTACTTGCTAAATTTAAGCTACCTCCTAGCCCCCCTGGAGCAGCCCCTTCTGACCAGTCTACTAAGACAACATTTGCGTCAGGATCATCCTTCTGTATTGCTGCTGCCATGTCTCCCATCCATTTTGAACCACCTTCAGGAAAAGTGAAATTGCTCTCAGCATTAGGGGCACCACCAGCGAAGCCATGAACAATTAGATATGTTTCTTCAGAAAGATCAATTTCTCCAGTATCATCACGTTTTTCATCTCTCCAAACACTAAATGTAACTGGTATGTCGTCTGAGGATTGAAAAGTTACATTACCATCTAGAGCCGCAGGCAATATTGAAATGAGAGCAGCATTTGTATTATTGCTTTCATCTATTTCTTCTTGAGCTTCAAAGTCACCTGTCTCAACCAACACGTAGTATTCACCATCAGTTAAATCATCATCTGATAAACTGACTGATGCAGTTTGAGAATAGACTTGATCGGGTGCTAATTCAGGATTGGAGATTGATAATATCTCTAATGCAATATCATCATCGCTGAGGGTTTCATCTGTAGATAAATAAATGCGATCGCTCCAACTCTCAGATGTTGCTCCTGTCCCTTGATTACGAACTGTCCAAGTTATATCTAGGCTGTCTCCGAGAGTGACCTCTGTTGCCGAGAGAGTCACCTCATCAATTACAAGGTCAATTACAGGGTCGATTTCTGGTGTGGGAGACGGCTCAGAGGAGCGACCGAACACAACATAACTCTCTCCTGCCGTACTGTTTCCATTAGCAGTAAACCATGCCCTAATAATAATGTCATCAATACCATCGCCATTGATATCCCCTGCACCACTAACAGATCCGCCCGAGCGATCATTGAAATTAATACCATTGATTATGAAGCCATTGGTACCATCAAGGCTAGACAAATCTAGGTTGGGAGCAAAACCATTGCTACTGCCAAACACAACATAACTCTGTCCTACCTCAGTTTCACCATTAGCATCAGCCTCGGGTGCACCAATAATGATGTCATCAATATCATCTCCATTGACATCCCCTGCATCACTAACAGATCCACCCGACACGTCATTACCGTCAATGCCGTTAATCGTGAAGCCATTATTACCATCAAGGCTAGACAAATCTAGGTTGGGAGCAAAACCGCTGCTGCGACCGAACACAACATAACTCTCTCCTACTGCACTTATACCATCAGGATCGGCAAGCCATGCCCCAATAATGATGTCATCAATACCATCACCATTGATATCCCCTGCACCATTAACAGAAATCCCCGACTGGTCATTAGAGTCAATACCGTTAATCGTGAAGCCATCACTACCATCAAGGCTAGACAAATCTAGGCTGGGAGCAAAACCATTGCTGTTGCCAAATACTATATAACTCTCTCCTGTATCACTGATATTATTTGGATCAGCGAAGTTGGCTCCAATAATGATGTCATCAATACCATCACCATTGATATCCCCTGCACCACTAACTGATCCGCCCGAGCGATCATTGAAATTAATACCATTAATTATGAAACCATCACTACCATCAAGGCTAGACAAGTCTAGGCTGGGAGCAAAACCGTTGCTACTGCCAAACACGACGTAACTCTCTCCTGCAACCCCGATACCATTAGGGCTAGCAAACAATGCTCCAATAATAATGTCATCAATACCATCGCCATTAACATCCCCTACACCGCTGACGGATTCGTATGACCCGTCATTGGAATTAATACCATTAATCACAAAACCATTACTACCATCTAAGTCCGAAAGATTCAAAACGGGGTCGAAAGCCATAACAAAACCCACCTCAATAACAACTACAACCGAAACAATTTTCTCTTCAATTCCTGACTCAAAAGCCAGTTTTCACATCGGCTCTACCAAACGTAACCCTGCAAAACTCAACAGCAAATTAACTCCAAAATCCTTTTAGGGATCAGGATATTTCTGCTGACCAGGCCACCGTCAAATACTTGAAAACGCTAAAAAACTTAAGCAACACAAACTGTCAACCCTATCGAAATCAGCCGATAGAGCAATTACAGCAAACCTGACAACCGATTTAAACTGTTTTGCACTGATAATTTTCTACCTGAAAGGTTTACCTTCACGGCATTTCTACCACTTATAGTCATTTCAACTTAAGCAGTGAATGTACTTACAACAACCCATCCAGATAGAAGAATACATAAAGCATTCAAACAAACAATATATGCTGTAAAGTCATTTGGCAAGACTTCCATCAAAATTTATTAAAACTTCATATAATCTGGGACTTGCTCCCATTCTCCTACAACTCTATGCAGATCTCCTTCAAAGTCCATTAAAGTTGATGTTGAGTCGCGAGTGTAATATAGCACTACATTCTCTAGTTAGGACATTTCTAAATTCTCTAGTTATACCAATTCTTTAAAATATTACCCTAGACGGAAAATGTTTGGCGTGACGGAGACGGAGACGGAGACGGAAAATGTTTGGGCGCCAGCCCAACCCGTCGTAAAATGTTTGGGCGTGACGGGGACGGAAAATGTTTGGGCGCCAGCCCAACCCGTCGTAAAATGTTTGGGCGTGACGGGAAATGTTTGGCGCGCGCGCCAACCCGTCAAGATAGCCAACCCGTCGATAGCCCAACCCGTCGATAGCCCAACCCGTCGTAAAATGTTTGGGCGCCAGCCCAACCCGTCGTAAAATGTTTACGGGAAATGTTTGGCGCTAGCCAACTTCCCAGAAGGCGCGCGCGCCAACCCGTCAAGATAGCCAACCCGTCGATTTATAAACCCCCGGCAGCTCGCC
>CAYNXM010000097.1:0-19394 GCA_964401105.1 uncultured Lyngbya sp. | reverse complement strand
CCCGGCTTTAGAGCCAATTGTTACTGTTTCCAGGTTTTCTGTTAAGTTAAAATCTCCTTGGACATTGAGGATGATTTCGCCTTCATTTCGACTCACAATTCCTGTGAAATTATCGTTGACTCCACCGACATTAATACTGTTAAGGAAATTAATATAAACCCCTCCACTTCCGGCTTCCGCTTCAATATTATTAGCATCAACACGCAAGGGTGCAGTTTCTGTTCCAATTCCACCACTTCCAAAGGTTTGAAATAATGTATTTCCTGCCCGAATCGTAGAGTCAGGAGTAACGCGGTTAATATTGCCGCCATTGGCATTAACGGTTAAGTTTCCACTCGTAATAATATTATCAATATTAATTTCACCACCCGATGTTAGCTCACCAATTTCTAATAAAATATTACCCGTTCCCGCATTAATTGTCGTACCCGATTTTTGAGTAATATCGGACTGTCCTGAGTCTCTCTGATCTAAGATTGAATCGTTATAATTGGCTCTTAAATTAATATTCCCATTACTAGCAGAAGTATCAATATCTGCATTGACTTTAATACTATGACCAGCCCGTAATTCTAAGGTATCCAAAGAATTAGTAATAATCGCTTCGTTAACAATAATATTATTATTCGCTTCTAAAATAACTTCACCAGTTAAATTAGTCAGCTGATCTGTATCAAAACTAGCTCCATTTCCCGGGTTTTCGGTAAAATTATCATTAGAATTTACTACATCATTTCCTTTATCAACAATGACAATATTTTGGGGGTCAAATAGAATAGTTCCCGCTAAACCATTGATAGCGCTAACATCAACACTTCCATTAAAACTGAGGTTTTCTTTCCCTGAAATTTCAACAAAACCACCATCACCTGTATTATTGCCGCCTATCGCCGTAATATGACCTTGAAAATCAGTATTTTCATCTGACCAAACAATCACCCGTCCGCCATTTCCATCTGTGATGGCATCCGCAGAAATAAAGCTATTATTATTAACAAAAGTCTGACTGGCATTAGGAACTAAACCATTACCTTGATAGTCTCCGCCAATCCGAATATTGCCGCCGCCATTATTTCCAGAAACATTAAGAGTTCCATCTATGACTCCGACAGTATGACCAAATACACCAATTTCTCCCCCAATATTATTAATGCTAGAAGCATCTAAAGTCCCGGAAGCGATCGCAACTTCACCGGACTGAGGGATAATAGTATTAGAATGATTTAAAACCACCTCTCCAGAAGCATTAACAGAGACAGTATTCACATGAGATTGAACCTCTCCCCCGGTTAATAATTCGGGTAAAGTTAAGGGGGTGATAGAGTAGATCTCTGTACTATTATTAACAGAACTAACTTCTAAATTTAATAACTGTCCACTTTGGCTGATGCGAACAAAACTTTCTCCCGGCACTGCCGCCATTGTTAGGGTTCCACCGGGAACAGAAAGGGTTCCTGTATTAATAACAGTACCGCCTAATAATGTTAAGTTATGACCCGCTTCTAAGTTGAGTTGACCTTCATTAAAAATTACACCCGGTTGAGCTACATCAAAGCGATAACCACTAGGATTTCCAATTAAATTGGCATAATCGTTAGAAGCAATACTTTGAAAAGTCTGACCGTTAAAATCAATCCCTGTCGCAGTTGTAACGGTTAAACTTCCGGGTATATTCAGGCTAGCATTGGGGCCAAAAATAACACCAGCCGGATTAATTAAAAATAAGTTAGCGTTTCCCCCAGTAATCTGAATTAAACCATTAATAACAGAAGCATCGCCCCCGACAACCCGCCCTAAAATATTCTGAATATCTGGATTAGAAATAAAGTTAGCAATTTGATCCTGTGATAAACCAAACTGCTCAAAACTATGGAATAAATTTTGACCATTTCTGCTTAAAGATCCCCCATTAATATCAAACTGATTTCCATTTTGATTAATTACGGTTCCTGTGCCATCCGGTGCAGATGTAATGGGCGCAGGCTGAGCCTGAACTGGCGTAATAAATGTACCAAACAGGACAAATCCAAGCCATCCTTTACTTAAACAAGGGGGGAGATTTTTCATGGGGTTATAAAAATCAAAATTTGGCTCTAATAAAATAATATTTTTTATGAGGATATAATATTATTACTCTTATTATATTTTTTAATTTAGATATCGTCAAATATTAGTATTTTTACTGAGTTTAAATGTATAATTTTTTTGGCTTAAAGTCATTGAATATACAGTTTTAACGATTAACCGATCAATTGACTATAGAGATTGATTCAGATCACTGAAAAGTTGATAAATATAATCCGACTACTGATTAAAATTGATAGATTAAATGAAAAAACAAAAAGCCCTCAGCTTTAAATAAACTGAGGGTGACAAATCAGGGTGCATCTACTTGATAATATTCCAGCACGACAACTCCCTCTTCCGGAAGATTTTTAAATTAGATCCCATTGAGGTCTAAAATTGTGGTGTAGACTAAGACTGAATTGTTTATTAACGTCGGTGATTAGTGGCTATGGGACTATTTGATCAAATTGTTGGCGCACTCAATGACCCTGACCTGCAAGCCAATACGGGTCAGCTAGAGAACATTATCACTACAGCTCAGCAGGTAGCAAATAATACTGGAGTTTCACCCGATACCACCGAGGCAGCCATGTCGATGTTGGGGGGTTATGTCCGCTCTGCTTTGCAACAGCAACGGATGAACCAAGGACAAGACTCAGTCCAAGCCATGGTAAACCAGTACGGCGGCACAGGCGCTTCTCAGGCAGCAGTAAATCAACTGTTTTCACCCCAGCAACAGGAACAAGTCGCCAGTGCCATCGCGCAACGGACTGGAATTAATGG
Organism: uncultured Lyngbya sp.; assembly: GCA_964401105.1. Lineage (GTDB taxonomy): Bacteria > Cyanobacteriota > Cyanobacteriia > Cyanobacteriales > Microcoleaceae > JAAURB01. The sequence goes on along the minus strand of CAYNXM010000097.1, from coordinate 16,544 downwards.
CAATACTTTAAAAAGTCTATTACCGCTGTTAGTCCCTTTGGTATTGAACTTATTACAAACTGGAACCAATACCCGTAACCCGAGGCAAGGAAATAATCCTGTTTTGAGTGGCTTCCTCGATGCGGATGGAGATGGAGATGTTGATATTGCCGATGCAATGCGTTTAGCTGGACGATATTTAAAATAAGTAGTTACCGATTAGATCGCAATCAGAAATCATTTGTAAACTATATTGCCCCCATAGACCGCAAGGGCTTCTCGTAGAGTACCCCCAATTGTAGGGGCTGATATAGATTATTTTTTAACAAATTCAGTAAGATTGCTATAGGTTATTAATCAAATGAGTACAGTTTGATCAAGGAAAATCGATGTAGTCAGTATTCTCAAATTAAGCTAAAGATATTAGTAAATCGTAGAGTGCTGATGAGTCTATCATTAGACTTGTGAACCAAACACTCACTTTAATCGACTAAAAACTCGATAGGTAAATCAGCCAATAGCACAAGAAATAATCGATCGGATTATAGTGATTTAAGCGATTTCCTGACAATTTAATGCATATATTCTAATGATTATCCTTTATCTAGATAGGAGAATTCATTATGATGAGTTTCCATCTGCCCAATTTTATCGTGTTAGATGACCCCAACGAAATAATAAGTTGTATATAACAACCCATAATCAGAAATCTATGGTTATTGAATGGTTAGAGTTTGATGTCGATCCCAGAAAACGAAATGCTTTTATTGAACGAGATCAACAGGTTTGGACTCAAGGCTTAAAGCAATTTAAGGGCTTTTTAGGTAAGGAAGTGTGGATTGATTCTGATACAGGACGAGTTATTTTAGTGATTCGTTGGGAATCTCAACAAGCCTGGGACGCTGTACCGAAAGCTGAGATTGAACGACTTGACCAACAGATGGGAGACTACCGTATTCCTATTGCGAAGAGCAATAAATATCAAGTTCGCAAATATTTACAATAAATGATAGGGTTTATACAAACTTGTCTATCAATGCCCGAATTAAATTGAGAGAGAGAAAACCCACAAACATCACAAGAAAAATAAATGTTGCGCCGCTGAGGAAAAGACGGATATTCTGAAATGGGCTTTTTGGATCGGGTTTCATGCTCAAACGGGTATGTAGCCATTTTGATCATAGCAGGTTTTACCCTGGAGAGTATGCCAAACTAGAATTAAATAAAATCATCATTTAAACTTCGCGTTTAAGGTGCTGAACTTTTGATTTGAATTAACCATGACTATGATTCCTCAAATTTTCCAGACCCATCAGCCTCATCCGGATAGTATGACCGACCGCTCCCGACCCCAGACCCATGATAGAGATGTTAACCCAATGGTTGAAAGCTGGCAGCAACGTCACTGGTTAGAATGGGCTGAATTAGTATCTTTAGTGAGTTCAGCTTTGGGGTCAGTGGTTGTTGCCCTGTCGGGTCAAGCTATATATAGTGTTGCCCCACTCACGGTCGCTTTATCATTTAATGCTGCCAATCGTTATCGCCTTGGGCAACAAGTTCAGCAGAATCAAGCCCAATTGGTTGAAGTGGAACAATCGGTTGAACAGTTAGAATATCACGCAGTTAAGGTTATTTTAGGATTACGACAACAGCTTATTAATGAAGTAGAATCATTACAATATCAATTAGAAGCAATTCCCCAACAAGCAGCATTAGAGTCTGCTTATACCAGTAAAGAAGTCGCAGTATTAAGAGAATCGGTTACCACGATGCAAGATCATCTGTCTACTGCTGTGGAGGATCTTAAGCAACAGTTTCAACAGGAATTAAAAGAGCATTTGGCATTAAGTGCTGCTCAACCTGAGTTATTACAAACTCGCTTAGCTCAATTAGAAACTGTGATTCAGCAGTTGCGAAGTCAAGCCCTTTCGGCAGAACAACAATATAAACTCAATCAATTGTTTGAAGAAAATCAACAGGTGATTAAACCCCATTTAAAACGATTAATTTTAGTAGTTCGACAACTACAAGCAATGAAAGTTAAAGATTTGCCCTTACCACCCAAGCCGAGAGCAATGAATACCTATCAGTCAGACCCAGCCCATCATCAATCCCTCAGCTAAGAGTCGAACTCCGCAGCTCGTTGTTTTACACCATCTCGATTTAATCACTGAATTAATGCCCCTTCTATTGTGATTAATCCCTATTTGGGGGAATTGCGTGGAGTAATTTAAATTTCAGATCTCGAAATTTCCGGCTACTCGGTAAAATGACGGCAAGAATAATTAACCGCAATCAAACCCTCGAAGTTAGTCAATCACTAATGCTATTGGATGTAGGTCAATTTTTTCGAGCTTCTAACCCGGCGAGAACCCTCAACGTGGGAAGCGATGAGGATAGACAATATTATATTGATTTTTCTTCGGTTCGAGGCGGAAAATTGATCCAACAAATTGCTCGAACCATTACGTTGCTTTCACCGGATGTACCGACTTATCAACTATTTACCGGTCATATTGGTTCGGGGAAATCCACTGAATTACTCCGCCTCAAAGCTGAATTGGAACACAGTGGATTTCATGTAGTCTATTTTGAATCTAGCCGTGATTTAAACATGGCTGATGTTGAGATTACAGATATTTTATTGGCAATTGTTCGCCAAGTGAGTGAAAGTATTGAATCCGTTGGCATTGAGTTAGAGGCAAAAGCATTAAGAGCGATTTTGTGGGACATGGTCAAACTTTCTCACCATAAAATGGATGTTTCAGGGGTTTATCTGGCTCAAATTAATCCTTCTTCATTGAGTCTGAACCAGCCCTTTTCTCTGGCTGAATTTATTAAAAAAATTACAACTCAAGCCAGAAATAGTCGAGAAGTTCGGGCATTATTACGACAATATTTAGAACCTCGAACCAGTGATATTTTAGAAATTATCAATCGAGAAATGATTACTCCCTTTGTTGAAAAAATGAAGCACCGGGGTCAAGGGGGAGTTGTGATTATTATTGATAATTTAGATCGAATCATGAGTTATCAAACCATTTCCGGACGTTCTCAACCCGAATACTTATTTATTGATCGAGGAAATCAACTGAATCAACTCTCTTGTCATGTAGTTTATACAATTCCTTTAGCTTTAATTTTTTCTAATGATTTAGGACAACTGACAAATCAATTTGGGGGCGATCCAAAAACCTTACCTATGATTCCGGTTCAACTTCAAAATAATCAACTTTGTGAACCCGGCATCCATTTATTAAGACAACTGGTTTTAACTCGGGCTTTTCCAAGTCTTAATCAAGGCAATTATCATACTTTAGTCAAAGATGTTTTTGATAAAATTGAGACTTTAGATCGACTTTGTCTAATGAGTGGCGGTCATGTTCGCAGTTTATTAGTATTACTTTATAGCTGTTTACAAAAAGAAGATCCACCCATTTCTCGTGACATCTTAGAAGAAGTCATTTTACAACGTCGTTCTCAGCTTGTATTAGCGATTGAACCGGAAGAATGGGTGATGTTAAACCAAGTTGCAAACACAAAAAAATTGAGTGGTTTAACGGATTCTAAAACGTTATTACAAAGTCTTTGGGTATTTGAATATCGTTATCGCAGGGAATATTGGTTTGATGTCAACCCCATTTTAAAAGAAGCTGATGAATTTAATCAGTGAGAGATTGATAACCGATTAGAGAATTCGTAATAATTCTCTTGACACCAATTTGAGTTAATTTCTGTAAATCTTCAGGTCGATCTACTGTCCAAGCCACTACACTAACTCCTTGTTCGTGACTCTGTTTAACCCAATTCGGATCTTTTAATAACACTTTATACCAACTACTGAGAATGGCATTTCCTGCTGTTTTTGCCTTATTCAGTTGTTTGGGAAATTCAGCAATATCAGTCACAAAATATCCTAATTGAATAGTAGGACATATTGTTCTACATCGATCTAAAAACATTTCATTAAACGAAGTTATAATACTTTTTTCTAGTAATTTTTTATCCTTTAATTCCAGAATCAATGACTCAATTTCTACCTCTGACCATTGACAATGAGGCTTAACATCAAAGTAGAGATAGTCTTTAATCTCTTTTAAACTTTCTAAGGCTTCAGTAAGAGTCGGAATGGTTGCCTGATGAAAATCATTTGAAAACCAAGCCCCTGCTGATAAATGCTTTAATTCTTTTAATTTTTTCTGTTGAATTTTACCGGTGCTGCCTGTAATTCGCTCTAATGTTTCATCATGAAAAATTATAGGAATACCATCGGCTGAAATTTGTAAATCAAATTCAATCGAGTCTGCCTGATGTTGAATAGCTGTTTGAAAGGCAGCTAAAGTATTCTCTGGTGCAATACTCGAAAAACCCCGATGAGCAATAATTTCTAAGTTCAAGATTCATTCCTCAAATCATTTCTTTAAGATGAAGTTGATACTACAAATTGAGTTTGTTGTTCTAAAAACTGTCGAACCACTTGATTAAATGTTACCGGTTCTACAAGAAATGGCCAGTGATTTCCTAGAACCGACTGAATGGTTAAATTGTTAAGATAGGTTTGATAAGGTTTTAACTGCCATGCCATCCGATTTACCCCTGTTTGAGGTACAATTAATAAACTTGGAATCTCAATAGCCTCAGTAAATCCTGGGGTTTCTATTACCGCTTCAAAAATCTGATTACGGGCTGCAATCGTAAATTTACTGCCCCAGTTTCCATCACTTTTCTGTTCAATACCTCCTTGAAAAACTTGCTGTTGTAATTCACTCCAGCCTGAATATTGACTGAGTTGATGTGCGTTTAATTCTGCTTCTGAGAAACTGCTAAATGGCCCCATCCCTTTTAAGCAATCTAATTGTCGATACACAATTGGAAGAGTTAACTTAAATACACTCGGCATTCGAGTGATAAAAATGGGATCGACTAAGATCATACTTTGAAACCGTTCAGGATATTGTTTTGCCCAAATTGGCAATAATTTACCACTCCAAGAATGTCCCAAAATATGAGCATTAGACCATTCAAGTCCCCTAAGAAAGGCTTCTAAATCTTCAATAATATCGTTAAAAGCATAGCCTTTGTCCGGTTTCGTACTATTTCCATGTCCTCTTAAATCTGGCGCAATAATGTGATAATCCGATCCTAAGCTATTTGCTAAACTTCCCCAAACTAAAGCATGATCTGCTAAACCATGAAGTAAAAGTAGCTGAGTAGAGCTTTGAGTTTTATTTGTACCATTCCATTCTAAATAAGACAGTTTAATCTTAGGAAGTTTTAAGGTTTTGCGGATAGGAACCATAGGGTTAAAATTTAATTAAGAATGATTTTGCAGTGTCAATTCTAGAGTAAACTGTTACGGTCTCATAAATAAGCCAGCTTGTCAATCTTCTTGTGCAACAACCATGAAACAGCCTGACTCAATGCCATGGGAATCTGTTAAAGAAGCACTCCACAGTATTTGGGGATATGATGAATTTAGACCCCCTCAAGCTGAAATTATAATGACGCTTTTAACGGGAAAAGATGCATTAATTGTGATGCCCACTGGGGGCGGTAAATCAATTTGTTTTCAGCTTCCGGCGGTTTTGAAAACTGGCTTAACGTTAGTGATTTCTCCCTTAGTTGCCTTAATGGAAAATCAAGTAGAGGAATTACTGCAACATCGGCTGCCTGCGGCTTTAATTCATAGTCAAATTTCTAAACAAAAACGCCAAAAAGTTCTATTTCAATTACAACAAAATCGTTTGCGACTCCTGTATATTTCTCCTGAAACGTTATTTAGTCCTTCAGTCTGGAATATTTTATCTCAACCTAAAATAGCGATTAATGGTTTAATTTTAGATGAGGCCCATTGCTTAGTTCAATGGGGGGATACCTTTCGCCCCGCTTATCGACGTTTAGGAACTGTGCGAAGCGCTTTATTAAAGTCTAAACCCAAAGGCTCAAAAATGGCGATCGCTGCCTTTACTGCCACTGCCGATCCTGCCGCCCAACAGGTGATTCAATCGGTTTTAAACTTACAAAAACCCCAACAATATTTACTCAATCCCTATCGAGAAAACTTACAATTAAATGTCAAAACGGTTTGGACTCCTCAAGCACGACAACAGCAGCTTTTGAATTGTATTCAAGCCCATCAAGGTCAGTCCGGTTTAGTGTATGTTCGCACCCGTAAAGATAGTGCAAAATTAGCAGCTTTACTGCGAAAAAAAAACTATAAAACCGCAGCGTATCACGGGGGAATAAGTGGTGTTGCCCGTCGTCAAATAGAACAGGCTTGGTTACAGGATAAAATTCAGTTTGTCGTGTGTACCTCTGCTTTTGGTATGGGTATTAATAAACCCAATGTTCGTTGGATCGTTCATTTTCAAGCCCCTTGTTTACTCTCTGAATATATTCAAGAAGTCGGACGGGCGGGACGAGATGGTCAGCCAGCAACAGCTTTAACTTTAATCAGTGAACCTACAGGCTGGTTTTATCCCGAAGACAAACAACGCCGACAATTTCTAACAGAAAACTTACGTCAACAAGAAAAAATGGCACGGCAAATGGGGAGAAAACTGCCCGACCAAGGAGAATTAAACTCTATTTCCCGTCAGTTTCCCCAAGGGGCTATAGCCTTATCTTTATTACACAGTTGGGGCCAATTAACTTGGCGCGATCCATTTCATTATGCGATCGCCACGGAGAAATCTAAAAGTGATTCAAAACACAATCAAAATGCGATCACGAAAATGACTCAGTATCTCAATACTCGTCAATGTCGTTGGCAGTTTTTACTGCAAGGGTTTGGTTTTACCGCCCAAGCCCAGTCCATGCAGTGTGGACATTGTGATAATTGTCGGTAATCATCCAAAACAACCCCTGATTTTAAGCAGGATGCCCTACAATCAAAACAAGTTTTAAATTTCCCTAGTCAGTTGTGAGTGCAACACCCTTTCCTCAACCCCTGATCGCTGCGTCTGAGATTAGCCCTTTACTCGGAAATGTCTGGATTGATTTGCTTGTCTTAGCGTTTATGCTAGCGCTATCTGCCTTTTTCGCTGGTTCAGAAACAGCAATCACTGCCTTAGATAACTTAAAGCTGCGCGCTTTAATCAAAGAACAGGGTGATGCTAATGGGATGTTTACACTGGTGCTTGAAAGGCGTGCCCGATTTATTACAACCTTATTGGTGGGTAATAACCTGGTGAATAACTTCTCAGCCATTCTCACCAGTAACCTGTTTGCTATCTGGTTAGGCAGTGCCGGGTTAGGAGTTGCTACAGCCGTCGTCACTTTTTTATTATTGATTTTTGGTGAAATTACCCCAAAATCTCTAGCCATTAGCAACGTTTTACCAATTTTTAAGGCAGTAGTCCGCCCCATTTACTTGCTGTCGGTAATTCTGGCCCCGGTGATTTATCTGTTTGAAGCGATCGCACAACGGGTGATTCGTTTATTTAATCGCGGGGCTACTCAACCTTCTCTCTCCTTGCAAGAGTTGCGACTGATGATTGAAATTCTAGGGGGTAAAGGTCAACTGGACTGGCAAAAACATCAGTTACTCAATAAATCTCTGATGTTAGATTATCTCATTGCTCGGGAAGTGGTCAAACCTCGGATTGAGATGCGAACCATTTCCCATGAAGCCAACCTCACCGAAGCGATTGATTTATGCTTAGAAACCGGTTATTCTCGTATTCCGGTTCAAGGAGAGTCAAAAGATGAAATTGTCGGAGTTGTTCATCTGAAGCGGATTCTGCAAGTGATGCGAACATCAGCAGATTCAACCCCAACTCAAGCGGTGACGGCGGCGATGGTGCCCCCTGTGTATGTGCCTGAAACCAAGCGGGTGGGAGATTTGTTGAAGGAAATGCTAAAACAGCGACTGCACATGGCCATTGTTGTGGATGAGTATGGCGGTACAGTGGGACTAGTGACCTTAGAAGATATTTTAGAAGAACTGGTGGGTGAGATCTATGATGAGAGCGATTTCCCCAGTCGCATCAGTCGGATGAAAACCAATGTCCCCCTGAGTAATTTTCCTCGACAGAAGCAATCTAAGCCTAACCCTCGACCTCAACGTCCGGGTCCACTGAAGCGATCGCCGCCGAAAGACAACTCAGATGCCTAAGAGATTGATCGCCTCCCGATTACCCTTCTCCTAGCCGCTGTGATCCGGCGTGCCGCCAAGCTTTGCGAACGTTCTATTTCCCACTCAACTCTCAAAGTGAAGAAAAAAATTTCTTAAAACCCTAGTATTTTTTTTAAACTCTGCTATAATAATAAATCGTTGAGAAAAACAAGGGTCGGTGCCCGAGTGGTTAATGGGGGCGGACTGTAAATCCGCTGGCTACGCCTACGTTGGTTCAAATCCAACCCGGCCCACCTCTCAACAAATATTTTTATCCTTGTGAGGATCGCCCGTGTAGCTCAGTGGTAGAGCGCACCCTTGGTAAGGGTGAGGTCACGAGTTCAATCCTCGTCATGGGCTTTGAACGATAACTCGGACAAATTTTAGTAACAATTGAGTTTTGTTTTAGGAATATTATATATTGCAGCTATTGCCCTTAGGCTAGATCCGCTGTTGCCTGTTCCCTATCTATAATAGAAAGAAATAGTATTACCCTAATTTTTATAAACCAAATGCTCGTTTACCATCAGGCTTAATTGTTCGCCAATTCGTTTTCGCCCCAGCAATTTGTTCTTTAGAAATCAAAGCATCTGTTAAGTCTGCACCACATAAATTAGCGCCCCGTAAGTTAGCCCGCCTCAAACAAGCGCCATGTAAGTTAGCCCCGCGTAAATCAGCTCCTTCAAGGTCAGCAGTACTCAAATAAGCATCTTTTAAATTAGCATCCCGTAAAATTGCATAGTTTAACCGGGCGCGACTAAAATTAACTTTAGATAAATCAGCCCCCTGAAAATTCGTTTGATTGAGTTGACATCCTGAAAAATAAGCACCTGAAAACTTAGCTTTTTCTAAATTTAAACCCCTTAAATCACACTCTGTAAAATATCGTTCTCCTCGAACATAAGTAGAGCGTAAACGTCTTTCATTCCATTCTTCCTGACCAGAAGCCGGTGTTGTAGAAGTTCTATTACTTTTTTTGGGGACTTCGCGATCTAGAGCGGAAATTATGGGGGCACCTTGAGTGGCGCTAAATGCATCTTCATATCCATTCCCCAGGTTGGGGTGAACGCTAACCTTTTGACTGCGCCGTGTCCTCCAATCCCGAATTTGTGATGCTTCTGAAGCGACACGAGAGGGGGGTGGGGTGCTATCCTCCTTATAAATTGTTGGTTCTTCTTCTAAGACTGAATCGATCGGATCTTCGGAGAATGTTGTGACTATGGGCTGAATGCTTAAACCACTGGATAAATCTTCTAACTGAGTTTCTAAAACGGTCGGGAAAGCTAATGCATCTAACGCATCAAGCACTTCTTGGGCTGATTGGTAGCGATGACGAACCGACATCTCTAACATTTTCTGCAAAATCAGAGCAAAGCCTTCACTGACAGTAATTTGACTTCGCCACAATAATTCTCCCGTCATGGGGTCATGTTGGAGTCGGTTAGGAGACTGTCCGGTGAGCAAATAAATGCAACTCATTCCGACAGCATAAATATCACTGGCATAAACTGGCCGCAGAGACATCTGTTCGGGAGGGGCAAAACCATTAGTACCAATGGCAAAGTTAGTGAACGCTGTGTCTCCAGTGCCGCCGGTTAATGAGATTTGGCTGACTTCGTCTTTAACTGCACCGAAATCAATTAAAACTAAATTATTATCTTGCCGTCTGCGGAGAATATTAGCAGGCTTAATATCTCGGTGAATCACCCCTTGAAAATGAATGTAATCTAAAATTGGTAAAATTTCTCGTAGAAAAGTTTGAGTTTGTTCTTCGTTATATACTCCAGCACTTTTCACTTCCTGCTTGAGGGTGCAACCATCAATATACTCTTGAACCAAATAAAACTGTTGTTTCCTGACAAAATAGTCCAGTAACCGAGGCACTTGAGGGTGATTGCCAATTTTTCCTAATGTCTTGGCTTCTCGCTGAAATAACTGCTTTGCCATCTCCAAAACCCGGCGAGACTTCGCCGTTGGACGCAGTTGCTTGACTACACAACTCGGAACACCAGGTAATGAGAAATCCCGAGCCAAGAAGGTGGCTCCAAATCCGCCTTTTCCCAACGGTTTTACAATCCGGTAGCGCTGGTGTAACACTAATCTCGAATTGCACGCTTGACAAGTTGTAGCATCGTCGGGATTTTGAGGATGAGGACAAGCGGGATGAATACAATAACTCATAGTGTTCAAGAGTGCTTGAGGTTATTATGGACAATTTTAGAAAAAGACACAAACGCGCCGATTCAATCAAGTACTTGAGAGAACAACCCCGACCTGACTGTAATCAATACCAGGTGAGAAGTAGCCCCTTGAGACAGTAGGTACACCCAAGCTTCGGATAATGGACAGTTTACCTCTACTACTATTATCACTTTGATTAGGAGGAATTTCGTATAAAACCAAATCCCTTGCCCTAAGATTTTATCAACCCACTCAGGTTTGATATATTTTCTCATATCGCAAACTGAGGTTAGATGCTGTGTTTTATCTGATCGTGGCACTTTTTCTCTATTTTAGCCAAGGCCAAGTGGGTACATCAAAAATATTTATATCAATCTTTATCAAGAGTATGAGCCGCGATCGCAATCTGTTGGGAAATAAACGGTAATAATGCTTGATTTTGATTTTGGGCTTTGCCTTCGGTAAAAACCACCAGTAAGTAGGGGGGCAAATCGGGAATTTCAATATAAGCTGCTTCGTGACGCACTTGCCGATCTTGCCCGGATTTTGACCATAACTGTGCTGTTGTCGGCAAGGCTTCTCCTAAAAATCCAATAATACAATTCGTGGATTGATCCGTCCCATCTTCTCGGTTCAGACTTCGCTGCATTAACTTCATCATGGTTTTAGAAGCTTTCGAGCAGGCTGCTACTCCCCCAATAATACTATGAAATAAGCGAGCGGTTGCATTTGGGGTTAACATATTGCGATGTTCCATCAACTCCCCCAAAAATGCCCGTTCTCGGCCATAAGCCCCATCACACCAGGTTTTTTGATTAACGTTAATAGAAGCAAACTCTGGCCAATTTAGGGATTGGAAATAACGGTTAATCAGGTTACGTTGTGCTTTCCAGGTTTCAAACGGCCCTGAGGAGAGTTCTGGCCCGCTGGTGGTGCCGGTGAGGCTATCAACCACTAAACTGGTAGCATCAGAACTAGAGTGAATAATCATATCGCGGGTTGCCCGTTCTAACTCCGCTGAAGGTTGTAACATTCCCTTATTAATCCACTCGTATAATGCCACGAGATAGAACAACTGCACCAAAGAGCCTGGATAAATGCGTTCAATGCCTCGATAAGCAAAGCCTCGTAGGGGATAATTCCAAAATTGATTAGGGGTGAGGGCGGATCCCGTGTTAACCGGAATCGGTGGGTCATAGACAATCCAGGTTAAAGCCAATTGATTTTCCCCTAAGGTGGGAAATTTTTCTAAAGTGGCTTTGATCACATCATTACCCCGTTGCGTTAATGATTCATCTGAATGAAAAAAGGTCATATTTGGCTATCTGGATGATTGTGTACAGATGTTAAGATTGACATCCTCCCACCGCCAACATTCTTTATGCCTGCCCCCTTGTAGAAGGGGGGCGTGGGATTCCCAAACCTCACGATTTAGGTTTCTGCTTCTTAGCAGTTGCCTTCCGAGATTTGCTCTCTTCGGGTCTTACACTCGCTCCACAGACTGACACGGCAAGCCCTGCCGCCAAAATATTTAAACTAGCGTTGATATCCCGGTCATGGTTAGTCCCGCATTGAGGACAATCCCACTGCCGAATATTCAACGACATTTTTTCAACAATATGTCCACAACTAGAGCATCGTTTTGAACTGGGGAACCAACGGTCGATTTTAATTAATTTTCGCCCATACCATTCAGCTTTATAGTCCAATTGACGGACTAATTCTCCCCAGTTGGCATCACTAATTGCACGAGCTAATTTATGGTTTTTGACCATGTTCTTCACAGCCAAGTCCTCAACTACGATTGTTTGGTTTTCTTGAATCAGTTGAGTGGTCAGCTTGTGGGTATGGTCACGTCTAGCATCGGTAATACGCGCCTGAACTCGTGCTACTTGAATTCTTGCTTTTTCTCTGTTTTTCGAGCCTTTTACTTTCCGGCTTAGGGTTTTCTGAGCCAGTCGCAGTTTTTTGTACAACTTATTAAAGTGTTTAGGATTAGCTACTTTTTCTCCATCGCTAGTGGTCAAGAGACTACTAATTCCTAAGTCAATACCAATAGGCTTTTTGATGGATTTCAACTTGTGACTGGTTGGATGATCAATTTTTAGGGATACAAACCATCTCCCACTTGGATCTAACTTAACTGTAATTGTTGACGGTTCACACCCCTTGGGAAGTTGACGACTCCAGCGAATCGGTAAAGGTTCTTTGCATTTAGCCAGATAGACTTCACCCTCTCTGAACTTGAAAGCTGACTTGGTAAACTCAGCACTACCACCATTCCTCTTTTTCTTAAAGTTTGGGTATTTTGCCCGCCCCGCAAAGAAGTTGGTGAATGCTGTTTGAAGATGTCTTAACCCTTGCTGAAGAGGGACAGAACTAACCTCATTAAGGAAGTCTAATTCCTCTAGTTTCTTCCATCGCGTCAACATTGAGGATGTTTGCTTATAGCTAATACGCTCCTTTCTTTCGTACCATCCTTGTGTCCTGGCGGCTAGTGCTTTGTTGTAGACTAACCGGACACACCCCAATGTTCTCCTCAACAGATTTCCCTGTTCAGGGGTTGGGTAGAATCGGTAACGGTAAGCTTTTTCAACCATACTCACATTTTAACATATTCTGTGTGATTTGTTGGGTGGGGTCGCAATTCATCCCGTCGCCAACGTAACTTATGGCGCGGGTCTTCTCGCTCCATTTAGATAAAATTATAGAAATAAGGGGTCGGTTGATTGATCGGTTTTGTTCTACACTCTAATCTCAGTAAATATAATGACTCACAAGTTAACGATCGCCGAACCGATGACTATAGATTTATTATCCGACATCGTTGAGTATCAGTGCAAAAACAATCTCAATCTCTATGACTCACCCCAATGTAACCGACTTGCCACTCAAGCCGCTGCTGGGCGGCATTTGCGTCTGCTCTCAACAGATCTCAACGTTGATCCCCATCAGACAACGGCAATTCAGGTAAAACTTTGTGAAGATGATTATCCAGGATGGCTGGCGAAGTCTGATGTTGATAAAATCGAGCCAGCAACTCATCCCTATCAACCCCAAACCCTCTCTACGGATGAGATTAGCCAGCGACTATCTGAGGTGATTGCGTTTACTCATCAAGCTATGAATACACCGAATCAATATCTTTGGGGGGGAACTGTTGGGCCGAATTATGACTGTTCGGGATTAATGCAAGCGGCTTTTGCATCTGTTGGGATTTGGATTCCCCGAGATGCTTATCAACAACAAGCCTTTGCCGAAGCCCTACCCCTGTTTGTAGACTCTCCATCGGAAAAAGGGGTAGCTAGCCGGACGACTCAACCGCTCAAGCCTGATAATACAGACGATAGACCCCTGCTTCATCCCAAAAATCCGCCAGGAATAGGCCAAACTCCGAAAATTCACCAGGAAATAATGTTATCCTATTTACAACCAGGAGACTTAGTGTTTTTTGGCTTAAAGTACAAAGCCACTCATGTAGGCTTATATTTAGGGGAAGGACTGTATATCCACAGCTCCGGAACCGATCGGGGTCGCAATGGCATAGGAATAGATGTCCTTTCAGAGCAGGGCAATCAAGTTAGCCAAGTCTATTATCAACAATTACAAAGTGCTGGCCGTATTACTGCTAGCTATTAAATATGTTTATGTTTTGACATTTTAGCAGCTAGTGATGTTTAATCAAAAGCTTAACGTTATTTTTCAGGTGACTTGATTGAATTGTGCTCTGTTAGTTGTTATCTCATGCCTTGTGTGTGTATTTGACAGATCTCCAGATTGAGGCAAAGTCTTGTTTGTCAAGAAAAAGCTTGAGATTTGATGAGGTCTAAGGCAACAGTATTAGTGTAGCTAGAGATGATGAAAAAAATTCTATCCCGTATCAAGCCATATCTACGTTGGATGATTTTAGGTGCAACTCTGTTCTTTTTACTGGGTGCCCTGAAGCAAAATTGGACTGAAGTATCAGAAATTGAAGTCACCCGCACAGGTTGGGCGCTGATAGCGTCATCCTTAGCTATTACTATCGTAGCACATCTTTGGTCCGGACAAATTTGGCTGCTCACCTTGCGAGAGTTCAAACAACCCATACAAAATCGTTGGGGTCTTCAGGTTTATCTGAAAACAAATATCGCCAAATATCTACCCGGTAATGTTTGGCATTTTTATGGCCGTATTATGGCTGTGAATAAGGCTGGGGTATCGATTGGTGCAGCTTCATTGAGTGTGTTGTTAGAACCATTATTGATGGCATCGGCTGCCTTATTAATTGCTTTAATTAATGCACAACAAGATCATCTTACCTTACAAATTCTGAGCTTAGTCATTGTTTTAGTCGGAGTCCATCCCCGAATTTTAAATCCTGTGATTAAACAGTTCAGGAAAATGAAATTGAAAGGACAAGATCCGCAAGTGATTGCTGCAGGAGGATTTCAAATTGACAAGTATCCACTTAAGCCATTTTTAGGACAAATTGGCTTTGTGGGTTTACGGTCTTTAGGATTTATCTTTGCTGTTTTGGCACTCAGTCCAGTCGAGTGGCAACAAGTTCCTGTACTTTTAAGTTCATTTAGTTTAGCTTGGTTGTTGGGTTTAGTTATACCAGGTGCGCCAGGTGGGATTGGTATTTTTGAAGCAACTGCTTTAACCTTACTCAATCAACAATTTTCGCCTGCTATTCTATTAGGTGCTGTTGCATTTTATCGACTCATTAGTGTATTAGCAGAAGCCTCAGGGGCGCTTTATGCAGAACTTGATGAACGGTTTCTCTCCCACTCAAAAGTGCAAAATCCCCTGATGTTTGAACCGCTTCATACTTCTAATACTCCTACCTCTTTACCCAAAGAACAGCTTGCCCGGGCTAGAAAGTAATGGCGATTTGGAGTTAGAGTTTTTTGCTGAATTAAAGCCCAGGTTAAGAGTAATACTGGGTTTTTTCATCAATATTTCTCTTTACAGTTGTTGATAAAAGTTCAATAACTTTTTAGCTAACGCTGTATTTGTATAATGTTCCATGACTCGTTGATAACCTTGCTGACCTAAATCTTTGGCAAGATTTTTATTTTCCATTAACTGACGCAAACAATCCTGTAAGATTTCTACATTTTTTTCTGGGAAAATCAATCCTCCATCACCAATTACATGGGGAATTTCACCAGAATTAGAACCAATTACCGGGACTTTACACGCCATTGCTTCAATCAAAACATGACCGAATTGTTCTTTCCAACCCACAGAAGTTAATGTCTTAAATTTATAAGTCGTTTCCGAAGGTAAAACCAGGGTATCCATTAAATTAATATAGTTTTGTACCTGGTCATGAGGCACACTTTCAACAAAAATTAATCGTTCTTTAATGCCTAATTCAGTGGCTTTTTGAATTAACGTTTCTCGCAATTCTCCCCGTCCCAGTAATACTCCTTTCCACGGTAAATCTTTTAACCCAGCCAACGCTTCTACTAAAGTTAAAAGTCCTTTTTCTTCAACAAATCGACCGACAAAACCAACCACAAATTCATCCGTTTTAATGCCTAGTTTTTCTCGTAATTCCGGTTGAGGAGTGGGTTTAAATAACCGTTCATCTACGCCTAATTGTGGCATGATTTCCATCGGCCCAGAGTAGCCGCGTTCCCGTAAAATTTCAAACCCATCCTTATTACCAACCACAATTCCATCGGTATTTTTTAAGTTATAATTTTCCAGGGTAGAAATGGGAAACTTTAATTCATAGGGAAGATTCCACCAAGTAAAAAATAGATTCTTTGCCTTTAATCCTAACAGTTTATTCAACGTAATAAATTCTGCATAGGTTACGGCTTTTGAGCCTTGTTCGACTTGAATAATATCCGGTTTAAACTGTTTCAGTAGTGAGATTAAATCTAAACCAAACGTGAGTAAGCCTTGATTATTCTGACTAAAATTAGAGACAGGAACCACTTTAAAAGCGCCTTCATCAATCAATTCAGAATCAATAATTTTATTCTGTACGCCGCCCGGTTTCCAACGTTTCGGCACTACAACTGTGACTTCAATTTCGGGTTGTAATTGAGCCAGCGCCCGTAACTTTTCGCGATTGAGATCGACAATATAAGTATGACTGGCAACTAATATTTTCATGATTTTTACAGAAGAATGAGGGGATAAAGTTCAATATTTAAAAAGCTTAAGTTTAAGCTAATTCATCTTGCTGAGTATAGACTTGCCCTTTATTCCAAAGAGATTGTATCCAAGTTCCTATTGCTTTTAATAATCCCAAACTATAAAAGCCAAA
>CAYNXM010000096.1:0-6968 GCA_964401105.1 uncultured Lyngbya sp. | reverse complement strand
ATCTCTGAGAAATATTAAAAGTATCTTCATTGACAGAATCAGGGTTGCATTTGTATCTTCAGAGAGTTAGGTCTCGGTCTTGATAATAATCAATATTCAGTTATTGATTTACCTCAATTGTTGATCATTTGAGTTGTTACCCATTCGTTTCTCTCACCCTCAATCATTCATTGAACCCAACTTCTCTACTCGTTAGCTTACATTAGCTTAATCAATTCTAGATCAATGGGGTTGGGTCAGCCTTTCACAGAGTATTCATAGATTAAATTCAGGAAGTGTTGAGTCATTTGAGCTAGTTAATTCGATATAATTCAGCGTAAATTTATAAAGGTTTTAAAGATCGATCAATGATCGTAAAATAATCTTTATATTGCCCTTCTAAAATGCTTTTTTTTCAATCAATTAACTGTTGAACCATCAGTTAAACCTCCTGAATTATGATTCTCTAATAATTCTACAGTTCCCTGATAACCATCCACTCTCACTCGCTGTCCATCCTTAAAATAGGTCATTGCATTCGGAATATTCATCACGGCTGGAATCTGATATTCTCTCGCAATAATTGCACCATGAGAAAGCTGTCCACCCACTTGCGAAATAATAGCTTTTGCTGTTAATAGTAAAGGTGCCCAGCCCGCATCAGTGTAGGGAACAACCAAAATCAGTTTTTCATTTTCTGCTAAATTCACGCCTAAGTTAGGACAGACTTTTATAATTCCTTCTACACAACCAATGCTGGCAGGAATACCTGTTAATTGTTTATCTTTATTCTGTTCAGTTACAATAGAATTTGATGATTTTGGCAGCATATTTCCATAAACCACTGTTGGCACTGTTCGTGTTTTATCCTGTTCAAACTGTTGGCGGCGTTGATTCACTTTAGTCAGTAATGATTCAGTTGTATTGCCCTGAATCCATCGCTGAATTTCAGAATACTTTAAGTAAAAAATATCTCCAGGCTGAGATAACACACCAGTAGTAATCGCTTTATTTTCAATCGCTAAAAAAGTCCATCGTAAATGAGCTAAAAGCTGATTATAAACTATGGCAATTTTTCCTTTTGTAATTGTTTGTGGCTCACAATTGGATAACCGCCATTTTTGCAAAAATCCTAATTGATGAACTTCAGTTTTTTGAGATTCTGAAGGGGCATTTTTAGCCAAATTAAATAATAATTTTTTAAAAGTCTCTGCTTGTTCTCGCCAGGTAGGAACCGCAATATCTGTGCCGACTTCACTTAAATAACCATAAGTCTCTAACCAATATTGAAACTGATTTTGAATCGCCTGATTTTGCTGAAAAATTTGTTGTAAACTGTGCTCACTATTTAACTGAATCTGCTGCAATTGTGTAGCTAAATTTTGTAAAGCCTTCATTGAAGCCACCTCAGGAGCATTTTGAGTGGGTAGCCAATCCTGAGACACTCGAAATATTGCTTGTCTTATTGCCAGTCCAATCGGCCCTAAAATATTATAATAAGTTGCAGGTTTTAATAACTGTTGAATTCGTTCAGTTCGTTCTAATAACTGCGGTAAAGATAAAGTGTTTGAATCAAGAATTTGTGTCTGATACTCTTGATTTAACTGTTCCAAAGCGGGATGAAACAGTTGTTGTTCATCTCGTTCAAATTCTTTCACTAACTTTCGTTCTCGCTGAATCAGTCGCCACAATCCAGGTAAAGAAGAACTGACTTTTGCCAGGGGAGGTTTTCCCATTTTTTGCCCCCGCAATAAAAATTCTAACCCTTGTTCTGGTAATCCCATCTTCCGAAAAATTTCACCGAGTAATGTGGCATTAAAATAGGCATGGGAACCGAGTAAACTTGCTGTTTCCTTAAAGTCTAAATCAGCCGCCTGTTTCCCTAACACCACCGTAAAAATTTCTCCCCACACCCCACAAGTTAAAGGACGATTAATGGACCAAGTCAAGGGGGGAATCACTCCCGGAATCACTTCTGCTGCAATGGTTCTTGTCCAAATTGGGCGTAAATTGGTAATCGGCCGACTTTGTAAAATCCAGATTTTTTCCCCATCCCAACTCCATTCAATATCTTGAGGAATGCCATGATAGAATGCCTCAATCTTTTGGGCTTGTTGTACTAATTCAGTCAGAATCGCTTCCGGTAAAATTGTAGAAGTAAAAATGGCTTCTGAATTCTCAATTTCTATTTCCAAATGAATCGGGGTTCTTTGTCCGCCGACAACCATTTCAGCCCCGCCTGGTAATGCTTCAATCGTAACTTTTGCATCGCCATCGAGGGGATTTCGACTAAACATTACTCCCGAAACTTCACCCTGTAAATAAGGTTGAATCAAAACCGCCATGCCTATCTCAGGTAGCTGTCGCTGACGACGATAATTCACCGCTGCTTCAGTCATATAAGACTGACGACACTGTTCAATTGCAGCTTGTAATTCCTGGGGGTTTGATACCGGGCCAATGGTTTCATATTGTCCAGCAGCAGAGTTAATGTCGCTATCTTCTCCCACCGCAGAAGAACGGACAATTAAAGGAAAATTCGACTGGGGAATGGAAATATTTGGGGGAGTCGCTGCCGGAAGCACCCAACCGGGAAGAACATTAAACCCCGCGCCTTTGAGTTGGCTGAGTCGCGCCGCTTTTTCGCCACAGCGATGAGTCTCTAGTTTGTTATCGAGTGAAAGTAAACCTTGTTTCATGTATAATTCCCAGTCATCACCCTGACGTAGATTAATCAACAGCAATTCAACTGCTAAGCCGGTTGCCGCCATCACTTCCCCAATCGAGATGGGTTGTTGTTGGATATGATGCCATAATCCTAACCAAATTGGCCCGGTCAAAACTCCCCAACGAACCCCTCGTAGTCGTGCCTGAGTTGAGGTGAGGGTTGTCGAAAATCGTCCCAACTGCCAGATTAAATAGCCGACGGCACCTGTAGTTAGGGCAACGATAGGAGAGTAGAGAAAAAATCCCCATGTCACATTAGTCACGCCACCCCCTTTAGTCAGGAGATAGCGTCCTGCAACTAATGCAATTAATCCAACTAATCCCAAAGCCGGAGTTTGGGGAAACCAAAATCGAGCCAGGAAAATCGGAGTCATACCCCGCAGAATTTCTGTAATAACGGCTACAATTCCTGCTGTAGTTCCGCCTTCAGAAAAAGCAGCGCTCACACTAACATTTCCTGTCCCCAATTGAGCTAAATTTTTACCCGATAAACATTGAACAATGGCGCGAGTGATGGGAAGGCTTCCTAAGCTAAAACTCAGGAGAATAAAAAAGAGAATAGCCCACATTAGTTGTATGATTTTATATCAAAGTTAGCTTAGCAAATTGTTGAACTAATTTTTATATTCCCATTGATTTTATCAAGTGAATTATTCATCCTCCATATCATTATCTCCAACTCCTTTAATAATACGAGAGAGTTGAGTCTTTTCATTCACAGCAATTCGTGTGGGAGAACCACTGATAATCCGTTCGTAGTTGCGGAATGAATCGGTGATTTGAGGGCCGTGTTCACTAATTGTATATTCTCGAATGCCTTTATCGTGCCAAGAACCTCGCATTTTGAAAACATTAATCGCTCGACACATTTCTCCTCCTATTTCTACATATTGCAACATCAAAATAGTATCTGTAATCGTTGAAATATGAGAATCAGTAATAGAATGAGATCCCATAAATTGATCGGTTGTATTGGTAAAAAAGCCTGTAATCTCTTCTTGCTTTGCGTATCCTGTTACCCCAATCACAAACTGTCTAAATGCATTATGACTCACGCCACGCGCCAATGCAGATAAAGAATCAATAGCAATTCGAGAAGGTTTAAATTCAGAAATCTCTGATTTAATCATTTGTAAATGATCTTCTACCCCCGCTGATTCCGGATAACTACATAAGATTTTCAGTAATCCTTTGCGCTCCATACCTTCAAAATCAATCCCCCAAGAATTGGCATTTCGTAAGAGTTGAGCCCGAGATTCTTCATAAGCAAATAAAATTGCCCGTTCTCCATTTTGACACGCATCTTTAATAAAAATACTCACCAGTAATGTTTTCCCGGTTCCGGTTGCTCCCGTTGCCAAAATAATTGAATCTTTAAAGAAACCACCCCCACACATTTCATCTAATGTCTTATTACCCGAAGAAACTCGAGTATTAGAAGAACGCTGAGTTAAACGCATTGCTCCGAGGGGGAAAATACTAATTCCATTATTAGTAATTGTAAAAGGATATTCTCCTTTCATGTGAGTGGTGCCTCGTAGTTTAAGGATTTCAAGAGTACGACGACGGCGTTCCCCCTCTAAAACATTACGAAGAATAATCACATTATCAGAGACAAATTCTTCCACACCAAATCGAGCCACTAAACCATATTCAGCTTCTCTTTCTGTTGTCATTACTGTCGTTGCCCCCACTTGTTTCAATCGAGCAACCAGACGGAAAATCTCACGCCGAACCACTCCGGCTGCATCATATTGTTGAAAAACAGCCGTGACTGAATCAATCGAAACCCGTTTGGCTTTATACTTACGAATGGCATATTGAATTCGTTCAATTAAAGCAGATAAATCAAAATTTCCAACGATATCCTGTCCTTCTGGATCGGGAGAAGCATCTAAAATAAACAGTTTCCCTTGTTCAACTAATTTTTGTAAATCCCAACCAAAACTATAAGCATTTTTAATAACATCATTAGGGGCTTCTTCAAAGGTGACAAAAATTCCGGGTTCATCAAAATGAACAATTCCATTGTAAAGAAATTGCACAGCAAATAAAGTTTTCCCAGTTCCAGAAGTCCCACTAATTAAAGTCGTTCTTCCAGTAGGCATTCCACCATGACTGACATCATCAAATCCTTCAATCAAGGTGCGAATTTTTTGCACACTGATCAGTTTGCGTCCTTCTTGAATCTCTTCTTTACTATTCTCAGTCATAATTGCTGTGCTAAATTTTTTTTACTTCAAATGAAAATTAATAAATCTATTGCTACATTTAACATAAAACTTGACTCAGTTACTAGTCGCAATCTTAGTCAAGTTTAAGGGAAGAGTTCAAATGCTTAGAAAACTGTAGAAAATCTTAACCGAATCCTTGCCAAAACGGGTCTAGTTCGTTAGGATAAGACAACTAAGGCGTGTTAGTTACCAGTTACCTTCTTCGTCGCTCAGCTCTTCATAGAGCAAATCTAAACCAATCAGCACTTTCTCGCGATCTGATAGATCTCCAATAATTTTACGAACTGGAGGAGGCAGAATTTTGGATAGTGTCGGAGTTGCCAATATTTTATCCTCTTCAGCTAATTGCGGATTTTTAAGTACATCAATTACCTTCAGAGCATACACCCCTTGGAATTCCTTTTCTAAGATATCTTTAAGGGTTTTCAATGCTCTGACTGAATTGGGAGTATTCCCAGCAACATAAAGTTTAAGAACATAGGTTTTTTTTAAGGGACTCATAGAAATTCACATACTACAAAGTATTTGAGAGCCAGTTGATGATAGGTTGGGTTTTATGATGAGTCCTAAATTACTATACTAGATTACAAGAGTACAGTAGATTGCAACCGAGGACTGACCGTTTCACCTTCCTCTCTCCATCAAAATTAATCATTTATCCTAAATTTTGGAATCGATCATTGTCAAGATCGAATCATTGAGAAGATTAAAATTCAATATCAAGTAACTTGAAACCAATGAATTGATCTGCTTATAATAATCAATATCGGCTATGAATCTTTTGGAATTGAGCGTCGATACATTTCACAGATATGAGCCATAATATCAATTAAAGTTAATCGATAATCTAATAGCATTTCTTCACTGCGTCCTTCTAACTTTAACTGTTTAGATAACTGATCCATTAACTCCATATGAATTTCCACGACTCGACTGATGGGGAGATCAGCAAAGAATGCTATATTAACATACTCATCTATCTTCTGATTGAGATCGGGGTCTTTTGAAAAATAATTTAAAATAATTTGACGATATTTCGATTTCAGTTGATTCAACAATTCCTGGCGATCGCTTACAGACAGGTTACGTAAAAAGTTGCAGGGGTTTCTCTTATAGTACACACCAAGATATCCTAATCGCTCATGCAATTTCTCAGCTAGCCGCTTTTGTTGACCCTC
Source organism: uncultured Lyngbya sp. (assembly GCA_964401105.1). Lineage (GTDB taxonomy): Bacteria > Cyanobacteriota > Cyanobacteriia > Cyanobacteriales > Microcoleaceae > JAAURB01. The sequence goes on along the minus strand of CAYNXM010000096.1, from coordinate 850 downwards.
AATAAAGCGAGTCAATTCATTTGGCCTATCCGCTTGTGATGATGGATCGTTTAAGCGGGTGGTGACTGCATGGGTAACAAATTGCCGAATCGCTTGATCGATATATGTATTAATCTGATCGAGTTGATCGATGCTAATTTTTACTTCATAAGAATGGTAGACAAAATCATTGTTTTCGCCCCTGTCAGCCTGAAGCATCTCAGGCGTTGAGGGGGAAGTCTGACTCAGTAGGACAATCGGCAGAAATATATACTTTTGCTCAAGCTGATCTGCTAAAAAAATGAACTCCTCATCGTCTTCTATAACTAAACAATCGACCTGATGATGTTCCTCAACGATGTACTGGACTAACTCTGTCATCGAGTTCATTTTCAGCAAAGCATAGCGCTCCCTCTGTAGATTTGGCATAATAGCCTTTCTAAGCGCTGTAGAAGGCGCATAAATACAGAGCGAGATTCGAGAATGCCCAATTGTAGAGGAATTTTTAGTCAAGTTGCCTACTTTAGAATCAATAAGCGATCCTCTCTCCATCATTAACATTTTGATACCCTACATCAAAGATATTGATATATTGTAACAAATCTTAACTCTTTTTAGACAAATTTAATAAGCGATATTGCTTATACTTATACCCTCAACAGCAAGTTCTCTGTTGGAGTTCAAACTGAGTTGAGGGGATGAGAGCTAAGCAATTGAACAGTATACAGCCTTAACGCTGGTTAAGCTGCGATGCCCCGCTTAATTTAAGCGCTAACAGTAGATTTCCGGGTTTACCTGAGTTAGTAAGCCAGTGTCTCTAATGTTTCTCGCAGATACCGCTGAACTTGTTGATCTAAACTTAAAGACTGAA
>CAYNXM010000095.1:0-23363 GCA_964401105.1 uncultured Lyngbya sp. | reverse complement strand
CTCGATTCAGCCATCGATAGATTGTCCCTCTACTAACTAGGTAGATTTTTGAGGCTTTTGATACACTTCCTCCTTTTTCTACCCACTCTACTACTCTCTTTCTCAAAGAAAGACTATAAGACATTGATTTAGGATTAATGTATTACTAACTTCACTCTCATTTTACTTCGATTATGTCTCAATCTTATTTAAATCGACTATAACTGTGTTTCTAGCACAGGGCTTTAAACCCGCTTTTTTTAGTAAAAAATAACAGTCTCGTAAAAGCGGAGGTTATAATCTAGCTGGCTCTCAAGCCTCACCTTTTTCAAATTTGTCTAGTTTGTCGAACTCACGTTAAATATTATGGATTTAAGCTCTATAAACAGTTTTCTCGAAGTTAGCTTTTCTACTAATATAGAGAGTTCGGTAATATAATATTTTAACTACTGGCGACCATTTTTTCGACCCGCTTGATGATCTTGAAGCGATGAACCAATACCCTGTAAAACCCCTTTACCAATTAATCCAATACCCCGACCAATCACTTGAGTTAAAATATAAACTACGCCGCTCCCTACAAAAGCAATTGTTGAGCGGACTCGAGGTGCCACGGCATCTCGACTTTCTAAGACTAACGTGACGGCGAGTGGAATTCCTGAAAGTTCTTCTAATTCTGATTTACGCGGAGCGTAAATCACTTTTTGTTGAATTCCTATTTCACCAAATACCCAAATTTTATAAACACTTTCAAAAATAGATTGAGGTTCTCCTACTAATTTTTCAATGCGATATTTCCAGGATAAATTATTCCTAAATCTCTCAATTTCTCGAGTTGAGAGATACTTTCGTTGATAATATTTCTCTTTAATTTCTTCAAAATCAGCAAAATAATTAATTAAAGGTTGAATCACTGCATTGGCAATTTGAATCACTAAATGATGTAGCAGTGCTTCAGCTCTAGCCATGGCTTCGGGATTGCCAATGGGGCAGGAAGTATTATCAATTTTTAAAGGAATCTGATAAACCAGATGAGCAATTAAGTCAGGAATTAATGGAATTTTATCTAAGATTTCAAGCTGAATTTGGGGTGCATCTCGTAACAGCATTGGAATCACTTCAAAGATGCGATCGCCTTCAGTGACTTCGTAATATTTGCCAAAAAAGTTAAGTGTTGATGCTTCCCAAATATCTCGTAAAATATCACTCACTTTTTCAGGTAACTGCTGTAATTGAGTTTCTGAGATCTTTAATTCATCTAAGCTCTGCTCAAACTGTTGTAAAACTATGACAAATAATTCTCTTTTCTGTGATGTTTTTAATAAATCAATTTCTAAAGGAATATTAGTTTTATTCTCCAGTCCTGACTGAAATTTCGCCACTGTCGCATCAAATAAGTTGGATTTTAACTCACTGGCTAAAATAGTCGGTGGGTTGGTTAAAGAAGCATTCTTGGTTAATACGATAGCTGCATCTTTTTTGGGGGCTTGAGGCTCTGGAGAGGAAGGATTTTTTTGACGAATTTCTGCTTTAATCGTTTCCGGTAAAAGCTGACTGACTATCCAACGAGCCGCCCTCAGTTCTCGACGACGACCAGTAATCAATAACCAGTTTAAAATAAGTTGAGGATCTCCACTCGATAGCTCTGGTGTTTCTTTCAAAAAAGGTGCTAACTCCACCAACGCAGCATCTATTTGCTGTACGCCTGAACGATACAAACTATAGCGCCATTTCCCCCAAAAAGATAAAGAATTTTGAGTCGGCTTCAAAGATGGGGTTTGACTCAGTGTCTGATTCTTCCAATAAGTGTTTCCGGCGGCAACTTGGCGAAGCGCTTGCACAAATTCTTCAATCTTAACCCCTTTCGGACAATAGCCTTCTATCCCCGCTTGTTGAGCCGCAGAGAGCAAAACAGGCTGTTGAAGGGTGGTTAATAACAAAATTGGAATTTGAGGGTATTCCCCTTTAAGCTGTTGGCAAAATTCAATCGCGCCAATGCCTAAAGAGCGATATTGAGGTAACGTTGCAGTTAGGTTCGCCATTCCCAATTCTAAGACCACCACATTTGAGAATATTTCCGAATTCTGCTCAACTGCGGTTTCTGCTGCCAACATAGCCAAGGCTGCTTCTACAGTCTCTGCTTCGGCAGCAACTTGGATGTCATTCCATGATGCACAAGCTGCCCGTAAACCCATACGAAAGATAGAATTATCATCAATCAATAGTAGACGTAATACAGGGGCTTGGCTCATTCGCTATGAGAAGAAATAGGGGGCAGAATGTCAGGAAAAATTACAATTGACTTGACCACACTTCATCGCCGTAGGATTGCCTTAGCACCCGCCTTAACGCAGTCATAAGTATAAGCCCTATTACCCTGTGGACATGATTAGAGGCAATAGAGAATTGTTATCCTCCTAACTCCATCTTATACTGAACTACTCCAAGAAGAAATCCGCAGGAGGTGGACTGCTGTATTCTGGAGCGGCCGGAGCCGGAGCCGGAGCCGGAGCCGGAGCGGGTTCGTAATAAGTGGGAGCTGGGGGTGCATAACTCGGAGCGGGTGCGTAATAAGTGGGAGCTGGGGGTGCATAACTCGGTTCAGGTTCATAATAGCTGGAGTAACCCGAAGAATAATCTGAGTATCCTGAACCCGAAGAATAGTTATCTTGGCTATAAGAAGAGTAGTTATCTTGGCTATAAGAAGAACTGTAATTGTCTTTCTTCTGTTGTTGAGCCGCCCAAATGGCATCTCGTTTTGCTGCCCAACTCCCAATAGAGTCTCGTGCTTCATAATATAGCGCTCTTCCATAGCCAATTCGAGAGGCTTCTGCAATAGCGGCTCCATAGCTGCCTTGTCGGGCTAGACGCTTCGCACGGTTCAATATCGGACGATCTTCAGCAATTTGAATGGTTGCTACCCATTCACCTACTTTATCTTGAGCTTGGCTATATAAAGCGCGACCTTCACCAATTTCAGAGGCTTTATCAATTGCTGCACTCAGTTTACCGGCTTCGGCCAGGGCAAATGCTTCGGTTAACAGAGGTTGATCTTCAATAATTTGAACTCGCTTTGTCCACTCCGCAATTAAGGTTTGCGCTTCTATGCGCAAAGGACTGCCCAATTTAACCTGACTCGCTTGGCTGACGGCGGCTCTAAACCCTTCAAGCTCTTGTGATTTTGCTAATTTACGAGCGAAAACCAGATAGGGACGATCCTCAATCCGTTGCATTTGCTTACGCCAGTGAGCCACTAACGTTTGAGCATGAACCCGCCGGGGCCGCTCAGGATTAATCGTTTGGGCTTGTTCAATTGCCCACTGATAAGTCAGAGGATGACCAATCTTAGACAAAGCTGTTGCCATTTGCAAGCTCATCAAGTCTTGCACCTGTCCAGAAAGTTGATCGACAGACAGCTGAGCAACTTGATATTCAGGGCGTTGAGATTGAATTTGATCGAGGGCAGATTGACCTTCAAGCAACACAAACATTTGTTGAAGTAAGGGCTTGCCTGCATCTTGACTGCCCACCACATTGTCAACTCGACTCAAGAGCATGACATCTTGAGCTTCTTGATATAATGGCGAATATTTGGGGACTCGTCCGGCCGTATCGACTACACCTTTGAGATTTTTCTGTTCTAAAAATTCACCCGCTTGGTCGAGTAAAATCCGACTCCAATTTTGAATTTCTTTTTTAGCGACTGCACTCACATACAATTGAGAATCGATTCGATTGGCAACATCAATTGCCTCAGCTAAATCACGGGGCTGATTTTTCTCCGCAATATTGCGAGCTTCTTTGAGTCGTTGATTACCTTGCTTTTCAACAGACATTCGGTCTACTAACTCATTAAAGCGCTTTTCGCTCCACAGGGGATTATTCAGCTTCATCAGCGCCTGAAGATAATTAAAGGTTGTTTTCCAATCTTGAACTTTAAGGGCCTCAATGGCCTTATTATAGATTTGCTGACCTTTATCCCAATCGTTTTTCCAACCGGCGATCGCCACCTCTACCCGTTCATAAGCGCGAGTCTGTTTCGGCACAATACTAACTAAATCGATTGCCCCTTGTAGGTCTCCCTGGTCAATTTTATCATTTGCTCGGGCAATCAAAAGTCTAGACCATTGCTGCATCATTTGCTGCGCCTGGGGTTGAAGCGGATGATTTTCCGGCCAGGTTCCCACTAAGTTAAATGCAGCTTGAACCTCTTCCAGTTCCCCTGACCCAGCGGCTCTGTCAGCACAGTAGAGGCGATCGCCATCAACAGACAAGGGTGAAATTTCCTCACAGCGAGCCGGTGGTGGGGTAGTCAACAGCCACAGCAGTGCGCCCGTTCCCATTGTACTAAATCCGAGCAACACCACCAACCACAACAGTTGCCAACCCCAAAATCCCTGAGGGATTTTAATTGAGCGTTTTTTGAGTAAGGTCTGGGTTGTGATAGATTCTTCCTCTATCGGTGTTTCCGATGCTGTACGAATAGCGGCAGCGGGGGTATATTCTACTGCGGGTACGCTGGATGGTTCAGATTGTGGTGTTGTCATGACTTCACCATACTCCTCAATGATTTAGTATTGCATCAACCCGAAATAATCGGGTAGGTATTTTAGGGATTGAGTGTGATAGACGAGCAAGGATAGTAGATTGACAACGGAGTGGGACGCGATCGCAACCTCCTCCTCAGTCGCGCTTAGCCTGGTTTTCTCATTGACCAGTGAAAGCACCCTTTCAATTGTCAGTGATTTTAAATCGGTAGGAGCTACAGTATAAGACTGTTACTCCAGTTTCGACAGGATTTTAGCAAATTCTGTCAAGATTTTAATATAGTTTCTGCTAATTTAGCTATCTATACTAAACTAAGGATTAAATAATCTAGACTCTACAACTAGAGTTATACTGTATCTTAACCTGGTTTGTCAGTACCCGCGAATAGATATCAGGACGCTTGGGGGGTGTTTTTCAATTCTTTTTCACTATCGCTTGATGTCATAGAGCGATAACCGTAGAAATTGATTTGGTAATCTGTGATTTTAACGCCGGTTTGTTGTTCGACTTGCTGAATAATTTCGGCGGGTAATTCCACCTGCACATCTAAAATTTGATCGGTATCGAGACAGTTGACATGGGAATGAGAGTCACTGATATGACCATACAGACGACCTTCTGAGCGTTCGATACACTCAATAATATTTTCACGAGACAGCGCTTCTAGGTTCTGATACACTGAGGTATGACCAATCGCTTTACCGTCTTGATTTAAACGGTCATAGATTTCACGGGCTGAGAGGTGTTCCCGAGCCGCCCACAACAACTCTAGGATAAAGCGCCGCTGACGGCTCAAGCGCATTCCCCTTTCCTGACAGGAGTTAAGTGCATCTTCTAATGATTGAATTGATTTCACTGCGATCGCCTCAATGAACTGAATTAAACTTATATAGGTTATATACGATTTATAAATATTGACCTTTATTTCTATATTGTATCTTAGGCATTTCTCCGGCGGCTGAGATAAATCGATGGAGAGAGCGATCGCGATTAGGGCTTTGCTTATGGTGAAACAAATAACCACTAACCAACTCCCCGAGTGCCTCCAATCCTCTAATGACAAATAACCGTTATAATACCAAATTTGATTAAGGTGGTGTATCATCTGACTCGATGAGGTCAATCTATGTATCTGAATCAAGCTAACTCATTACTCGCTGAACCGACAGGCTTGTTAAGAGTTTTACCCCAGGGGGCAATTGAACCCAACCCGATAGAACTGTCTTTGATTATTCCCACTTATCAAGAGAGTCAGAACATAGAAAAATTGATTCAACATCTCACGAGGCTTCTGGATCGGGCGATTCCATCTCGCTATGAATTGATTATTATTGATGATGATAGCCCGGATCTGACGTGGCAATTGGCGCTTAACTTAAGCCGTCGTTATCCTCAACTGTGGGTAATGCGTCGTCTCCGCCAACGGGGATTATCAACCGCTGTCATCCGGGGTTGGCAAGTAGCCCGTGGTTTTATTTTAGGGGTAATTGATGCCGATTTACAACATCCGCCAGAAACCCTGATTGAATTATGGGAAAATATTAACGCCGGGGCAGATTTAGCGGTTGCCAGTCGTCATGTCCATCAAGGTGGGGTGAGTGATTGGAGTCTAACCCGGCGATTTTTATCTCGCGGTGCTCAAGTGTTAGGATTGATTGTGCTACCGGGTGTGTTGGGGCGTGTTTCTGATCCGATGAGTGGCTATTTTATCATCCGGCGAGAAGCGATCGCTGGGCGTACTTTGAGTCCAAAAGGCTATAAAATTTTAATTGAAGTATTAGGCCGGGGTGATATTCGCTTCATTGCTGAGGTGGGTTATATCTTCCAAGAACGCACAGATGGAGCGAGTAAAGTTACCTGGAAACAATATATAGAATATTTACAACATTTACTACAACTTCGCTTTTCCTTATTTCCGATTCGTCGATTTTTGCAGTTTGGATTTGTGGGGTTGAGTGGGGTTTTTGTTGATTTAGGGATTTTTTATCTATTGCGAGAACAAGCTAGTTTAGGTTTAACTCGCAGTGCAATTTTATCAACAGAAGTGGCAATTTTAAATAACTTTTTATGGAATGATCTGTGGACGTTTCGAGATATTTCCCGCAAACAACGCGGCTGGAAAAAACGGCTCAAACGGTTGCTTAAATTTAATGGGGTTTGCTTGGTGGGATTAATCTTAAACGTATTATTAGTCAATCTATTATTTAATCTACTCGGCATTAATGAATATTTCGCTAAACTCTTTGCCATTGCTATTGTCACGGCTTGGAATTTTTGGATTAATTTAAAATTAAGTTGGCGTGTGACAGATGTGGGCAAATCGCAACGATAATAACTAGGCTAAAATTTCTAATAATTCTTCTGAGGTGTAGGGTTTTGGCAAAAATGCTTTAATCTTTTTTCCGATCATTTCAGCAATTTGATTAGTATTTGTCTCTCCACTGACCACAATAATCTCAACCTGGGGATTAATTTCGAGTAATGTTTCAATAGCAGTGGCACCATCCATCAATGGCATCATCATATCCATCAACACCACACTAATTTCTGACTGATGCTGAGTATATAACTTAATCGCCCTGAAAATATCGTCAGCAGTTAAGACTCGATAGCCATAGGTTTCCAGTACCATCTGATTCGCCAGACAAATGCTATCTTCATCATCAACAACCAAAATCAATTCTCCGTTTCCCTGGGGAAGTTCTTGACTGTCCTTGACAACCGTTTCTGTGATATCAACCGCTGGCAGAAACACCTGGAATTGTGTGCCTTTCCCCACCTGACTAGACACCTCGATCAACCCACCATGATTTTTAATAATCCGGGCAACCGTTGATAACCCTAAACCTGTACCTTGACCGATGTCTTTGGTGGTAAAAAAAGGATCGAAAATTAAATCTAAATTCTCGGCCGCAATGCCAACCCCTGTATCGGAAATCGCGATCGCCACATACGGCCCGACTTCTGCTGCGGGATGGGTGCGGGTAAACTGTTGATCTATGAGGCAATTTTTAGCCACGATCTCTAGTTTACCGCCATTTGGCATAGCATCACGAGCATTGATACAGAGATTGAGTAGTACCTGATGGGTTGAATCTGTTTAGCACTGTAGCTCGCCTGACGCGCTTGGTTGAGAGCTTCTTCATCGACATCAGTGGCATAAATCTTCACCCGTTGCCGGAATTGTTCAATCCCCAGTAGCTCCGCTAAAATCATCGCCAAGGTATAAGCTTCTTCCCCAGAAGCACAGCCTGCACTCCAAATCCGAATTTGTGAACGTTCCAATTTATTATCGAGAATGCGGGGTAAAGTTTTATTCTGAATATAGTCCCAGGCACTTTTGTCCCGGAAAAAAGAAGTAACATTAATTAAAATTGTATTAAACAGCGGCAAAAATGCCTCTGGGCGAACTTGTAAATAGTCTAGGTAATCGCTAAAGTTATCAATATTATAAGACTGCATTTGTTTACGGACTCGGCGCTTGAGACTAGAGCGTTTATATCCGGAAAAATCAAAGCCGCGTGATTGTGCCAAGTAATCTAGCAGCGTTTCAAAAACTTGATCTTCATTTTCTTCATAATAGGTTGGAGTCATTACAATTGAGGATTAAGTTTTATCTTTTTAGTGAATTTAAAATCGGGTAATTTTAGAAAAATTCTTTTTCTGTCAAACTGAAATATTTACTTTTTTATAGTATTATATTTTTATAATAACCAATAAAATAATAAAAGATATAGCGCTCGCGCGCTCGCGCACTCTTGCAACAGCGGATCGCCGGAACAGTAGGCTGTGAGAGGATTACAGGATGAGCGAAATGTCCTAATTAATCTGCGTGGTGCTATATAAGCTGCTTTTTTAAAATCATATTTAATTAACTATAGCAATTCATTTATGATTTGTGAGAAACCTCAACTGATGTAAAAATTTCAAAATGCTTAATTCTGTTCCGGTGTTCCGGCGATCCGCTGTTCCCTTTTACGGCTCATCGGTTGATGAGCACTTGCATATTTTAACTGAGCTATGCTAAGATTATTATCCAGTATGGACGCATAGCTCAGTTGGTTAGAGCGCTACGTTGACATCGTAGAGGTCACAGGTTCGAATCCTGTTGTGTCCATTTGTTTGAAAGGTTGCTTAAAATCTTGATACCCAATTTATACCCGTTTCAGAAAACCACCCATTTAAAGCCATTCAATTTCACGGGCTGACTCAGGTAGTTGAGATTCTTTTTGACCCTTGGCGCGGGCTTGAATCGTGAATAAATTAATCGGTGTATTAAACACATCAACTACGTCAGCTTTGCCCATCAAAAGTTTAATGCTATCTCGGGGTAACTCTTTTAATATCCATCGTCCCCAACGATACAAATAGTCCTGGGTATTTAACCGTTTCATTAACGGCACCCCATGTAATTGATGCAAATAACGGCTTGATTTTCCGTAGCGATACCATTGACGGCGAAGTTCATCTAATGTAGAACGATGACGATGTTTAACAATTGCTGTTTCTGCAAATTGTAGTTGATAGGAGGTTTTTTGCTGAATACGCCAACAGATATCCGCATCTCCCCCCGTCGTCAGGTGAGGACGAAATAAACCCGCTTGTTCAAAAGCGGTTCGTCTTACTGCCAAATTAGCGGTTTGACCATAAGCACAATAGGAATTGGCTAAGGTATGCTTTTGAGATAGGGTTTCTTGCCGATCTGCGTAGTCTTCTAGCCAACTATTGCCCGGTAAAGCGAGAATTTCCCCAGCAACAATGCCAATACTCCCATCATCAAACGGTTGAATTAGTTCTGCCAGCCATTGAGGTTCGGGGCGACAGTCCATATCTGTAAACGCCAGAATTGTTCCCTTGGCGGCACGAATGCCTGTGTTGCGGGCGGCATAGGAACTTTGAATCTGATTTTCTTGTAAGGGATGAAGGCAAATTTGATCCGGTTGGGCGGTGGCAGCGGCCTTAATCATCTCAAAACTGCGATCGCCACTGTTATTATCAACCAGCAAATATTCTACTCGATCGCGCATGTAAGTTTGCGATCGCAAACATTCGATTAACTCCGGTAAATCCGTTTCACCGTTATAAACAGGGATAATCACAGAAACGTAGGGCATCGGTTTTGTAGGCTTTAGAGGTCAACAAGATTGGGGTTGAGAATGGTTTCTCACTCACTCCGATGATACAAGCGCAAAAATAGAATATCCTGTGATCTCAGGCAATCGGTGATTTAAAACCTGATTAAAGCGATGCTCACCAACATGGCATTAATCAGATAAAATAATCCAACCACTTGAGTTTCTGACCAGCCAGACAGTTCTAAATGATGATGTAACGGTGCCATTTTCAATAACCGTTTACCCACCCCATCCTGGTTTTTGGTTGCCTTGTAGTAGCTGACTTGAGCAATAACAGAAAGGGTTTCAATTAAAAAGATGCCACCGATCAGCAACAAGATCCATAGGCTGTTAGTGAGTAAAGCCGTTGCAGCCAGTCCGCCCCCTAAAGCTAATGCCCCAGTATCCCCCATAAAGACTTTTGCGGGGTTACGGTTGTGGCTGACAAATCCTAAACAACAGCCACTCATACAGGCGCAGAAGAGCATTAATGCAGGAGTTGTCGATGCTAGGTTAGCACCGAGTCCTAAAAAGGCGATCGCCCCTAACCCCGCCATCAGTCCGTCTACCCCATCGGTTAAGTTGGTGGCGTTACTTTCTGCCACTAAGACAAAAGTTGCCAGGGGCCAGAAGAGTAAACCCAGGGGTAGAGCAATTCCCAAAGGTAAGGCAACAGTGGTGATGGTTGTGGGTTGACTCCAAGCCAGCCATCCGCAAAACGCCATGGCAAACCCCAGTTGTAATATCAGTTTAACTCGGGGACTAATCCCTTTATTTGATTTGCGTCTGAGAATTTGCCAGTCATCAAGCCAACCAATTAAGCCATAGGCGGATGTGAGTAGACAGACGGCCACTACCTCCGGGGTAAAGTTTGACCAAATTAAGGCGATCGCCACACCCACAGGTATGAAGAAAATCCCGCCCATGGTGGGAGTCCCTGCTTTTTGTAAGTGCGCTTGGGGGCCATCTTCTCGGATAAATTGTCCGGCTTTGATGCGAGTCAGTAGCGGAATGACCCAATATCCGAAAGCAGAAGCCAGTAGGGTACAAACAACAAAGGGTAAAAACAAAGAAGCCTTTAAATTTAGAAAGCGTTGAGCGCTTCCATCCCACATGATGGCAAAAAGGCTCAATCCTAAACTTAAAAGCCAGAACAGGGTACGCCCTGAGAGTTTTAATGATAAGGTTCGTGATTGTATACTATCCACAGGTATTTTTGAATCAATCCTCAACACCAACTTCTAGAATTTTTAGAGATCATCACTTTGCCCGTTAATGATTAGCCAGTGATTAATCGGTTCTTAATCATTCTAGAAAACTATTTTTTATTTAATCTTCTGAGAAGTCATTATCATCATCATCATCGTCATAAGCCGCATCCTCAACAATTAATTCTGAGATTTCTTCTTCTTCCTCGGCATACTTTGAGACTTCCTGAACATCTCGTTGCATCAGTCGGCCTGTTGCTTTGAGCCAATCAAGCAGAGAAACTCGCTGCTGTGATTCGATCACATCGGCCGGTTCATACACTGGAGTTTCACGTAATGATGGATTATTCATGATCAATCACAAGAACGGAATTTGAGATTCCACCATAACTTATCACAATTTTGTCCAAGCTCAACTTTGAGCCTGAGACAATGCCCAAGCTATTTTCTCTCTACAGGCTGGATTGAGGCAGATCACCAACATTACAGAGATCTATTAGAAAAATTAATCATTGCTCGGGGTTGATCGCTTTATCCCTGATTTACTGTAGATGATTTTGTAAGGCAAAGCGAACTAACTCAGCCCGATTGCTGGTTTGAGTTTTACGCAGCAGACTGCTAACATATTTTTCTATGGTACGGGGACTTAAATGTAACCGTTCACCAATCTGAACATTGGATAATCCTTCGATAATTTGCTCAAGCACTTGTTGTTCTCTTGAAGTTAATTTGATCTCAACCAGACTCGCTGTCTGAGTCGTCTGGGAAGGGGAATTTTCTAGGGTTTGAGTTGGATTTGATTCTAATCGAGAACGCCACTCGGCTTCAATTAACTGCGATCGCTCCAGTAAAGCCCGAATGACTACCCCTAATTCTTCTAATTCAAAGGGTTTGGGTAAATAATTATCACACCCAATTTGATACCCTTTGATGCGTTCTGCTACGCTTGTACGAGCGGTCAAAAAAATCACAGGTAACAAGCGAAAAGCAGGACGGGTGCGGACTTGACGAATGAGTTCGTAGCCATTCATCTCCGGCATGGCGATATCGGTCACAATCAGGTGAGGCTTATATTCATCAACCCGTTGTAGTGCCTCTCTGCCGTTTTTAGCAGAAATTACCGTATAACCTGACATTTCTAGGTAATCACCAATGGAGAGGCGAGTCCCTAAATCATCATCAACAACTAGAATCGTTAAAGGCATCATTGACTGGGGACTAACAGTGTTTAAATCATATCGTAATGTAGACTTCTATACTTCAATATTTTAATTAATTTTGAGGTGAGGGTCAGCACTTCACTCATACAAGGTTGTGTATAAAATCTGCTTCAAAAAGGAAATCTTTTCTATTTTTTTTTATGGTTTTTATCTGTCTCACATTGGATTCCTGATTGCTAGATCTAACTAATTTTCTATTTCACTTTATATTAATGATTTTAATTTGTAATCTATCCTACGTCTGATTTTTGACTCCTGACTCATTTAGAAAACAGAATCAATCATTTCTCCTGCTGTTAGGTATTAATTCTTAATTGCTATCTAATCAAAAAACCCCTCTAACAATTAGAGGAGTCAGGGAGAAAATGATCGAGTCTAGCGGTCATTCGGCCCGATTGAATTAGCTTTGCATCTCAACAGCAGGATTGGCCCGATCGTTATTCTCAACTTTTGAAGAGATAGTAGTTTGCAATAAGCTTTCTACCCTATCTTGAGGACGCTGAGCACTCCACCAGAACCAAATGGCTGGAAATACGCCGAACACAGTACTTAAACCGACAGGGAGTAAAAATTGAGGCTCTAATGCCACAACTGTGATCGCTGCTCCAAACAGAAAGTTGGTTAAATAAATAATTAGAGGAACAGTCAGTTGCGGTCTCGATAGAACAGTTGGGGTTTTTCTCCATAGTACAGCGGTTACTCCCATGAAGACTAAACCGGTTCCCAGCCAACCCGCCAGGTTTCGATAAGGCATCCCGAAAAATTCACCGACTTGATCAAATTGCCAGAAGGGTAAAGGCGCTTGACTCATAGCAGGGTCGAGGACTAAGTCCCAAGCAGTTAGTAGGACAGAGGCGATTACTAATGCCAATATATGCCGCCACCACCCGGTTTTAACTAAAACTTTTAACCCAGAACGGGCCAGTAAGTAACAGCTTAAGCCCATATAAAACCAAGATAGGGGTATTGTAAATGGAACTAAGCCGGCGATCTTATAACCTAAGCCACTTAAATAATAGTATTGACCAAAGGGAAACCCTGTGCTGGTTCCGAGTAGTTCACTGCACAAGGATAAACAGACGGCGGGAATCAAAAATCCTAAAGTTGTCCAAATACCCAAAGTTCGACTGGCATACAGAATGGCTGTGGCTGCACCAAAGAGAATATAAGTGACTCCCCCTATGGCCATGCTCCATTGAAATGCTGTCTGTCCGAAGGTCGGCAGGTTAGCAATGATATCTGGATTGGGTAAAACAATCAGTAATCCAGCTAATCCAAACAAGGTTGACAAAACATGAGCCGTGAGGCAAATGCGCTCTGCGATAACAAGTTGCTTCATGGGATTCCTAAAAAAACCTAAAGTGCAATTTGCACTTCCTATTAGTTTACAAATCTTTACCTCAGAATCGCCGATGGCAAGGATCGAATATTTTGAGCTAAACCTGGAGACGACTAGACTCAAACATTGGTTCTGAGGTAGATTCAGTCAGGCTTCCCGTGATGGGTAGACTCTAGGTTAACGATGAATGGCTTAACAAAAAAATAAGTTTTATCAATAAAGTCTACATAAATTGTTGATAAATTTAATATTACTTAACACAATCTAGACAAAAAGAGTAATTTGTGATATGAAGTCAAATTTTACTCGCAATCACCATAACCTCCGGAGTTAAGCGGTCAACTTCTGGAATAATAAAACTCAATAGGACTCAATTGTTGTTTACGGATTAGGGCAGAGGCGTGATTGTTACAAGTCTTGGAATTGGATTGGGATTTATTCTACTGTTTTTCGCTATAGTCATATTGGGATTAGAACTTCAGTATCGCCGTCGTCCGGGGAATGATTTGGTCTTAACTTCAGGAGACTGGAATCTCGACCTTGATAATCCGCAGCATTATATCTTAGTCGGGGAAATGGAGTTATGGAACCGGACTGAGAACTTAGAAATTATGGTCCCTGAGATTAAAGCAGAGGTGAAGCTGCTCTCAGGAGAGAGTTTAGCTGGAGTCAGTCATAGCACAGAAATTATTTCGGGTCATGCCGATGCACCCCCGCGCCCGGATCAGTATTGGTTTGCTTATATTATTAAAAATGGTGAAAAGACACAACTGAAGGTGCGAGTCGAGATTCAAGGGCAAGATTTAACCCCGTTAAAATCGGCTTGGGTTCAAGTACATTACGTTACCTATGGCCCTCAAGGACGAATCCCTAAAACCGCTCATGCCATCATGGCGTTAAAATTTCCTGATGCTAATCTGGAAACTAACCCTCGCCAAACTGATGTATCTAAAGTCTTTCCCATCCCGACTCATTTACTCACCCATCTCGATGACCCCGTTGAGGTGATTAACCGTTACGTTAAACCCCATGCTCAACCCGGAGATATTGTCACTTTAGGTGAAACACCCTTAGCGTTGATGCAAGGACGCTTTCGTCATCCCAGGGATATTCAACCCGGATGGGTCGCAGGGCGAATTTGTTATTTCTTTTTACCCACATCGAGTTTAGCCACCGCCTGTGGACTGCAAGCCTTAGTGGATGTAGTCGGGCCAAGCCGTGTCTTTTTTGCCTTTATTGGCGGCGCGATCGCTAAACTATTTAAACAAGGCGGAGTATTTTATCAACTCGCAGGAGAACAAGCCCGATTGATTGATGATGTTACCGGCACCTTACCCCCTTACGATCAATTTATTGTCCTCGGGCCGCAACAACCGCAGCAAGTCGTTGAGCGTATTCAGCAAGAAACTGGACTTGGGGCAGCGATTGTAGACGTAAATGATTTAAAAGCCGTTAAAATATTAGCAGCGACCTCAGATGTGTCTCAGACAATTTTAGAGCAAAGCTTGCGGAGTAATCCTGCCGGCAATGCAGATGAGCAAACCCCTGTGGTTTTAATTCGGCCAACTTAGGCTGATAGGCTCTTATCTGCTCACATCTCCATTGAATGAATCATTTTTAATTTTAGATCGGAGTGATTTTCTAATCTACCTTATTAATCAATTTTAGCTAAAACATACTCAGATGACTGTATTTATTCCGCAAAATCAAGATCAAATCACCATTCGTCCATTTCAATATCGGGATTTGGATGAAATTGAACAACTATTTCTTAGCACATCCAGCTTCGATGATGAAGCCTCTCAACAGCGAACCACTCAACTCTTGCAACAGCTTCGCCATTGGTATGGAGTGTTGAAGTTTCTCAGTTTATTTCCCAACCCCTGCCAACATTTATTTAATGCCTATGTGGCAGAACAACAGGGACAAGTTCAGGGTATTATTCAAGTGGCTCCCTTTAACCGCACTCGCAGCACCTGGCGTGTGAATCATATTGCGGTCAATCCCGGTTGTGACTCATCGCGCATCGGTTCTCAACTGTTACGCCATTGTTTTGAAACGGTTTGGGAAGCCAGAACCTGGGTGTTAGAAGTGGATATCAATGATAAAACTACTTTAGCGCTTTATCGTCAAAATGGGTTCCAACCTTTAGCACAAATGACCTATTGGTCAGTTGAACCGCCATTGTTAGCCCAATTGGCAACCACCGCACCGGACTTACCCAATCTTTTACCGGTGAGTAACTCCGATGCCGGGCTGCTGTATCAACTTGATACAGTATCGATGCCACCACTGCTGCGGCAAGTATTTGACCGTCATGTCTCAGACTTTAAAACCAGTGTATTAAAATCGGTTTGGGATGGTCTTAAAAATTGGTATAATCGCCGGGAACAGGTCAGCGGATATGTGTTTGAACCCCAGCGCAAAGCAGCAATTGGTTATTTTCAAATGCAATTGTGTAAAAAAGGTCAACAGTCTCATATTGCTGAATTAACCGTTCATCCGGCTTATACTTGGCTGTATCCGGAGTTATTATCACAGATGTCACATCTAGCGATCGCGTTTCCTCAGCAAGCATTGCGACTCGCTTCAGCAGACTATCAACCAGAAAGAGAAGCCTATTTAGAAAAAATTGGCGCAACTCGAGTCGAACACACGCTGCTGATGTCTCGTTCAGTTTGGCATAAGTTGCGAGAGTCTAAACTCTCTTTAGACGGGCTGCAATTATCTGATGTGTTGCAAAGTTTACAACCGTCTCGTAAACCTGTACCGGGTCGAATGTCTTGGCTTGGCCCGATGAACCCCCACGCGGGTAAAGGCAAGGGCAAGGAGTCAGATACTCTATCGAGTTCATCTTACGGTGTCTCTGAATTTTCCGAAGCTGATGAAATTGATACATTTCAATCAGGGAGTGAAGATTCATCAGACAATTAAGCTGAAGAAATTAGGGGGAAATGCTTAACTTTGATTTAAGATAAATTTCCCCACAGGCGATCGCCCCTAACACACTCAGCCCACTGCTGATCGCCCCTAATATTCCGAAGCAATAGAGACTTATAGCAATCATCAGCGTCATACCCATATAGGTAGAGGCAACCTGAGTGTGTGGCCAGCCAGATTGTTGCAGGCGTTGATAGAGGTGACTACGATGGGCTTTGAAGATATTTTCACCCTGTAATAGGCGGCGACAGAGGGTATAAATCGCATCTCCAATTAAGGGATATAGAATCGTCACCGCTAACCAGGCAGAAGTTGGAGTGGTGTTGTTGGTTAAGAATGCGATCGCTACTATTCCCCCTAAAATTGTACTGCCCACATCTCCCATAAAGATTTTAGCCGGTGACCAATTCCAGTAGAGAAATCCAACTAAAGCAGCGACTAATAGCCACAAAGAGGGTTGGTTAAACCAAATCGCCAAAAATCCAAGCTGTATTGCGGTGACTCCGGCTACTAACCCATCTAAGCCATCCATAAAATTATAGAAGTTAATCAGGGCAGTCATACCAATAATCGTCAAAAGACTGGCAATGAATTCACCTGGAGTACCCAGTTGAGTCAGGAAGGGAAAGGGAAATGCGCCACAGTAGGCAACGACAAGAGTAGAAACAATAAATTGAACCAGATAGCGAATACTAGAGGGAACAGTTTTCCAATCGTCGATGATTCCAATAATAATTAAGGGAGTTAGGAATAGCCAAGGAATAGAGTACTGGGAATTGATAACGTTGAGATTAAGCAGTTGACTGAGGATTAAGGTGACTGCAAAAGCAATAATAAAGCCAAGTCCTCCCCCTCTGGGCGTGGGTTGGGTATGGGAACTACGTTCATTGGGGATATCAATCAGTTGTTGACTCAGGCTTTTTTTGATTAAGAAAACGCTGATTAAGCTGAGTAAAAAGCTGATTCCGCAAAGTAATAAAAGTTTGTTCATGATTTGAAAAATTAATTATAGAAATGAAGATTGTGGGGTGCGTCTGTCGGACGCACCTTAGTATGAACTTTGATGATTTTGAAAGGTTTCCTTTAACCCTTGCTCAAAAGTATAGGGAGGTTGCCAATTCAAAGTATGGCGAAGCTTGCTACTATCAACCCATAAAGAACCGCTGAGGCGATCGATAGTTGAACTATTAATAATAAAAGGTTTTTGTCTGACCTGCTCAATCCCATCTCCCATATAACCGATTAGTTTTAATAGGCTTAAAGGTACAGGCAACAGAGAGCAAGGTGATTCCAGACAATTAGCAATTTGATGAATTAGTTGAGGTGTAGAGAGATCTTCACCATCACTAATGATAAAAGTTTGATTAGCCGCATTTGGATGGATGATAATAGTAGTAATTGCATCAACCAGGTTACCCACATAAACAAAACTACGACGATTATTGATAGCGCCAAAAGGTAGAGGTAATTTTCGCTGAACTAATTTCATTAGGCGTTCCATATTGCCCGGATTTCCTTGACCATACACTAAAGTAGGACGCAAAATTGTCCAAGCCATGTGACTGTTTTTTGCTAATTCAATTAAGTCTTTTTCTGCTTTAAGTTTACTTTTTCCATAAGGGGTCTCGGGTTGACAAATAGAGTTTTCTGTCAGGATTTTATCACTCAGAGTTGTGATTGCACCAATAGAACTAATAAAAATAAAGTGTTTAACATTGGCTTGAATTGCCTGTTTGACGAGGTTAGATGTTCCTAATGTATTGACTTTTAGAAATTCTGCTTCTGGATCTAATGCGTCATCTTGCAAAATGTGGGCACGGGCGGCTAAATGAATGATAGTATCTACTCCTTTTAAGGCTTCCTGCCAGTCAGTATTTTTATTGATATCACCAACCACAATAGTTTTCATAGGAGTTGACAGAGATTGAGAGCAATTGCTACGAACGGCTGCAATAATTTGCCAACCGTGTTGATTCAAAATAGGAATTAGATGACTCGCGATAAAGCCAGTTGCACCTGTAACTAGGATGGTTTTCATAATAAAATATGCTATATATGAATAGTGTTAATAGAGTGATTAGCCAATCTTAATAACTATCTAAAAGCTGATCAAAATCCGGATTAGTCTCTCTTTTAAAGAGGAAAAATTATGAAATACATAAATAGACTGAGTCAGTGTCGAAGTAAAGTTTTAAAAAATAAATCTCAATCGATAGCATTGTACTTTTTTTTAGTGACTACTGTGTTTATTTTAAGCAGTATTATTCCTCTACGGTTAGCAATTGCTCGATCTCAGGAACCGGAACCTCAAGGAATTATAGTTCTGGGCGGAAATAAGAAACGATTTAAATTTGCAGCTCAATTTTCTCATTCACATCCTGACTTAAACATCTTAGTTTCTGCAAGCTACAGTCGGTTTAAACAGAATAGAGAAATTTTTAAACAGGCAGGTGTTTCAGCTCAAAAAGTACACTATGATTTTTGCCCCACTGATACAGTGACAAATTTTACCTGTTCAATTGACTATTTGAAAAAGCATAATATACGACACATTTATCTGATTACTTCAGATTATCACATGACGCGATCGCGAGCAATAGGGACATTAGTTTTAGGGAGTCGAGGGATTATCATTACTCCTATTTCTGTTCCTTCCAATGGATATCTGAAAGAGTCCAAAATCCGGGTTGTTCGAGATTGTATTCGTTCTTTAGTTTGGATTATAAATGGGCGAAGTGGAGCCAGTTTAGAGCCATATTTGAAGTCATGAGAGTTTTTGACTGAGTAGTTTTTCATAAATGTTTTCAATTTTCTGTACCATTACATTGGCATCAAATAGTTCTCGAGTCAGTTGTTGTGCATTTTGACCCAGGCGTTCTCTTTCTTGAGGATTTTGAAGCAAGTGAATTAAATCAGCTGCTAACTGCTCAATATCCCGAGCAGGAAATAGTAAACCTGTTTTGTTATGATGTACAACTTCTGGCATACCATAAATATTTGGCACAACAACAGGTGTAGCGA
Source organism: uncultured Lyngbya sp. (assembly GCA_964401105.1). Classification (GTDB taxonomy): domain Bacteria; phylum Cyanobacteriota; class Cyanobacteriia; order Cyanobacteriales; family Microcoleaceae; genus JAAURB01. The sequence continues at coordinate 3,994 of CAYNXM010000095.1, read as the reverse complement.
GTAACATGGCTTCAGTCATGGCTCGACTGAGTCCTTCCCAAAGAGAAGAAAGGGCAAAAATATCAGCAACTTTCAGAATTTTAGGAACATCTTCACGAGAACCTAAAAATTTAACATTGTTCTCAATTCCTAGCTTTTGGGTTTGCGTTTCTAACTGAGCTTGTAGTTCTCCTTCACCCACCAGTAGTAACAGAGTTTCAGGAAACTTTGCCAAGACTTGAGCAAAAGCATCAATTAAAAAATAAGGTGCTTTTTGTTGATCTAAACGTCCCACCATAACAATTGTTTGCCAACCTTCAGGAATTCCTAATTGATGCCGTATTTCTTGAGGATTATATGGGTAATCTAACTTAACCCAATCAATCCCACCATAAATAGTTTCAGAGTTTTCTAGACTTAATAAACCCAGTTGAGCCGCTTCTTGACGATTGAGTTCGCTAACAGTAATGAAAAAATCAGTACAAGCTCGGACACTCCGTTCTAGGTTAATATAAAGCTGACGTTTCCAACCTGGCATAAAGTCATTAAAAGGAAAGCCATGAATGGTGTGAACCACTACAGGAATTTTAGCTATACGAGCCGCTAAGCGACCTAAAATACCAGCTTTTGAGCTATGGGTATGAACAACCTGAAATTGCTCTTGGCGTAGCAATCGTACAATATCTAATAATGCTTGGATATCTTGAGTGGGGTGAAGCGGACGAACAAGATGGGGAAGCGGGTGAAATCGATCGGCCGCTTGTTGAGCGCGTTCTATCCAATACCCATCAGGATTAGAGGCATAATGTACTGTAAATCGAGTCCGGTCATATTTTTCGACTGCAAGAAGGCTTGTATCTTGTGCCCCTCCAACAGCTAGGCGAGTCACAATATTTAGAACTTTAGGATGAGTGTTCATGATTTTGGTTTTGGGTCAATATCTAAGGAAAAATACGGAGTGTGTTTTAATCAGCGTTATGGTGAGAGATTGCAAATGCTCCAAATCGAAAGAAATATGCCAGCCAGCTCAAAATTCCCACCAGTTTTGCGCCATCCTCGAATAACACCATATATTGGATATTGGGTTTTGTAATATCGATAAAAATCGAGACTCCGAAAAAGACTAATGCTATTCCAAATAGAAGGTACTCTGTTCTGAATATGATCGAATAAAATTGGAATAACCATAACAGGAGCAATCCTAAATAACCCGCAAAGATAATTTTTTCAGGGATGCCAGTGTAAGCAGAAAATATTTCATGAAGTAGAAAAACATCATCGAAACCTAGAAGTAAACTGAGTAATCCAGATTCAAAAAAGAATTGTTCTAACTGAAGATTGCCTGAACTATTTGCTAAAATATAAGTGGTAAATAAGCAAACTACAGATGCTCCAGCCCAGAAAAAGATACCGATTTGAGATAGAAATCCGATGTAGGCCGATCCTTTAAGCGCTGTTGCTGGGTCACGGGTTAATTTACCGATTGAGACTCCTGTCTGGAAATGCACAACGAATACAACTCCCAGAAGAACGACTGTAACCAGAAAAATCACCAACAGCGTCAATTTAATTGATCGAAGCTGTGCATATAAATTTTGTGAATGTTTCATTTTGATTATATTTCTCAGATCATAAAATACTCTGCACCCTGAACTTATTTATTGATATCTAGCTAGAGCTTCCTGCCAAGTTTCATCATAGTCAAAAAGCTCAATATCTGTTTTAAATCTCTCGCGAACCCAGCTCCAAGTCTTTTCATTATAATAAAAAGGAAAAGGTTTTAAAGAGTTTTTTTCAGATTCACTCAGTTTCTTTTTATATCCTCTGTATCTTAACTGGGTGTTTTCTAAACCTATTTTTTCAAATATAAACTCAAGATCTTCTTTCAAAGATTCTACCTTACCTAGATAATCTAATTTTAAGGCTCCCTGATTCATTGGAAGAAATTTATGTTGAGATCTAAGATGTTTATCAAGATATTCATCAGGAATTTGACAAATGGCTTCTATAAACCGATCAAAACTCATTTCTTTGACAAGAATTGGATATTTATACAAAAATGATGTATTCACTTTAAAAGATTCAAGAAAATGATAGACTTTTGCTTTGTAAAACGGTCTGTTGAGTTCAATACCTTTCTGAAACTTACCCAAATAGACTGAAGCTAATCTGTCCCAAGGGTTTCTGACAAAGCCGAATTTGAAAAAATCAGAATATTTACTATCTAACTCCAACTCTGTAGCGTATGGAAAACTAATTGAATAAGGAGTTTCTCCGTCAAGATCTAGCAGATTAGCACATTTTTCTCTCAGGGTTCTACTGGCTACTTTTGGAATTGAGAAATATATGGCTTTATAGTCTTCCAAAAGAATATTTGAATGTTGATAGGTTCCATCTAGACGAACTTTTATGAGTTGAGTTATTCTTCTTATTCTCTTTATTCTTTCTCTATAGTTAGCTGTTATAATAAAATCTAAGGTTTTCATTGGGAATGCTCCTCTAAAATTGTTTAATATGATGAACGAAAAATAATCACTCTTTCAATTAAATCGAATTAAAAGAATAATTAAAAATATTGATATCGTCATGATAAACATCTGATATAATATTCATTGATTCATTGTCGTAATATTCACGATAGTCTTCACCTGTTCCCTTGATATTGTGGGGTAGGGTAAGTTGAGGAATATTAATTGCTCTGCAAACGGCTTGAAAGTCTTCTTTTAAGGTCTCGAATCGACCGATATAATCGAGATTAATTGAGCCATCAAAACTCTTGAGCCAATAAGTCTGTGGTCGTAGCATTCCTTTTCCTGAATAAAGTCGTAGAAAATCTTTTAAACAAAGGTCATCAGTCATTTTAAGCTTCTGTTTATGAATGGGATCTCGCATCACATTTTTGTACCATGAAAAGGCACGTGCCCAAGGGTTCCGTACAAAAGTAAACTTGTAATAGCGATTATATTGATCTGGGGTCACGGTTAATTTATTATTAGGATTTGTCACTGCAGATTTTTTGTAAATTGTTCGATATTTATAACGGAACCTTAGCAAAACCTCTGAAATATTCTCTTTTGATGAAAACATATTAGGTGTAATTAAAGGCTGTTCAATCACCCTGATACTTCTATGGTCTTGCCCATTTCTTCCCGTATAATTTTCAAAATGACCTAATGCTTTTTCAAGACTGGTTCCTGCACACTTTGGAATGTGTATAAAGATACATTTGTATTGGTGTGAAATCATTTTTTCCTCTCCTTCACTAAAGCTAATTCGTTCATTTTTATATTTTTAATAATTAGTTTTTTGCCATTTTAATAACCGAGAATATAATCCAACCCAATGAATAACTCCCTGTTCACAATTATGATGATCTACGATATATTCTCGACTGAGTTGACCCATTTTTTGACGCTCAGACAATGGTAATTCCATTAGATTTTGTATGGCCTGAGCCAAAGCTTCAAAGTTGTGAGGGGGTACGAGAAATCCCGTTTTACCGTCTAATACAACTTCGCAATTTCCCCCAACATTAGTAGTAACAATCGGTAAACCAGAAGCAGCGGCTTCTAAAAGCACCACTGGTGTTCCTTCCCATGCTGAAGACATCAAATAAGCATCCGCAGCATTCATCAAAGCAGGTATATCCCGGCGCACTCCTAAAAATCGGACTTGAGATTGAATACCCAACTTTTCTGCTAAAGTTTCTTCCTCAGAACCTAACAAACCATCTCCAGCAATCAGCAGAATTGCGTGTTTAAATTGGCAAGCAACTTGAGCAAATGCTTGAATCATATTGGAATAGTCTTTTTGTTGATGATTACGCCCGACTGCCAACCACACAAATTGATCTTCTAGGGCTAATTCTTGACGGATTTTACGACGAACTTCAGGGTTCGGTTGAAACTTGTGATTGTCTACAACATTGGGAATAAATTGAATTTTCTGTTTGGGTACTATCCCCACCTGAATGTAGCGTTCCATACCAGCTTGACTCACCTGAGTGGTTAAATCA
>CAYNXM010000094.1:0-3365 GCA_964401105.1 uncultured Lyngbya sp. | reverse complement strand
AATTAAGACTAAACTCTATAGTAGTTTAAAGTCATCTCCATTAAAGTCATCAAGATTATCTGTATTTTCGAGTAACAAGAGTTGATGGGCTTGTCCTTGGTTGTCTAAGTAATATAAAGTCTGGTTGGTTTCATCATAAATCAGATGAGCATCACCCGCAGCATCGGGATCAAAATTCTCCATTGTCATAAATTCCCCACTCGCTAGCTGTCCATTCTCATTGACCTCAATATCACCGAAGAGATTTTTATCCAGAATAATCTGGTCTTGAGAGGCATCAAAATCGGTTAAGGTATCAAAACCAAAAACTTCTTCAATCGTTAAGTTTTCACTGTCTGCACCATAGAATAGGCTAATGGTATCCTGTCCTGAACCTGTTGTAATAATATCATTACCGCGATCGCCAGAGATAACATCATTTCCTTGACCACCGTAGAGGACATCATTCTGTTTACCGCCAAACAGCCAATCATCATCACCTCCGCCAAATAGGGTATCTTGACCTTCCCCACCCAGTAATGAATCATCACCCTGATTACCAAACGTCAGGTCATTCCCTTTATCAGAATAAACGAGATCGTTACCTTTTCCGCCTTCGACAGTATCATTACCTCGTCCAGCATGGATGGTGTCATTCCCATCATCACCATTAAGAATATCTCGTCCCTTACCCCCGAGGAGAGAATCATCACTACCCCGACCGGAAAGGGAATCATCTCCTAAATTACCCCAGAGGGTATCATCATCATCACCACCATCCAGGGTATCATTGCCTTTTCCGCCATAGATTTCATCATTTCCAGCCTGACCCAGAATCAAATCATTTCCTCGTAAGGCACTGACTCGATTATTCTCGGAATTTCCAGCCACTCGGTTATCTTCACTATTAAGATAAACCATTGAAGTATTTTCAGAAGATGAGAATTCTTCAATTGGTGTTAGAATAAATCCGCCACCATTATTCGATGAAGCCAGTGAGTTATTAATAGCTTCTTGTAAATTAATGATGATATTTGACATAAAAAATATTCCAGCTTAAGTTAAGTTGGCTCGATTAAATTAAATAGAACTTATTCTTTCTCTTCCACTATAAACTGAGAATATCAGGAATGTCCTCCGTTTATTTTCTGGACATTTAAAACTTTCATATGATATTTTTTAAAAGGTTTTATCAGTGTAAATAATGAAAAAAATACTGGTCTTTGTTATGCAACTAAAAAATCTCAGTATTTTCTCTGACAATAAATTTTCTATTCTATTGCAAGGGAAAAGATCACTTGTTTAATGTGAGTTCGATCAACTACTCTATTCAGCAGTAAAAATACTACTTATTCTCACTTGAAATAACTCGATATCTGAAGTGTTTAATCGGTAATCAAAAACTTTATAATAAATAAATCCCGAACTTAAATACCCATTAAGTCCGGATTCTAATTAATGTATGAGGTTTTTCGGCTAATTAACCCATTGACAGTTTATGGCTGATTGCTGGGTAAACCGTTGAGGTCGAAGATAAAGCTACCCGCAGCATCATCACCTGTTACCATAATAGTTGGCACCTTTCCATCCCATTTTTCAATTGCTTGTTGCTGTAGAAACAAACTACCACCTTGTTCTTGTAGGGCTTTAGCCCGCAACCGTGCTGCTTCGGCTTCCCCTTTGGCTAAGTTGACTTTAGCTTCTGCATCTCGCATGGCTTCTTCAGCCCGATAAGCCGCTTCCTGGGCTTTTTGCTGGGCTATCTGTTTTTGTTCAATAGCTTTAGCAAATTCCGGCTGAAAATCAATATCCGTCACGGTTGCCCGTAGAATAGTAATGGGATATCGCTGTGTTTTTTCCGTTACCAACTGAGCAAACTCACTGGATAAATCCGTCCGCTTTTTCACTGCATCAGCCGCTGTAAACTTGGCTGCACTGGTATTGTAGGCTTCTATGACAATACTTTTAAGAATTCGTTCTTGAAACGCCTCAGGTGCTCGGAATTCCCGCCAGAATTCTACCACACGAGCCTCCTCAACTCGCCATTCTACCTGAATCTGAGACAGCAAAGATTGCAAATCACTTGAACCGGCTGCAATTCGTTCGTTAGGGCTATAGGTTTGGGGTTGGACTGAAACCGTATGCACATTAGTAATTAAAGGTGCTTTTAAATTCAAACCTTCCGTCATCGGTTCTTCTTTAGCATTACCTAAAACAATAGCAACACCTGTATAACCCGGTTGAACAATAAATTTAGAATTCCAAGCTAAAATCCCGAGAAATGCAACCACTACACCCCCAAGAATAACGGCAGGGTTGGGTTGGTCGTATCTATTAATAACCATGATTTTTTCAAGTTACAAAAAATAGGAATTGTCAATTGTGATAACTGCTTCATTACAATGCAATATGGATGATAGTACTTGAAAGCCATCTAATTGGGTTTATTTTTTATCACTTCTTGTAAATAGGGCTTTCACTGCCTTGAGTCCTCTGTTTATATTCATCACTGCCAGAGTGAATTGCACGTCTCTATTGATATTCTTCCTATTACGAATGAAGCCAGATAGAGACAATTTGAGCAACGGTTAATCTGAACTTCAGACAAACCGTAATCAGTACTACATTTAGTTTAACCTGTTTTCCAGCAAAAGCGATTAAACTTAATTCTGTAATAATAATTAAGTTGATAGACGACTACGTGGATTTACCCGTATCCCGTTATTGCTGGGTGTACCTCTATTGCCCTGAGCCTGATTGAGTCATATCGCAAAGTTTTATTAACTCACTCTGACTCAGTATGAAGAGCTATTTCAAACACTTAATTTTTGATTATTCATATTCGTAATCAGGTGAACCTGTAAATAATTCTGTTGCCTTCGATCCTAATCCTCCAGCTATAGCACCAGCAGCAATAGCACCGACTATAGGAGTAGAAATTGGTAAACATACACTAGCTACTATCCCACTCACTAATCCTCCAAAAATACCAATAGGTCTATTAACTTGACTAGAAATGTATTTACCTGTTTTACACCAATGGGCAAAATGCTCACAGTTATTGAAAAATAAATTATAGTCTTGTTCAGTTAATTTATCGATGGCTCTCCTAACAACGACTTGGCGTCTGTAATAAGTTCCTTTTTTATATTGAGCAATATAGATGTCATTATCACCTGCACGTTGAACAAATTTATTAAAGCATAAACCTCTGATTTGTCCGGTTTTAAATTTATTCTCATAATGAATTACAACATTTTTATAATGTCGATTTTTATAGGAAATATCACCACAGTAGATTCCATGATGAGAGTGAGTGCCAGCAGAGAAAAAAATATGATCGCCGGGGTGAACTGTATATTCCATGATTTCTGTTTACAAAAACT
>CAYNXM010000093.1:0-3159 GCA_964401105.1 uncultured Lyngbya sp. | reverse complement strand
CAACCTCAACGGATTTAACTTCAACCAATCCGTAATTGATTCCAGCGGTCGGGTAGTCAATACCTGGGCGGATGTAATCAACCGGGCTAACTTAGGGATGGAAGTAATGCACGAGCGTAATGCTCACAACTTCCCCTTAGATTTAGCATCTGTTGAGTCTGCGCCTGTTATCAACGGTTAATTCTTTAACTAGATAACATAAACGCTCTCCTACGGGGGGGCGTTTTTTATTGGGATGTTTTAGTGGTCGGCTATATCAAATTAAGACTAGCCAAAATTCCGGTTAATCCGTTAATCTATTTTTAACGCTGTGTGTGGTGTGAGTCTTAAACGAGTTCATGAAAAAAGCATCTTATCCCTCGTCTCATCTTCGGATGATTTTAGCCTTTAATTTTTCTGCGATTGCTTTGGCTATTTTTTGGGCAATTATTCAAAAAGAAAGTCCGATAGAGTATTTTGAAGAAACCGAAATTATGACTTTGCTATCCAGTTTGCAGTTATTGGTTTTAGCTGGGTTATGTTTGAAAATTGCTAATGTTAGAAAACAGGTTAGTTCTCAAAGTAAAACCTGGAAATATCCGATTAATTTATGGAGAATGATGAGTATAGGATTTGTTTTTTTAGCGGTTGATGATTATTTTGAAGTCCACGAAAAAACCGATCATTTTATTCATTGGATATTTGGTATTCAAGAAACACCTTTGACCGATAGAATAGACGATATTATTTTAATCTCTTATAGTGTAATTGGGAGTTATTTTATTTATAGCTTTTGGCATGAGTTTAAGCAATACCGCCCAGCTTTTCGATATTTTATCTTAGCATTTATTTTAACTGCAATTATGGGTATTTTTGATTGGTATAATAATGATGAAACTTTAGTTCAATATTGGATCACTAATCCACAGTATCAAGAATTAGTTTATGATTGCTTACAAACCGTTGAAGAATCTCTAAAGTTAATCGCTGAAGGCGTATTTATCTCCGCTTTTTATGTCTGTTTAAATCAAGCGCGACACATGAGTGACATGGCAAAACAGCAACAAGAATATAAGCCATTAAACAATTATCCTCAACCAGAAATCCTGCAAAAGAGATAAATATTCAGGTGAGTTGCGATCGCTATTTTATTGAGGGTTAGACTTAATTTAAAAATTATAATATATTTTGTAGGCTGGGTTAAGTATAACACTCTCTTCGAGAACAAACCCATCTATTTTATTGTGCTATCACTGACTATCCTCAATACGTCAATAGCTGAGTCAGAGTAATTGAGTTAAATTCACAATAGTTGACGCACTCTACAACTTTAGGATTACCTTGCATCTCCAGTTAACTGGAGAGTCTACAATAAAAATATAGACTCACAGTAAATTAATGATGACAGTACAAGAACAGGCACTTATAAAGATTGGTGAAGTTGCCTCAAAAAGTGGCGTACCAATTAAAACTATTCGCTATTATGAACAGTTAGGTCTGTTAAAAGCAGCAAAGCGAACAGACGGACAATTTCGCTTATTTGAAATGAGTGTAATTAGCCGTCTAGCCTTCATCAAACGATTACAATCTCTAGGTTTAACTTTACAAGAAATTGGTGAATGTTTGGCAGTTTATGATTATGGTAATTTACCCTGCGATAGTATTCAGGAAAAGCTAGAACAACAGGTCACTAAAGTAGATCGGCGGATTGCAGAATTAATATTACTACGAAACGAATTAACAGATTTACTTCAACATTGGTCAACTTATCCTGATGAAAAACCAGGGGTTATTTGTCCAAATTTAGAACTTTAAAGTAATTATCATGAAACTTAATCGTCGTCAATTCCTTACCCTTGGAATTGCTGGTATAGGGACTGCTGTATCTGCAAATTTGGTCTTCCGTTCACAGCGTTATTCTACAGAACAATCCCCTGTAATTGCTTTTGCTAAAGATCATAAAAGTTCTGAAGGTTTATTAGAACTAGATCTAGAAGCGAGGGAATCTTCTATTAAGATAGCTGGAAAATTGGCTCAATTATTGACTTATAATGCACAAATTCCAGGTCCCCGTTTAGAAGTTCAGCCAGGGGATACAGTCCGAATCAATTTTATAAACAATCTTTCCCAACCCACTAATATTCATTATCATGGCTTGCATATTCCGATTACGGGTAATGCTGATAATGTATTTTTACATATTCCACCTGGCGAACGATTTACTTATGAATTTAATATTGCTAAAAATCATCCAGCCGGACTGTTTTGGTATCATCCCCATTTACATGGTTTAGTGGCAGAACAATTGTTTGGCGGGTTAGCAGGTTTATTTGTTGTTCGTGGAAAATTAGATGAAATTCCAGAAGTTCAAGCCGCTGCTGAACAGTTTATTGTTTTACAAGATTTTGCCTTAAATCAACAAGGAAATAGACTGTCAGACTCACTACTTTCAATTATGACGGGAAGAGAGGGAAATATAGTTACTGTTAATGGAGAAATTAACCCCAACTTTATAATTCCAACTGGGAAACTTTTACGCCTGAGAATTCTTAATGCTTCCCCTTCACGATTTTATCGATTATCATTAGAAAATCATCCGTTTTATCTGATTGCTACAGATGGCGGCGCGTTAACAAAACCTGTAGAATTAACAGAATTGTTACTCACGCCAGGAGAAAGGGTAGATATCTTAATTCAACCCAGTCAAAAACCGGGACAATATCGTTTACTGAATTTACCTTATCAACGTGGGGGGATGGGGATGATGGGAGGCGGCATGATGGGGAGAAACGTTCACAATGAACCTCAAGTATTAGCCACAGTGAGTTATCCAACCACAGCTACACCAACCTTACCCTCACAACTGATACCCGTTGAACCTTTACCGACTGCCCAACAAATGCGCCGTTTTCAGATGAATCATGGCATGATAAGAGGTCAAGGCATGGTATTTTTATTGAATAGTCAACCCTATCAGTCTGAACGCATCGACACGGCTGTACAGTTGAATACCGTTGAAGATTGGAAATTAGTCAATACTGGGATGATGGATCATCCATTTCATATTCATGGTAACCCATTTCAAATTATTAGCCGTAATGGCAAGCCAGAACCTTATTTAGCCTGGAAGGATGTAGCGTTAGTTAAACCGGGGGAAACGGTTACCATTCGGATGGCGTT
>CAYNXM010000092.1:0-9573 GCA_964401105.1 uncultured Lyngbya sp. | reverse complement strand
GCCATTGAACTTCAAATTTCTTGCAGAAATCGTCTACGTGGCAGAACAATGCATCTAAACTAGACATAGGACAGGTGCTGGATTTAACGCTATTTTCAGCTGACTACCTGTCCCTTTCCTGATCCCGAACTCAGGTTAATTAAGGGTTGCCAAAGTCTTGAGAGCCAGTATATCCTGATAATCTGGCTAATTCATCTAACTGTCGCACACCGGAATATTGTTCACCATTAATTTCCCAAGTGGGATATCCGGTAATATTGGCGGCTTGACACAGTTCAGGCTGAGGATTTTTACCACTTGAATCACATTCAATATAAGGCATTTTACTAACAGCTTGTTGACCAAATAATGCCTTTTGAGTTTGACAATGATCGCACCAATAAGCCCCATACATTTTAGCGTTAATATTCGTTAAATGTTCAGCTAAAGCAATATTAGCAGGGGCAGAAGCAGTGGTAATATTATAACCATTTCCTTCTTCAGCCACTGGATTGTTCAGTGGTGCATAAATCGCTAAAGTGCTAATAATCGTTACCATTCCTACCACTAAAGCAGTCATGATTAATTGACCAATATCTTCTAATTCTCGTCCAATAATCGTGAGAATAAATAAACCCAATGAACACAACGCAGAGAAAACACAATACAGACAAAAAGATTGTATTTTAAATGCCATTAAATACATTAAATAGCTGCTGAAGACTATCATTGCAGTCGCCCCCGCAAATAACAGCAACCATGTCCATTCTTCAATCTGAGTTCGTAATCTTTTCTGAGTATCTGGATTAATTAACCACGGTGCAACTGCCATAATTCCCATACCACTGTAAGCAAAAAATCCAAACAGCGCTAAGGGTAAACCAAAGACAACGGCATAGGGGCTCTCTAGAACTTTATCACACCCAGTCACGGGACAAGCCGCAGTTCCCCCCGTTAACTTAACAATGGCGATATAAGCCGTAATTACAGCCCCAAAAGTTGCTATACTAGCAATAATAAATCGAGATTTTTGATGAATCCAAGGAGTTGAACGTTTTCGTAACATGGGTTAAATCTCCAATAAAAAAACTAGAAAAGGTCTGACTTGAAAAAGCAGACCTTCGTCTTGATAAAAATGGTTATTTTTAATAGTTTACTCAATCGTAATTGACTGAGGCCCATTATTATTGTTAGTCTCATCCAAATCAGAGGCAGTTGCAGAAACTGAAGCTCCTTCCTTTTCTAACCAAGTTTTAACAGGATCATCATTGAGATTCAGTTTAAGTATACCTGAAACAAATCCACCCAAAAATGCAACAGGTTGTTGAGTCAGTTCTTTCAAAATTGGGGTGAGTTCATCCATTGTGACAAATAGCTCCTTTGCCTAGACTTCAATAATTATTGTAATAGCCGGAGTCGTAATCATTGTAATAACCGGAGTCGTAATAACCCGAATTGCGATTGCGTCGAGGCTGACCATAATAGCGATGATAATCGGGGTCATCTCGACGAACAGCCGAATTTCCGGTGACAAGAGTTTTGGGTCGATGGGGTTTGGCTCTAATACTGCCTTCATGCTCTTCCAAATTGGGAATATTAGGAAATTGGGCTTCTGGCATCTCTTCTAACTCAATGACTCGCCGCATAAACTGCCGCCAATTGTAGGCCGCTGTTCTACTTTCTCCCCAAGTGGGTTGATTATCATCATTCCCGAGCCAAACTCCCGCTGCAATTTGGGGAATATAGCCAATAAACCATAAATCTCGCGCTTCTTCTGAAGTTCCGGTTTTCCCCGCCACATTGCGGTCAGACAGATAAGCGGCCTGTCCCGTCCCACCGTTGACGACTCCTTCTAACATCCAAGTGGTAATGGAAGCACTATCTTTATCCAACACCTGTTTCGGCTTAAATTGATCTTCGTAAATCACCTCATTTTTAGCATTAATCACTCGACGAATTCCATGGGCGGGGATATATTTGCCTTCAGCCGCAAGCGTACCATAAGCATTGGTGAGTTCGAGCAAATTCACCTCATAAGCCCCTAACGCTAATGCATAAGTCGGTTGTAGGGGAGATTCAATTCCCATCGCTTTGGCTAATTTAATCGTGGGTTCAAAGCCAACATCCACCAATACCCTGACCGCAATCACATTGACTGAACTACTGAGGGCCGTCAGCATCGAACGCCAACCCCCATGGGTTTTACTGTAGTTCATCGGCCGATAACCATCTACTCGGTAAGGTTCATCCTTATAACTATCATAAGGGTTAAATCCAGCGGCGATCGCAGCAGCATAAACCAATCCTTTAAAGGTCGAACCCGGTTGACGTTGGGCTTGAAATGCCCGGTTAAATTCACTTTCTTCATAATCTAACCCCCCCACTAATGCCTTGACTTCTCCGTTGCGGGGGTCAATTGCCACCAATGCGGCTTGGTCAAATCCTGAACCGGGGCCATCAAGTTTAACCGCTTCAGCTACCACCTCCTGGGCAATTTCTTGCCATTCTAAATCTACCGTGGTTTCTACCGTTAACCCTCCAGCTTCTAAGGCTTCTTGAGAAATATATTTGGGTAATTCCTTACGGATATAGCTGGCAAAATAAGGGGCAGTCACAATTAACCGCTTGGGGGGACTGGGCTTCACTGCTAAAGGCTGCTGCATAGCAGCTTGTGCCTGCTGGGCTGAGATCACACCCGCCTCTTGCATTTGTTGCAATACCACATTGCGCCGATTTTTAGCCGCTTCCGGGTTCACCATCGGAGAATATTCACTCGGGGCGGGGGGTAAACCCGCTAAGGTTGCCATTTCTCCCAGAGATAAAGATTTTAACGGCTTACTAAAATAAACCCAGGCGGCATCGGTGACCCCATAGGCCCCAGAACCGAGATAAACGATATTGAGATAACGTTCTAGGATTTCTTCTTTGCTCAGTTTTTGTTCTAATTTCCTCGCCAGTAACGCTTCCCGTAGTTTACGAATAATACTGCGTTCTTGATTGAGGAAGACCACCCGTGCCAATTGTTGAGTGATGGTACTTCCCCCTTCTACCACACCCCCGGCTTTAACGTTTGAGGTGATTGCCCGTAGAATCCCTTGATAATCTACCCCTTCGTGTTCATAAAAGCGGCGATCTTCAATTGCAACAAAAGCTTTAATTAAGTTGGGGGGAATTTGTTCTAATGTGACTTGTTCCCGTGTTGCTGGCCCAGATTGTTGAATAATACTGCCATCTCCTGCTTTTATCGTCAGGGTATCATCCCGACTAAAAGCCGATAAATCTGCAACTGCTGGCAAGTCTCGATAAAGACGATAAAATTGCCAACCGCCATACCCCAAGGCGCTACCCCCAACCATCAATACCCCTAAACTACTCAGTAGCACCACTCGACGATACCAAGGTTTTCGCCTCGGTCGCTCGTCGGGTATTTGAGAATCTCTAATCTCCTCTTCCTCCTCTGCTGGTGGGAGTAACACCTCAGTATCTGAAGAGATATCAGCTTCTTCTGGGGAGGGAGAAACTGCTTGAGGAATGGGTATAAGATTCTGTTGTAATACTGGTTTTAATACGGGTTGAATGGGGGGTTGAGTTGAGGATTGATGCCAAGGCGATCGCAACAAGGCTTTTTCTTCCGGTAATAAGGGGGGTCGATTCAGTCCATTATAGGGTTGAGAAGAGGGGATACGGCTGTACTTTCCCCAATTCTGTTTAGATTGAACTAGATCGTCTCTATCCTGAGAAAATTGCGTCACGTAAGGCTCCCTAAATCAATTCAACAATCTGTTTTTACCCTAAAGAGGGTTATACCGCATGACCTAATGCTAAACCCACCACTAGCATTCCGAGGACGAGGAAGGGCTGAGCACTTGCTTGATATTTAACATCATTTTCCAAGGGATTGCGCAGAAAATACATATCCTGGAAGGTTATTTGAGGAATCACTAACAATAGAAGTATCACCCCATACAAATTTTGCTGAATACTGAATAAATACAGAGCAACTCCGGCTTGAAATACATCAATCATCAAGACACAAATCCAGGCGGCGGTTCCCACACCAAACATCACCGGTAGAGAGTTTAACCCCAGTTGGCGATCGCCTTCGACACTTTTAAAATCATTAACAATAGCAATCCCTAACCCGGCTAAACTGTAAAACAGAGTCAGAATCATAATCGTGGGAGTCAGTTGGCCAAACAAAGCATGACCCGCCCACCAGGGTAAAGCAATATAACTTGCCCCCAGAGCATAGTTTCCCAGCCAACCATTCTTTTTCAGCTTTAACGGTGGGGCAGAATAGATATAAGAGACGAAAGCACCGCCAATACAGAGGGTTGTCATCACGGGAAATTCATGTCGGGCCCACACATCCAAGGCGTAAGAAACGGCAATTCCTGCAATTAATAATACCAGAATCTGGGTCACCACTTGCGGAATTGAAATCGCCCCGGAGGGGATAGGACGGTAGGGTTCATTAATGGCATCGAGATCGCGATCATAAAAATCATTTAACGTTTGGGTATATCCCGCCATCAACGGCCCCGACATTAACATACAAGCCGCTGCGATTAAGAAATATTCTAACGTCCAGCGATAGTTCCCAGAAGAGGCCGCCCCACACACCACACCCCAAATTAAGGGTATCCAAGTGATGGGTTTCATCAATTGCAGGCGGATTTTCCAGATAGAGGTTTCTCCTGTTGCTGCCCCTTTCATCCCCAACAGTTGCCGGGTTTTCCCACTACGGTCAGGGGGTTGATTTTCCTCAGTTGGAGGGGATGAAGTTTGAGATGATGACGAATCAGACATGAGTGAATTTAAGGGAATTTAGAACAGCGATTGAATCAAATCCTTTGAAATTTCAGCTTCTTACTGCCAGTAATTTTACCGATTTTCAGAAGGAAATAATCAAG
Source organism: uncultured Lyngbya sp. (assembly GCA_964401105.1). Lineage (GTDB taxonomy): Bacteria > Cyanobacteriota > Cyanobacteriia > Cyanobacteriales > Microcoleaceae > JAAURB01. The sequence continues at coordinate 4,681 of CAYNXM010000092.1, read as the reverse complement.
GATTCATTTTGAAATTTTGCCCCTGTCACCGGCTTTCCGCGCAGAGATGGGGGTAGAAAAATATTGCGGCGTTGATCGGCAGCTTCAATCGTCACCTCCGGCCCGTATTGAGTCAGTTTGATTTGCTTCTTATCAAATCCCGGCAGAAACAAACTCACTTGACGATTTACCTCATCTATGGTAATAGGCTTCGGTGCGATCGCCGCTTCTGTGGTAAAGTCCGGTAACGCCTCCATCAATGGCTGCCAGTCCTCTGTAGAACGTTGGGGGATAGAATGTATGGAGAGGGGTTTAAACGTGGCTGCAACGGCGTTAGTCGCCCCCCCTTGGTTAAGTAGGACTCCGCCTACGGTTAACCCCACTTGTTGGGCGCTTCCCCACAGGTAACGGGCAGTAGCAACCGCCGCTTCATCTTCTGTGGTCACCAAATAAGCCATCATTCGGTTAGGGTCTGCTACCGCCGCTTTACCTTCGTCTAAGATATTATTCGCGGGATTATTTTCTTGGGTAAATTTCTCAACCGAAAAATCTACACTTAATACCGCGCTAGTAACGGGTTGAACAAAGGGAGACACAGACCGCCAAAAATCTGACTCCAGAAAGACTCGACGAAACCGACGCAGATACCAACTCAAAATTTCTGGCATTCCCAGCATTCGTAGCGTATCTTGGCTGGTTGTACCATCAAAAACAATCACATCATATTTGCCGCTACTGTCATATTCTCGCAGAGTATTGAGAGCCAAAGCGCTGTCCATTCCCGGTAAAACCCCCAATTCTTGACCATAAACATTTTTGAAGAAAGGGCTACGGACATATTGTTTTTCTAACTCTTTGACTTCTTCCCAACTTTTTTCGAGTGATGGGGCACTTTGCAGAGAAACCACTTTTAAGTTCGTTTCAATCTCTGTCGGTTCAGCAGTCACTGGAGTTCCCAGCAATAGACTAAACCCTGGGGTTAGATCTTGACTTGCAAGCAAAACCCTTTTTCCGGATGCTGCAAACCGCTTAGCCGCTGCAATTGCCACGGTTGTTCGGCCTGTTCCTCCTTTGCCCAAAAATGTCAAAATCAAAGACATCTATAATCTTCCTAATCCAAATCCAGCTCAAGTGTGATCATTAAGAACACTTAGCAGATTTTAGCGTAAATTTTTATGAACATTAAAGATTATTGCAGATTTCTGTCTTAATAGGGAACAGGGAACAGGGAACAGGGAACAGAGATACAGTCAGGCAACAGAGATATAAAAAGTTATTCTCTCTACTCCTTACTCCCCACCCCCGTACAGACGTAGCATGCTACGTCACGACAGACTCCCTACTCCCTTTCAACTAGGTTGCTTCAAGTTCATCCTCAAAGAACCAGGTAGACTGCTTATTATCGAGTTGAACCACATAGCCCACTCCACTCCCATCTACCATTTTGTAGTCTTTCACAGTACCATAAGGATTCTGCTTCAGTTGCTGAACTATATCAGCAGGTACTCGTTGTCGAATGCGCCGTACCTTTACTTTTTGACCAATTTCAATCGCCACTACCAGTGTTCTCCTAGAACATTAACCAACTTCACAGTTTATCTGAATCTGTGTCCTCTCCTCTACTTTTATTAAAGATAGGGAGATACTTGTGAAGGGGAGATGCTTCAGACAAGGAGGTAGGCACACAGGTGAACTATTGGCATCACCAATCGCTCAATCTACGATAGAATTGGGGACTAGACAATTTCAGATGAATAGAATTACATCTCCGTTTTCATGAATATTATTGAATTTTTTGAGTTGAGTGCGGGTAAATGGTTTTCACAACGAACCGTTCATGATTTGGTTTCACAGAAGTTGCAGGCCGGAAAATCTAATTTAGTGATTGAAACTTTATCCTCTAGTGATGCTAATGTCGTTCAATTATGTCAACAGCATGAGACTGACCCCAGTTCGGTTTGGGGAGGGTTAAAGTTGAGTTGGGAAGGAACTGTCGATGGTAACCCAAAAAAACAAATCGGTTCTACCACGTTAGTTGCAGTTCGTCATCCTGAACAAGAAAACGAAGGATTATTATTACAATCTCGACCCGGTTTCAATAGTAAAACTTTAAAAGGGCGCTACATGATGGGAGAGGATGAAGTATTAACCTTAATTACTGAATCAGAAGAGTTTTATGCAGAGGAACGGTTTTGGTATTTAATCCCAAATTTGAGATTAAGAACAAGTACGGTTAAACGCAAAGATGGATTAAATCATGCGGCTTTTTGTTCAGAAATTCGGATGATGACACAATCCAAATAATTAGGATTTTGTGTAAAGAAAGATGATTGGAACCCCACCAGGCACAGAGAATACATAAAAATTGTATTTTACGATTGATTAGATTGAGCGATGAAGCAGTTGAAGCGTATTTTCCTGAATATAAATGACGTAGAGATAGAGATATGTCAGGATTTAAGGGGTGTTGATTTTGTCCGTCATCATGTGTATTGGAGTATTGCTCATAGAAATAAAAATCCATATCCTGAACGCCATTGTATTATTTATAATCTGGAGTTAATGGTTAATAATCGTGTGAAGACGATAAGATGGGCAGGTTATCAGTTTAAATTTGAAACAGTCTATTTTGATGATGGAATGGAAGTTAATACAGTTTTAATTCCTTTGGGGATGTTTGAGGATTTTATTAACTTTCAAAGTAATAATTATGGCGGAACTCCTCCAGATAATAACTGTACTCGATTAGGAAATTGGCTGAAATATCATTCTTTCAAAGAACACCTAGAGACATGATCCGGGTGAAGACTATTTTGAGTTAAAACAAGAAGGTGTATATTGACGCACACTATAATAAGTAATCACAAACTTAATTAGAGTTTACAGTAATGATAGATAAATTGGAATTTAATTTAATTCGGCTAATATTTCTCAGTCTAACCACTAGCTATCATTTCGGTAAAACTTGGCAAGAAAATCGACAATCTCCTCCAGGCGATTTAATTGAGGTGGGGGGCTGTAAAATCCATTTCTATACTCAAGGAAAAGGCTATCCTACCGTTATTTTAGATCATAGTTTGGGGGGGATTGATGGCTATTTTTTAATTGATGAAATTGCTAAAATCACACGAGTATGTATTTATGATCGTCCAGGATATGGCTGGAGTCAAGCGAGTCCTCAATCCCGTTGTAGTGAAGTCATTGCCCAAGAGTTACATCAATTATTACAACAAGCAAAAATAGAACCTCCCTATATTTTAGTGGGTAATTCATTTGGCAGTTATAATGTTCGGCTGTACGCTCACTATTATCCTGAGCAAGTTCAAGGTATAATATTGACCGATGGGTTGTCTGAAACTTTGATGTTAAAGCTACCTCTGGCATTAAAAATAATTAAACTATTTTTCTTATCAGGATTTTTAATTTCTATTTTGGGTTCAATATTAGGCTTAGTTAGAATACTCGGTAATTTGCGAATTTTTGAATTAGTTAAACCTGAATTACGGCAATTTTCCCCAGAGATATTAACGCGAGTTAAAAAATCATTTTATCGTCCTCAACATTGGCTGACGATGGCAAGAGAACTCTGGAATTTAGAAAAAAGTGCTAATCAAGTTAAAGTCGCCAATTATTTTTTAGATATTCCCATCATCAATATCAAAGCAAACAGCTTTTTTAAACGTTCTCTGTGGAATTTTTATCTGCCACTCAATCAAGTTGATAAATTTAGAAATCAAATGCACATTAACTTATTACAACTCTCTAATCATATCAATCAGCTTTCAGCTTCCCAGAGTAGTCATTTTGTCTGGATCGATCAACCTCAAATTATTATCACTGCCATTGAACAGTTAATCAGTCAAAGTAGCGAGGAGAGAAATCAGAATCAGTGATTTTTATCCGTAGTCTACGATACTGTTAGCGTCTAGAGTCCGGACAATGTCAGGAAATCATCATATAATTGCCATCATCTTCAACAGTCTAGTTCGATGATGAAGCGATCGCAATCACTATTTCTTAATAGGAATTATCTGATTTATCAATAACTTTCCCTTTCATTGAAGTTGCAATTTTTGCCGTAGTTGAGTTATACTTACTATTTAGTCGCGACGCGTATCCCCTACTCAATGTATAATTTTAACATCTTAATTCAGTAATTACACATAACAGTGGTGAGTGGGCGCTTGATTAGTCGGCTAGATACTTTTATATAAAATAGTTTTAAATGAAGTAGTAAATTACAGTTTTAAGAATGTGTGTATAAAATTTATCAATAACAGCCGAATTTGAGAGTGAAAACATCTCGCCACAGACTCTCATGTGAACATATTTTTGAGTGGGTTAACTGCAAACTTGCTTGCGGTGGGTTTGCTTTTTCCTTTGTTCTCCTGATAAATTTGGGTCTTCGATGACTTTGAGGCTGGTTAACCGTTGATCTCTCAACAAATTCACGGCGTAACTTGTTAGGAGTTCTGAAGGCTTTTTGGCAAAGAGCAGCAGCACGAGCAATACTCTCACTGACCCAAAGCTGGGACAGATTAGCTTTTAACATAGGATAAAAGTGAACTACCCAACACCGTAATCAAAGATTACGGTGTGGGCTTCCTACCCAACAGATAGCGGTGTAGTGGATTTCTTGCGTCCTCCTCTACCACGTCTTACATCTGGGCAATAGGCTTGATCCCGTGTCCCACAGGTCAAA
>CAYNXM010000091.1:0-6288 GCA_964401105.1 uncultured Lyngbya sp. | reverse complement strand
ATGATAGTTAATTAATGTTATTGAAGATTAGTTTTAAAAACTAATCTTTTTGGCGAGATGGCAGAGTTGGTCGATTGCGTCTGATTTGAAATCAGATGAATCTTTACAGGTTCCGTGGGTTCGAATCCCACTCTCGCCTTTAATCATGAAAACAAAGTTCGCTTAACTGTGTCTAATATTGTAAAAATTCATTTATGAGTAAAGTTTACGATTGGTTTGAAGAACGTTTAGAAGTTCAAGCGATTGCTGATGACATTTCGAGTAAATACGTTCCACCTCATGTTAATATATTCTATTGTTTTGGTGGACTTGTTCTTACGTGTTTCTTAATTCAAGTAGCCACTGGATTTGCGATGACATTCTATTACCGACCAAGTGTAGTTGATGCATTTGCATCTGTTGAATATATTATGACAAGTGTCAATTTTGGATGGTTAATTCGTTCTCTGCATCGTTGGTCTGCAAGTATGATGGTATTGATGTTAGTATTACATGTTTTCCGTGTTTATTTAACTGGCGGATTTAAAAAACCTCGGGAATTAACTTGGGTAACAGGGGTAATTTTATCTGTGGTTACTGTTTCTTTTGGAGTAACTGGTTATTCTTTACCATGGGACCAAGTAGGATTTTGGGCTTGTAAAATTGTAACTGGTGTACCAGCTGCAGTACCAATTGTTGGTCCACCATTAGTTTTAGTTTTACGTGGTGGAGAAAGTGTCGGTCAAGCAACATTAACCCGATTCTATAGTGCTCATACGTTTGTTTTACCTGTTGCAGCAGCCGTATTAATGTTAACACACTTTTTAATGATCCGTAAACAAGGTATTTCAGGACCATTATAAATAAAAATTAAAAAAAATTAAAATATCTTTATTATGTCAGTAATTAAAAAACCGGACTTAACTGATCCAAAATTAAGAGCAAAATTAGCAAAAGGAATGGGTCATAATTATTATGGGGAACCAGCATGGCCAAATGATATTCTTTATATTTTTCCCCTAACAATGTTAGGAATGTTAATGTGCTGTGTTGGATTAGCAACATTAGCTCCTACACAGATGGGTGAACCAGCAGATCCATTTAATACACCTTTAGAGATTTTACCAGAATGGTATTTTTTCCCTACGTTTAATTTATTACGAGTGTTACCTAATAAATTATTAGGCGTATTAGCAATGGCTGCAGTTCCGGTTGGTTTAGTAACTGTTCCATTTATTGAAAATGTTAATAAATTTCAAAACCCATTCCGTCGTCCATTAGCAAGTTTAACATTTATTATCGGATTTATTTTTGCAGTTTGGTTTGGAATTGGTGCATGTTTACCAATTGATAAAGCTGTTTCTTTAGGGTTTTGGTAAAAGTAATTTTTATTTTACCCCATTGTCTAACAAAAAAACTTTAAGGATAAATATAAAAAAATATAATAACTAAGAAAAGTGAGAGATTTTATTCTCACTTTTCTTAGATTATCTTGAAAATCTTAGCATTTTTATTTTCTTGTTATTATAAAAACACTGTCTCATTAGAGTCCATAATAATTTCTAAAAAAAAAGGGTGCATTACTCAGTACCGAAACCTTTTTTAATAGTGAATTAGAAATTAAAAAGTCACAATTGCTTGTTTAGTAAATTAATATTAAAAGCTAGACCAAGATAAATAACGATTCCAACACCCGTCAAAATATTTAAAAACCGTTGAGTAGAACTTGGTGAGCCTAATAAATTACTTTTTGTTGTAAAACTTGAAAGCCCCAGATTTTCTTGGGGAATTCGTAAAAAAATAATAGCAATTAAAAAAAGATTTATACAGATTCCAAATGATTTTAACATGTGATTAGTTTATTTAAAAGAGTTTATTTTGCCTAATCTTCAATTTCAAAGACTTCCTTAAAGAGTTTCCCAACTTTATCACCAGAGTCAATTGATTCTAAAGGATCTTTTCGTAAACGGTGACGTAAACATAATGTAATAATTGCTTGAATATCTTGAATTGTTACTTTATCACGGCCATGATATGCAGCATGCGCTTTTGCAGCTCGATTTGTTACAATATCACCTCGTAATCCATCTACATCTAATTGACTACAAACTTCTGAAATTTTAATTCGTAAATCATAATCAATTTCAACTTTTGATAATAAAGCTTGTGCTGTAACGATTTTATCACGTAGATCTTGTTGTTGAGTTTCATAATTTTCGATCCAAACCATTGGTGTTTGATCAAATGATGTTCGTTCCTCTACAACTTTCACACGTAAAACTGGGTCTTTAACTGTCCGAATTTCTGCATGCATCCCAAAACGATCTAATAATTGTGGGCGTAGCTCACCTTCTTCTGGATTTCCTGATCCAACTAATACAAAACGTGCAGGGTGACGAATAGAAATACCTTCACGCTCAACAGTATTCCAACCTGAAGCAGCCGAATCTAATAAAATATCAACTAAATGATCATCAAGTAGATTAACTTCATCTACATAAAGTAATCCACGGTTAGCTTTTGCTAATAGACCTGGTTCAAAAGCTTTTACACCTTCCGTTAATGCTTTTTCAATATCAATTGTTCCACAAACGCGATCTTCTGTTGCACCTAAGGGTAAATCAACCATTGGAATTTTAATTAGTTCAGTTTCTAATATTTCATCGTTTTGAACAGCTAACTTTACTTCATTCCCCATCAATTCTAAGTCTGATTTATGGGAATTAAAAGGATCATCCTTTACAATTTCAATTTCTGGTAATAAATCTGCAATAGCCCGAATTGTTGTGGATTTTCCAGTCCCTCGGTCACCCATAATCATAACTCCACCAATTTTAGGATCAATAACATTTAACTGTAACGCAAGCTTCATTTCTTCTTGTCCAACAATTGCTGTAAATGGAAAAACCGGAGTATTAAATTTTTTTAAATTATTTGTTACCATAACATTAGATTAATTAGTAAAATATAAAACTTATTTAATTATTAAAAAATTATTTCCAATTAAAATTTATTTATACAATGTTATTCCTAATTGAATCGCTAACATTGCCGCTAATAATGCAATACATAATGCGGTATAAACTTGTGAATCTAAAACCATATAACGCTCCTGAATTCTATGTTTAAAATAATATGATCTTAAAAGACTGTTTTAAAATCGATACTTATAATTATAGATTAAATAATTAAAAATTTTTAACTTTAATTGTCTTAAAAATTTTAATTACCAACTTGATTTTGTTACACCTGGTAATAAACACTGATGAGCCATCTCTCGAAAAACATGACGGGAAATTCCAAAATCACGAAAAACACCCCTAGGACGACCTGTTTTCCAACAGCGATTACGAATACGTGTTTGTGCACTATTACGAGGAAGCTGTTGAATCTTTGAATGTAATTCTAATTTTTTACTAAAATCATGTTCATTTTTATAATGCATTAATAATGTTGTTCTTTTTGTCAGATACTTTTTCTTCAAGCGAATTCGTTTTTTTTCTCGCTCAATCATACTTTTCTTTGCCATAAAAAATTTAAGATAATTAATTTTGTAAAATAAATAAAAAGTTAATAACTATATTTAATTACTTTTACTTTACCCTACTTTAAAAATTTAAACAAGTCGAGTTTAATAAAACATTTAAGAATTATGAAAATTAATTAATTTTTTTGATCTTTGCTTATAATAATATATTATAATAGCTAACTGTTCTTTAGTTTAGTTGTAAGAAAGTCAAAACCCATTATTTATAATGAGGAATGTATTACTATGGCATTACCATGGTATCGTGTTCACACTGTTGTCTTAAATGATCCTGGAAGATTAATTGCAGTACATTTAATGCACACAGCTTTAGTTGCCGGTTGGGCTGGATCAATGGCATTATATGAATTAGCTGTTTTTGACCCATCAGATCCTGTCTTAAATCCTATGTGGCGTCAAGGAATGTTTGTTATGCCTTTTATGACTCGTTTAGGAATTACAGATTCATGGGGTGGTTGGAGTATCACAGGAGAAAGTGTTTCAAATCCAGGTATTTGGAGTTTTGAAGGCGTAGCATTATCTCATATCGTTTTATCAGGTTTATGTTTCTTAGCGGCCATTTGGCATTGGGTTTATTGGGATTTAGAATTATTCCGTGATCCACGAACAGGAGAACCGGCGTTAGATTTACCAAAAATCTTTGGTATTCATTTATTTTTATCAGGTTTAGCATGTTTTGGTTTTGGGGCATTCCATGTAACTGGGTTATTTGGACCTGGTATCTGGGTCTCAGATGCATATGGTATCACTGGAAAAGTTCAACCAGTTGCACCTGCATGGGGAGCCGATGGTTTTAACCCATTTAATCCAGGTGGAATTGCAGCACATCATATTGCTGCAGGAATTTTTGGAATTTTTGCCGGCATTTTTCATTTAACTGTTCGTCCACCACAACGATTATATCGTGGTCTACGAATGGGGAATATTGAAACAGTATTGTCTAGTAGTATTGCCGCTGTTTTCTTTGCTGCTTTTGTAACATCGGGAACAATGTGGTATGGAGCTGCTGCAACACCAATTGAACTATTTGGTCCAACACGTTATCAATGGGATAGTGGATATTTCCAACAAGAAATTGAGCGACAAGTTGAAGCATCAGTAACTGAAGGATTATCAGAAAGTCAAGCTTGGTCACGAATCCCAGACAAATTAGCATTTTACGATTATATTGGTAATAATCCAGCAAAAGGTGGTTTATTCCGTGCTGGTCCAATGGATAAAGGTGATGGAATTGCTGAAGCTTGGCTAGGACATCCAATTTTCCGTGATAAAGAAGGTCGTGAGTTAACTGTTCGTCGTATGCCAGCCTTCTTTGAAACATTCCCCGTTATTTTAGTTGATAAAGATGGTATTATTCGAGCTGATATTCCATTCCGTCGAGCAGAATCAAAATATAGTATTGAACAAGTAGGTGTTAGTGTTGATTTTTATGGTGGAAAGTTAAATGGCCAAACATTTAAAGATGCTCCAACCGTTAAAAAATTCGCTCGGAAGGCACAGTTAGGAGAAGTCTTTGAATTTGATCGAACAAGTTTAGAATCAGATGGTGTTTTCCGTAGTAGCCCACGAGGTTGGTATACTTTTGGGCATGCAAACTTTGCTTTATTATTCTTTTTTGGTCATTTATGGCATGGTGGTCGAACGATTTTCCGTGATGTTTTTACTGGTATTGGGGCAGAAGTTACAGAACAAGTAGAATTTGGTGCATTCCAAAAACTTGGTGACAAATCGACAAAAAAACAAGGTGCTGTATAGAGGATAACCGAGTTTTTAAATTTATTTATATGTAAATAGGATCAAATAATGGAAGCTTTAGTTTATACATTTTTACTTATTGGTACGTTAATGGTAATATTTTTTGCCGTTTTTTTCCGAGAAACACCTCGTATTATTAGAAAATAAAACCAAGTTATTTGGTTTTATTTTTTAGTCTTCATGTTCTTCAAATGGATCACGCAAATTTTTAGATGTTGGTCCAAAAGCTGTATAAATTGAATATACAGTAATTCCTAGAAGTAAACTTGATACAAAAATTACAATAATAGTTGCTGTTTCCATGTCATATAATATTATTATTAACAATATATTATTATATAGCATCTCTTATAAAAATTAATTTATTAAAAATATAAAAATTTTTATGGCATTACGAACAAGATTAGGTGAAATTTTACGTCCATTAAATGCTGAATATGGTAAAGTTGCCCCAGGTTGGGGAACCACTCCAATTATGGGTATAGTAATGGTTGCGTTCTTAGTATTTTTATTAATTATTTTACAAATTTATAATTCATCATTAATTATTGAAAATGTTGACGTAGATTGGGCAAATGGTATTGTATAATACTAATAAAATAATTTAAAAGGTGAAACTTACCTTTTAAATTATCATAATTACATAATTTAAATATATATATATATGGATATCATCAGTTTAGGTTGGGCCGGTTTAATGACGATGTTTACGTTTTCATTAGCGTTAACAGTTTGGGCTCGAAATGGTTTCTAATTATTTAAACTTTTTATAATTTTTAAAATTCAAAGTATTATGGAATTAATTCGACAAATCTTTCCGTATGCAAGTCCAGAAATTGTTAGCACTGCTACTATTTGTTTTTTAATGACCTTATTTGGACTTTCTCTAGGGTTTGCTTTACTAAAAGTACAAGGTGAATAAAGCACTATTTAATAATAATATACTAAATATTATTATTAAATATACTTATTTTTAGTGCTTTCATAGTTTTTTAGTCAAATTTTTA
>CAYNXM010000090.1:0-19067 GCA_964401105.1 uncultured Lyngbya sp. | reverse complement strand
GTGCGGGCAATATAATCTGATGGAGTGAGAGGCTATATTGGCTATATGTAACAGACTTCAGAGAAGCGGAAAGTTGTCCCCGCCGGAGCGAGGATGACAGGTGTCGGCTGACCTCCCGCCAAACTTTTCAAGAAAAAAATGCCTAACTTATTCCCGAGGAAAATGTTTGGCGCTAGCCAACTTTCCGCTAGCGCTATAGCACTCTAACTTGCTTTCAGTGCCTGCTCATTCTTCTTTGTTTGTAGCTTAATAGGAAGCACAATCTCGAATGATGTTCCCTTTCCTAAAGTCGAATCACAGGTAATGAGACCACCATGTTCTTCTGTAATAACTTGATAGGCGATCGCCATCCCTAAACCTGTTCCTTTGCCAATTTCTTTGGTTGTAAAAAAGGGATCGAAGATGCGATTCATTACATTAGAAGCAATACCCACTCCATTATCAATAATCCGGATGACGACCTGTTGGTTCGGCTGAAATTCCGTCTGAATTAAAATTTTTCCCGTGTAGGATTCTGTTTTAATATTCTCCGCTGACTTTAGTTCAATCGCATCAACAGCATTATTCAGAATATTCATCAAGACTTGATTAATATCTCGGGCTGCACAAGTCACCAAGGGAAGTTCTCCATATTGTTTAATAATCTCAATTTCAGCCATTTTGTATTGAATCATCATCAAAGTATTATCAATTCCTTCATGAAGATTAACGGCTTTATATTCAGCTTCATCAAGCCGAGAAAAATTACGCAAAGCCAGGATAATATCTCGAACTCGTCGAGTTCCTGTCTGCATAGATTGTAAAATTTCTGGGATTTCTTCCTCTAATAAATCAAGTTCTATTTTCTCTCGCTCTTGACAAATTTCTGCCGGAAGTGATGGCAAATAATCATGATATAAACGAATTAAATTCAGTAAATCCTGGGTATATTCAGACAACAAATCAATATTACTATAAATAAAACCAATCGGATTATTAATTTCGTGAGCCACTCCCGCCACCATTAGCCCCAAACTTGACATTTTTTCGGTTTGAATTAACTGAGCTTGAGCTTGTTGAAGTTGCTTGAGGGTTTGAACTAAATCTATATTTTTGCTCTCTAATTCGCGGGTCGTTGCAGATAGTTTTTCGGTGCGATCGCTAACTTTTTGTTCGAGGGTATAATTGGCTTCTTCTAATTGCGCTAATAAGCTACGATTTTGCTGAAAAATAGAGCTGATCTGTAAAAACCAAGGTTGCCAAGCTAGGGGAATATTAGGGGAAATAATTGATTTTTCTTGACTTTCTCGTTCAATATGTTCCACTAATAAACCCGCAGGACGAATAAATTCTTTTTCAGTTAAACGATTAGCGATCGCCAGGATTAATCCTAAACCAGGAAGAAACATTAAAAACAGCCAACTCATACCCGCAATTGTTACCCCTGCTATTTTTTTACGGGAGAGAAAAAACACCAAATCCCAGGGTGCATTATCTAACTCTTGGCGGATAACCAAGTAAGATCCAACACGATAAAATCTTCCAGGTGAAAGGGTTTTAATATTTTCAATCTGATGGCGCAATTCTTCAGGAAAAGCATCTTTTGCCGATTTAACTTCTTGATCTTGGGAGCTAACTAGGGTAGGATGAGCTAGGAGATGATTATGCTTATCCATCACAAATACGTTTGTTTGTTTTTTGCCCTGAATTTCTAAGCCTCTGACAAAATTGCTTAATACATCTAAAGTCAAGTCAAGAGCAACTGTCCCACGAAATTGATCTCCATCGTACACTGGCGCTGCTGCCGTCACCATCAATCCTTTTCCAGCAGTATCAATATAGGCTTTTGTCCAGAATAACTGGCGATCGCGGTTATTTTCTGGTAGTCCCATAACATAGAAATCTTGGTCGTATAGTTCTTTATGAAATAAAAATTCCTCGGAGGAAACCCAAGGATAGAGATTAATAAATTGATTTTTAGAAGTATAGTAAATCCAAGCAATATTAGGCATATTACTAGTAATAGATTCAAACAACGGATTTAGGGTCAATGCCATTTCAATTTCGCGTTTTTCATCATCATCAAGCTGTTCTAAAATACCTTTTCCTGATAACTGTGCAGTATTTTTTTGGGTAAAAGGAGCAGGGATAGGGTCTAAGGCATAAAATTCTTGGGAAGGGAGCTGAGTCAAACTGTTTAATAGTAAAGAAGGTTGCAGATTTTCTCTAGAAGTTTTAAGTAAATAACTTTGGGCATAACTTTGCATGATTTTAACATGATCGCCTGCCTCTTTAATCTCATAGTCTAAATTAATTACCCGCGTTTTAAATTGATTTTCTAAATGGTTTTTGTTATATTGATATCGAAAATAAAATTGTAAATAAAATAAACAGAGAGCGACCAGAGAAACTAAAGAAAATGTTGTCCAAATAATATAATTGTATCGATTAAAAAAGTATTGATTTTTTTTACCAGATACCCTCATAACAGATTCTCCTGATGTTCTCAGTTGGGTAAATATATTTATAACTTTTGAGTTCATGGTTAAGGCTGTCGGTTCAGTTCCGAGCATAATCATCAACTCCCTAGTATTAGAGTTCCCTCAAATCACTCTACCGATATCATTATTACTGATTCCCTATTGTTCGATATTTAACTAAGTGAATTAATGCAGCTTATATCTCATTTTTTAAATCACTAACCGCTTGTTTAGCAGCCTAACAGCTAGATTTATAAATCAGCCATTTTTAACTTAAATCAATTGGTGATTAAACTATAATTGAAATACTTATTTAATGGAATAAAAACGATAATTAAGTTTTTATTTTTGCTATCAAAAACTATGCATTTTATTGATGGAGATACCTTTCCTAGGGAGAAGCCAGAGGATGCTTCGCTTTTAATTTGATCGGGGATATAGGGGGGTGGAGATAGCGATCGCAGAGGGTTAATCAGTGACAATTAATGTCCTATAAATGTGAGTTTGCGATTGAATGTAAGTTTGATCGCCTCAAACTTCCTGTAAAGATTCTTTACAATAAGAAGTGATGTTCTCTCAGAAAAGACTATGTATTTTACCTGGCTTGACAGTAACTCTTGGCTGCTGGAAATTAGTCATCAACGAATTCTGCTTGATCCTTGGTTAGTCGGATCGTTGGTTTTCGGGAATCTGCCGTGGCTGTTTAAAGGGGAGCGTCCCACCAAGCGTTCTATTCCTGAGAATATTGACTTAATTTTACTCTCTCAGGGGTTAGAAGACCATGCTCATCCCCAAACATTAAAGCAGCTTGACAAAAATATTCCTGTTGTCGGTTCTCCCAATGCGGCAAAAGTGGTTGAAGAATTAGGATATACTCAGGTGACCACATTGAAACATGGACAAACTTATACCCTTGCCAACGAGATAGAAATTAAAGCCTTTCCTGGTTCTCCTATTGGGCCGACTTTGGTAGAAAATGGTTATCTCTTGAAAGAACTCGAAACTAACCATACCCTTTATTATGAACCTCACGGCTACCATTCTCCGGAGTTGAAAGATGCTGCACCAATTGATATTGTGATTACTCCTCTGGTTAACCTAACTTTACCCCTGGTTGGGCCAATCATTCAAGGGGCAGAAACTGGTTTAAAACTGGCACAATGGGTTAAGCCTCAAGTCATGTTATCTACAGCCGCAGGGGGTGATGTCAAGTTTGAGGGGTTGCTATCTTCGTTGATCAAATTGGTCGGTAGTATAGAAGATTTTCGCTCAACATTGGCTCGCCATCAACTGCCTACAAAAGTACTCAACCCTCAGCCCGGTCAACGGTTTGAAGTTCTACCGATGGTGACTCACTAGGCTTTTTTGGGAGTGGGCGGTTGTCACTGTTGTTGAATAGAATACAATACCACCCGCTCCGTCGTTGGAAGAGAAATATTCAAACTGTACAGTCTATCCTTAACTTGATATAATAAAACTGTACAGTCTAGTTGAGTGGCAAAGAGACGAGCAAATGGATATTTTAACACTGTCGATTTTATTCGGAATGATTATGCTGTCGGATGAAGTTCTCAATGGTCGGCTAAAACTGTCACAGCGGTTACTGAAGCGCCTTGATCGAATGGAACACCGCAAAAGTAGTACTCGGGACAATCCAACTCGCTAGGCTGAAGGTACATCAACCAATATATAGCAACACATAAAAAAATGCATAAGTTCCTAAGGCTGAGAAATATGTATTGAATGAAAGGAGCTGATCACATAAGCCGGTATTATTCCTATGAGATTATTTTCAACAGCGACTCAATCATGCCTATTCTTGAAGCAGAATGTCGCAAACCTGTTTGCGGTAGCTGCTGGCGTAGCAGTGAGTGTTGGACTTTGGAATACACTCCCCTCATCACACAGTCAATTTCACTTTCAACAGCAAGTTGGAGCCGATATTCTCTCCGGTTCATTTGAAGCAGTAGACCATAATTCTGACGGTGTAGTTGAGTTATCAGAAGTCAAAACATTTCAAGCGACTTGGGGAAACCATAGCTGGAATAAAGAACACTTAGAAGCATTTATTTGGGGACAAAAAACAACTCAGTCCTATCAAGATAAGCAGCATCAATTTAATGGACTCAATTTGTTTGCTCGCACCCATCAAAATTCCCAAGCTCAGATTCTGCAAATTCAGAACAGAGGTATAGTGACTCCTGAGAAACAAACTCAGAGCGTTGGAATTTTTGGCGTAGAATATGGAAATAATCAACCCGAAACTGTCTTATTTTCTAATCCGAATTTGAAGCTAGAAATTCATTCAAATCACGTTGAGGGTGATTTAAGCTACACGAAGGTTTCTATTTGTCTAGGATTAGTCGGTTTATTTTTATGGAAACCCTTGATTCCTGATTTTGTAGCGACAAAAAAGGCAATTCAAGCCTAATAAGCTAATCTCGATCGGGTAATTCCCCAAATTGCTCTCGATAGCGAGTTAAAAGAGATTCAAGTTCTTCAGCCCGTTGACGTTCAGTTTCAGCCCGTTGACGCTCAGTTTCAGCCCGCTGACGTTCAGTTTCAGCCCGTTGACGTTCTCTGTCTAACTCTTCTTCGGCTTGCAAACGTAATTGGGTTTCTTGCTGGAGGGCCTCTGATAATTCCTCCGGAATCAGGAGTTTTTGTCCATCCTGTTGACGGTAAAAACCAATCAGTTTTCCTTCAACAGCCAAACGTAACTGTAAGGGTTCACTGCAACTATCGGCGATCTGTTCATAAACATCTCCTCGGAGTCGATA
The DNA here is from genome assembly GCA_964401105.1 of uncultured Lyngbya sp. Classification (GTDB taxonomy): domain Bacteria; phylum Cyanobacteriota; class Cyanobacteriia; order Cyanobacteriales; family Microcoleaceae; genus JAAURB01. The sequence goes on along the minus strand of CAYNXM010000090.1, from coordinate 13,828 downwards.
GCCGCGTAACTGTTCTTCTATCCACTCTCCTTTGGGGTCAAATAGCCAATATTCCGGAACTTCTAAGCCTTCATAAAGGTCTTTTTTACGGTTTAGATCTTCATCTTGAGTACTTTTGGAGGTCATTTCAAAAATGACACTCGGTACTTGTCTTTCTTGCCAAATTTTATAATTATCCCGTCCTCCCGGTTCAACTTCAAAAATCACCATCACGTCGGGAGCAACACGCAGTTTAGGAAATCCTTCCGCATAATATAAAAACTGGTTTGCTAAAACGGTAGCCTGACGATCTTGTAGATACTGTTTAAGCACAGCTAAAGTTGTGAGAATGACATAAAGATGGTCATAAGTTTCTGCCACGGGTTCTCCATCTGCACTAGGGTAGATAATATCAGAAGGTTGGGAAGTTGAAACAACGGTAGTCATGGGAGAATTGAGTGAGTAATTGAGAAGTTAATTTCATTGTACGGAATTTGAAAATTGCATAGGTTCAGTTAGCTTCTGAGTATATAGAATTGGTACGCAAAACAATATACTCAATTTGGAGGTTATTCAAAATCCTATGGGTTCTCCATGGCGATACTGGCATTGGGTGAGGCTAAACGCAGCAGGCGGGCGGCAGGATGTTGAAATTCCAACGGCGAAAGCCTGGTTTCAACAGCAGTTTCCCCAACTCATCGATAAAAATACGGTGTCTGATACAGTGGTGCAACGCCAATTGGTTGGTTTGATGGGTTCTGAACCCACATCAGAACAGTCAGAGACTCAACAACAAGCAGAATCTTGTTTGCGATGCTTCATCTCTCACCAAATAGATCGTGCCTGTTTTGAACTGGTTCGACGGTTTGGCAAAACTGGCGGTTTTAATCTGACTGACTTATTGGCTTTTGTACTGGATGACTTTGAACTGTTGCCGCGTTTCAACCCTCAACCCCGGACAACCTATCAATCTCTAGCGGATAAAATTCTGCAAACTTTCAACCCCGAACGTGCTCAACTGAGTACTTGGACTCAACAAATGGTCAAGTCTCACCCTGAATTGAGTCGCTTTTTGTGGGACTGTGGGGTCTATCTGGAAACGGACTGGGCTATTTTAAATCATTATCGCCCAAAACAGTTAGAACATCTACTAACTCAGTATTATGGCTATACTGCCGCTTCGGCAAAGCCAGCCATTCACATTCTAGATAGCTATCAAACCGTATATTTGAGCGATCGCTTGCAACAGAATGGTTCTGGCTTTCGTTCCCGCTGTAAACCCCCCAGTCCCGAACAGTTAAACCGCATGGTTGCTGATTTAACAGAGAAAGGGATCAACGGTTACACCCCAACTCGGGTGCGAGAACAGTTAGAATCATTGGCGGGATTAATTCGGCGGTCGCGTCAACCGAAACAAGAACCTATCTTAAATGAAAACTATCCTCAGCCTGCCTCAGATGAAGCTGAAACAGAAATGCAGGAGTTTTTGCAACGTTTTCGTCAACTGTTGGTGACTCATCTAGATCGGGCAATGAAGCAAGTCTTAAAGGATCGTCTGAGTTATTTAAGCAAGGGTAAACGACCTAAAGATCAGATCTTTCTTCAGGCATTGCGCCTCAATTGTCAGGGTCAACCCATGAAAGAAATTGCTAAGAAAATTGGATTAACCCGACAAGATCAGGTGTCTCGATTATTAAATTTAAAATCCCTGCGGCAAGATGTTCAACAACGGTTACTTGTGACGTTAAAAGAAGAAGTGATTCAACTGGCGTGTTACTATACGGATTTACTTCAGTTAAAACGTTTAGAACAAGCTTTAGCCGCAGAAATTAATCGAATAATGGAAGAAGCAGAACGAGAAATGAATACACCAAATAGCTCACGCAATAGTTTATTTACTCGTCGTCTTTGCCGTCATCTATAGTCTTTTACTGAACCCTTGTATTAACTGGAAATTATAATCATGAAAAACACAATCATGGAATACGGCAATATTAATCCGGGGAAATATATAGCACAAGAAAGTGTTTCCCTCACACTAGAACAAGTTAATTGGGCTGCTAACCTGAGTCAAACCCTAGCCACCGATCCGCGTCAGCAATGGCAAGTTTATTTGAATCTATTAGCCAGATTAGGTACAATTGAATGGTTACAGCAACGCGCCCCTGAGTTACTACAAGAAAATGATTTATTAACCGAATCAATTCAGCCATCGCCTCAGTCAACCGATCAACTAAAAGTCGGTAATTTTAGACTGACTTTAATTGTCACAGATAGCAGCATGAATACTGAAGTCTGTGTTCCTAGAGTGTGTCTGACTCATTCTCAAGAACAATCTCAATTCTATGTTTTAATTGAGGTATTAGAGGATTTACCCGTTTCAGAAACAGCCGAAGAACAGGTTAATGTGGCTGTATTAGGATATCTGACTCCATCGCAACTGAATCAACATCATCCCATTATTCTAGATGATGATCTGGCATTATTATCAATCGATTGGTTTGAACTCAATCCCGATCAATTATTACTTTATTTACGATGCTTTGAAGCCGAAACCGTTAGCGATCAGCCATCAATTATTAATTCTCAACAGGGATTATCTCCAGTTGTTCAATCTACTGTAAATGTGGGTCATTGGTTGAAAAATAAGTTAGGAGAAATGGCTGAAGAATTATCATGGACATTACTTCCTCCATTATCCTATAGTTCTGCCTTTCGAGCTTTAAGAAGCCCAGTAGAAGTGTTTAGTGATGCCGTAATTGAGTTAAGCAATCAAGCACAATTAGTCATTCCTTTAGAAGCCCGAACTGCCTACCGAGATTTCACTTGGGGTGAAGTAGCGATGCGATTGTATGCTACAACTTGGCAGATTGATACTGATATTAATTCCCCTGAATGGACACTATTACTCTTACTAACAGCTCAACCCAACTCTAGCTTACCATTAGGAACTCAACTCATCGTTCGAGATCAATTGCAAGTATTGGAAAACCCTAGTTTAGATCATCCTCAAAAAGATTATATCTATGCCAGGGTCATTGGAGCCTATAATGAGCCGTTTTATGTAACTATTAATTTCCCGAATCAAACGGCAATTACCCTACCGCCATTTACCTTTTATCCTGAGTTTAAATATTAACTATTATGCTACAATTATCTATTCAAAGCGTTGAACAATCCTGTTTATTTACGCTATCAGGTGAAAGTGGAGAACGACTGACTGCTGAAGTTCCATTTCCTCCAGTGTTAATGGATATTTATCAACAATGGCGTAAAGCTTATATTCAGTTCTACCAAACTCAAATCTCATTTAATGTAGAAGAAACAGAGAATAACTTCCGAGGAAAATCAGCCGGAAGTGGAAGTATTTCTCCTTCTACTGATTGGAAAAGACGCTTATCTGACGCAGAAAATCGCTTACGCTATGACTTTAATCAATGGTTACGTAGTCATCAATTGTATGAAATTCGTGCTAAAATTGCTGAATTTTGTCGAAAAAATAGCCCTGAGGGAGTCATTGAAATAGGTTTGATTTGTGGCTCAACAGACTTAGCAAAATTACCTTGGGAAGCTTGGGAAATTGGTGCTGAATTTGCGATATCTAATCCACTACGAATTTATCGTATTCCGAGTAATATTACCGCTCATTCTGTTCAAACATATCAACGATATCGTTCTAGGATTTTAGCGATTATTGGTCAGGATGGTCGTAGCAATTTTCAGCAAGATTTAGCAGATCTAAAAGCCAAACTTGAACCCTTAGCTGAAGTTGAAACCGTCGGTTGGAAACCCGGTCAATCTATCTCAGAATTAGAAACAGAAATTAAGCAAGCTATTACCGATGAAAAAGGCTGGGATATATTATTTTTTGCTGGACATAGTAACGAAACTCAGCAAACTGGAGGAGAATTAGGAATAGCGCCCGGACAGTTTATACAAATCCAAGATATTACTCATCAATTAGAAATTGCCAAAAATAAAGGACTACAATTTGCCTTATTTAACTCTTGTAATGGATTAAGTATTGCTGAAACTTTAATTAGCTTAGGATTAAGTCAAGTAGCGGTGATGCGAGAACCGATTCATAATCAAGTTTCTCAGGAATTCCTATTACAGTTTTTACAAAATTTGGCAGACTATAAAAATGTTGAAGAATCCTTAACTGCTACTTGTCATTTTCTCAAAGTCGAGAAATCTTTTACCTATCCCTCTGCTTATTTAATTCCGTCCTTATTTCGTCATCCAAATAGTCAATGGTTTCAACTTCAACCATCAGGTTGGCGAACTTTTCTAAAGCAGCTTATCTGTCCTAAATGGTATGAATTGACTGCTTTAGCGATTTTATCTATTTTAAGTTGGCAAATTCCTATTCAGTATCAATTACTAGAACAACGAGTTAAAACTCAAGCTATTTATCGCAATCTTACCCAACAGATTCCTCAAACAAAACCCTCAATATTATTAGTTGAAATTGACGAACCTTCTTTAGATACTGCTGGATTTTCCGATCCCATTCTAATCAGTCGTTCATATCTAGCTCAATTGGTGAATCAAGCAACTCAATTTAACCGTAAAATCATCGGAATTGACTATATTTTAAATACTCCCCAGCCGGAAGAAGATCAAATATTAGAAACAGCATTAAATCAGGCAAAATCTTTAGAAACTCTATTTATTCTTGCAACCAGTCGAAGTACAAAACCTGGATATCGACTTTGGGCAATTGACCGATTTATTACCCGTCAAACTTGGCAAGGAGATACCCGTCTTTGGCGAAATGGTCGTTTTATGACCCTTATACCCTTCCTCACAGAAGAACGCCCTTTATTAACAGAAGAACGTCCTTTTCCCCTCAGTTATCTATTAGCTTTGGCAAAAGTTTATCGTGACTCAGGAGGTAATTTATTACAACCCCAAAATCCAACAGTACTGACTCAAAATTTATTCAATCCATGGATGCAACCTTTAAGTATTACTCAGATTGGCTATAGTTTTAGACAGTATTGGCTGCATCCCATTACCGATTTTTCAATTCCGCCTCAAGCGGTTTATCAAACTATTTCAGCCCAGGACTTTTTAGTAACTAAACCCAGTCAATTGCAACAAAAATATTCACAATCTGTTGTTTTTATTATACCGGGAGGATATCGAACAGCAGGAGTGAATGATTTTGGGGAAGATAATTTACCTGCGCCGCCAGCGTTTTGCTATTGGCAAAAAATATCTCAGTCTCAGGCAGATTGTCCATTATTTGTCGGTGGAAAAGTTCATGCTTACCTATTTCATCATTTCTTGCATCATCATTTTATAATTCCGATATCAGATTTATGGCTACTTTGGTTGTTTGTTCCCATTGCCAAGAGTATCAGCATTCTGCTTAAAAAATATTATATTTCTCCTAAAAAACTTATAATGATTTTAACAGGTGGTACCCTAATCTATGGAATCATTAGCCTACAGCTTTATGTGTCAGCTTTAATTTTATTACCTATCGTAATACCCATTATTTTAATATGGTTTTACCTTGTGCTTGATTTAATAAATAATAACTATTTCAAGAAATAATTTTTTTTACTTTAACAACTTTGAGGAGTCGCCATTCATGAAACTTTATCAGTTCAATCTTTTTACTCAAATAATAAGTTTATCTTTGCTTGTTGTTCCTGCTATCATTCAAGTAGAAATCTTCCCCTTCACCGTTTTAATACAGTCCCGTTATGTCTCGCAACGTCCTGAACCTTTACCAGAAGAAGGTAGGGAAGGAGGAAGTCAATTAAGACAGCTTTGGCATCAATTTTTTCCCCGTAGTGAACCCATACCAGAAGAAGGAAGCGACGGAGGTAGTAAAGGAGACGGTTTTTGTCCTATTTCACCTTATCAATTTTCCGAAGTTGAACAGGTTTGGAATGAACGCCCAACTTTCACTTGGACAGGAATTATCACTCAAATTTCAATTCGAGAACAAGGTAGTGAAACAGTGATTTGGAGTCAAGAAATTTCTGCTGAGAATCAAGTTAATTTAAATCTAGAAACAGCATCTAATAATCCGTTACAACTCTATCAAATTACAGTAGGAAAAACATTGCAACCCGGTCAATTTTATGAACTTCAGGTTTCTACTAATCCCCCAATTGATTATCGTCCTATTCCGTTTAAAGTTATGAATCCTCAAGAACAAAATACTGTCACTCAGGAATTGCAACAATTAGAACAAAAATTAGCAGCAGAAAATATTACTGGAGATGCCGCAATATTACAACGAGCCGATTACTTTGCCAGTCAAAAATTATGGTCAGAATTTTGGCAAGAAGTCTTATCTGTTGAGACTCCTTCTGAGGATTTGAAACAATTAATTAACGAAACGGTTAATCAACTGTGTCGATAGAGTTTTATAACACTATGCGTCAAGAAAAAAGTAACAGTCTGTATCACTCCAATATCCTTGAGAAAATATTTTGGTACAATAATATAGCAATCACAAATCATTTATAAAATTCTTGAACTTCTTAAAAAAATTCCTCTTCCTCCCTTCCCTTCTGCCGTCTGCCATCTGCCATCTGCCTCAAAACAGTCACTGATTCTCACGAATCAGATAGGATTGCTATATTACGAATATCCAATAAAAAAATGCCAGATTACACCACTTCTATTACCATTGATGATCCTAACAATATTGTTTTATCCAATTTACCTTTTAAGCCAGGTCAAAAGGTTCAAATTTAGATGAAATTGATTGAAGATGAGCAAAGTTTAGTAGAAAGATGGAAAACTTTATTCAATAAGACACAACAATTGCACGCAGATAGTCCTTTGACAGATGAAGAAATTGCTGCGGAGATTGAAGCTTATCGACAGGGAGAATGATTAAAGTTATCGTTGATAGTAATATTTTAGTACTGTTACAGAAAAAATTAAGCCACTGCAAACCCTGTTAATTTACGATGTTCTGGGCGATAAAACCCTAATACAATATCTTCTTTTGGTACACCTAAATCTAAGAGTTCTTGAGTAACTCCTTCTTCTGTTCCATCCCATTCTACCCAAATTTTACTATTACAAATTCGTAGATGAAACACAACAGCATGAACGCGACCAGTGCGATCCCAACCCAAATCCATTAATAAATAATTGTCATTAATTGTATCCCATAGAGGTAAGGTTTTAATTTCTCCATGACTGGGAGTATATTCAGCATGACGCTTAATAACAGTTTGAATAACTTGCCGATATTGTTTTAACTTATCCATTGCACAATTTCCTTTAATTGTACTATCATCTTATTTAGCGATCGCGTAGCTCGGCGTAAGCCGTATCCCATAGCATCTCTCCAACAGTTATCTCATTGCTGCTGATAATTTTCTTCAACCTAAGTTTGTTGATTTTGAGATTTAACTAAACTGCGTTTTGATGATAGATTAACGATTTCTCTACCGCTTTCTGCCTGCTTTTTCTGTAAATCTGCAATAATTGCTTTTAAGTCATAGTTAAAGGATTTAGCATAGCTGTCACGAATTCTATGAATTTCTTCTACAATTTCATCTTTCCACATGGATTATTCTCCTAGCAACTCATAAGGTGTACAAAGTATAGGTAGCTGATAGCCAGAATCTAGGCTAATTTCGGCAAGCTTTCTTTGCATCTGAGCATTAGCAATATGCTTACAATTCCAAGTTAACAGGTAATTCATACCGTGAACGGTTGCTGCGGCAATGTGAATGGCATCGACATTTGCTTTAGCCGGAAGATTGCTACGGGATAAGAATTGTTCCGCTAATGCTTCAACCTCCTGATTTAACTCTAGCAACGGAAAATTACGGGCAATTTCTAGGCGTTGGGTTGCAATATCGGTATCTCCTTGTGCTGTCTCAGTTAGAACAGCTTGGGAAATATAGAGAGTGAAGTCATTTCGACGAGACTCCCACCAATTTCGTGTCATTTCTATATTTGCAGCAACTATCAAATCTCTGGTTGATCTAGCCGTGAGATAGCCTAAAATACTAGTTTCGATATAAACCGTTTCGCTCATTGGATGCGCGTCCAGAGAACAATCTGATGGAAATGTTAACTGAGATTATAATCAATATTCATTAATATTTTGCATAAGTTCAACATCCCTCAGAATATATAAACGTGTAGGAAAACGGATTTGAGGAAATTGCTGATGTTTACCCCAACTCAAACCGGGCTGAAATGGCTGGTTGCTGGCTTTGGTGTGGTGAGTTTGTTGTTTGCTGCACCTGTAACGGTGATGGCTGAGGAACCTTCAACCCATCAAGTTTTGTTGGCTCAGCAGTCGGATGAATTGGAGGAGGCAAGACAGCAGGTAGGTCAGGCATTAGAAGAAGTAAAGGTGGGTAACTGGGAAGAAGCGGTGACTTTGCTAGAAAAAGCACTCCCTGTTTATCAAAAAAGCTTTGGTAGTGAATACTATCTCGTTCAATTTATTGAATATTACCTCGAAGGAGCTAAACTTTCCATAGCGGGTCAGACTGAAGAAGCAAAAGCTGCATTTGAGCAAGGGACACGTCTATTTAGAGAGACGCAGCAAGCCAGAAAAAATAATAATCAAACAGCATCCTCAACCCCTCAGTCTTCTGAACTTGAAGAAGCAAAACGACTAAACCAACAAGTTATTCAATTAAAGCAACAAGGCAAATATAACGAAGCAATACCCTTAGCAGAGCGTGTTCTAGAAATTCAGGAGAGAATTTTAGGAGAAAACCATCTTGATGTTGCCGTTAGCCTCAACAACTTAGCATTTCTCTACGATACCCAAAGACAATACGATAAAGCCGAACTCCTGCATCAACGTTCCTTGGCTATTAAAGAGGGAATTTTAGGAGAAAACCATCCTTCTGTCGCCACCAGCCTCAACAACTTGGCAGGACTCTACAAATCCCAAAGACAATACGATAAAGCTGAAGCTCTGTATCAACGTTCCTTAGCTATCCGAGAGAAAACTTTGGGAGAAGATCATCCTGAGGTTGCCGAAAGCCTCAATAACTTGGCAACACTCTACAAATCCCAAGGACAATATGATAAAGCTGAAATCTTTCTCCAACGTGCTTTATCTATCAATCAAAAAGCTTTTGAAGAAAACCATCCCTCTGTCGCCCTCAGCCTCAATAACTTGGCAAACCTCTACCAAGCCCAAGGACTTTATAGTAAAGCCGAACCCCTCTTGCAGCGTTCCTTAGTTATCCGAGAGAAAACTTTGGGAGAAGACCATCCTGATGTTGCCATTAGCCTCAACAACTTGGCAGAAGTTTACAAGTCTCAAGGACGCTACAGTAAAGCCGAACCTCTCATGCAACGTTCTTTGGCTATTTGGGAGAAAGCCTACGGAAAAAGCCATCCCCGTGTCGCCATCAGCCTCAACAACTTGGCAAACCTCTACTTAGACCAAGGACGCTACAGTGAAGCCGAACCCTTCTTCCAACGTTCTTTGGCTATTAAGGAGAAAACTTTGGGAGAAGACCATCCTGATGTCGCACTTGCTCTCAATAACTTGGCAAACCTCTATAACCTTCAAGGACGCTATGACCAAGCCGAACCCTTTTACCAACGCTCCTTAGCTATCTTAGAGAAAGCCTTTGGAAAAGACCATCCTGATGTCGCATTTACTCTCAACAACTTGGCAGACCTCTATTCTAAGCAGGGACGCTATGACCAAGCCGAACCACTTTTGCAGCGTTCCTTAGCCATCCGAGAAAAAACTTTGAGAGCAGACCATCCTGATGTCGCCATCGCCCTCAACAACTTGGCAGGACTCTATTCTAAGCAGGGACGCTATGACCAAGCCGAACCCCTCTTGCAGCGTTCCTTAACCATCCGAGAAAAAGCTTATGGAGAAAACCATCCCTCTGTCGCTACCGCTCTTAACAACTTGGCAAACCTCTATTTTGATCAAGGACGCTATAGTAAAGCCGAACCCTTCCATGAACGTGCCTTAGCTATCCGTGAGAAAGCCTTCGGAGCAGACCATCCCGATATCGCCATCAGCCTTAATAACTTAGCCAACCTCTACAACTTTCAAGGACGTTATAGTAAAGCCGAACCCTTCCATGAACGTGCCTTAGCCATCCGTGAGAAAGCCTTCGGAGAAAACCATCCCTCTGTCGCTGCCAGCCTTAATAACTTGGCACTACTTTACCACTCTCAACGACGCTATGACCAAGCCGAACCTCTCATGCAACGTTCCTTAGCCATCAGTGAGAAAGCCTTAGGAGAAAACCATCCTTCGGTCGCTACCAGCCTTAATAACTTAGCACTACTTTATCGCTCCCAACGACGCTATGACCAAGCCGAAACCTTGTATCAACGTTCATTGGCTATCCGTGAAAAAGCCTGGGGAGCAGACCATCCCGATATTGCCACCAGCCTCAACAATTTGGCAGGACTCTACCTGGCGCAAGGCGATACAACTCAAACCATTAACTTTCTCAATCAAGCACTAGAAGTTGAAGAACAAAACCTGAATATTTTCCTAGCAACGGGTTCGGAACTTCAGAAACAAGACTCAATGAAAGCGATTTCTAACACAACAGATGCTGCTATTTCTCTCCACCTTCAAGATGCACCCAATAATGCAGAAGCGGCTCGTTTAGTATTAACAACTATTCTACGGCGTAAAGCTCGAATTCTGGATGCTGTGACCAATGAATTACAGCTTTTGCGGGACAATATTACGCCAGAAAATCAACAACTGCTGGATGAATTAAATGCCATTCAATCACAACGGAGTAATTTACTTTATAATCCTCCTCAAGATTTGCCGCCAGAACAATATCGTCAGCTAACAAATAATTTAAAAGCGGAAGCGGAAAACTTAGAAGCGCAATTAGCTCAACGTAGTGCAGAATTCCGAGTAGAAACTGAACCTGTAACTATTGAAAAATTACAACAATTAATTCCTGAAGATACTGCTTTAGTTGAGATTATTCAGTACAAACCTTATGATACAAAAGCTATCCGTTGGGGAAAACCTCATTATGCGGCTTATATTATTTCTGCGAATAGTATCAACTGGGTGGATTTAGGGGTGGCTGAACCCATCGATCAAAAAGTCAATGAATTTCGCCGAGATTTAGGAGAGAAACGGACGAATATTGAAAATTCAGCGCGGGAATTAGACGAGATGGTGATGCAACCGATACGGGAAAAGTTAGGGGATAAAACCCATGTTTTAATCTCTCCCGATGGTCAATTGAATTTAATTCCGTTTGCAGCGTTGATGGATGAAAATAACGAATATTTAGTTAAAAATTATCTGTTTACTTATCTCACCACCGGACGAGATTTATTGAAGTTACAACTTGATGCCCCCAGTCGTCAAGACCCCGTGATGTTAGCCAACCCCAATTATGACGCACCCGGCAATTCTACAGGGGTTCAACTGGCCTCTTATTCCCCTCTCACTGAGGGAGAGGGGTCAGGGGAGAGGTTTTCTCGCCCCAACTTAGGAGAGGAGTCAGGAGTAAGAGGAAACCAACGTTCAACTGACCTCGCCAGCCTCACCTTTGACCCCCTAGAAGGCACGAAAATAGAAGCTGATGCAATCCTCCCCGTTATTCCGAATTTACAACTGTTGACGGGTTCTCAAGCCACGGAGAACGTTCTTAAACAGCTTCAAGCCCCGAAGATTTTGCATATTGCAACTCATGGCTTCTTTCTGCAAGATGTTGACTGTATTCCCGTGACTGGCAGTCGTAGCCCTAATGATGGCGGGTTTAACGTCATTCTTAACCCTGATTTTCAACCGGAGTGTAAACCCACTCCCAGCAATACAGAAAATCCTCTGTTACGTTCAGGTTTAGCTTTAGCGGGGGCAAATCCGCGTCAGAGTGGGGATGAGGACGGGGTATTAACGGCTTCAGAAGTGACTCAACTGAGGCTATATGGCACGAAATTAGTAGTGTTATCCGCTTGTGAAACGGGGGTGGGTTCCGTTGCTAATGGGGAAGGAGTGTATGGGTTACGTCGCGCCTTTGTTAAGTCGGGGGCAGAAAGTCAACTGATGAGTTTATGGAAAGTCGATGATTATGGTACCAGTGAGTTGATGTCATTGTATTATCAACGGATTAAAAAAGGGGAAGGGCGATCGCAAGCCATGCGTCAGGTACAATTAGATTTATTACAAGCCCCTGCTTATCAACATCCCTTTTATTGGAGTTCTTTTATTTTTTCTGGAGATTGGCGATCAATGGAGGCGTTTTAACCTACAATTTGGTAAAAAAGAATCAATATTATGACTCAAACTGCTGGCATTAATAAAGCCATTACTAACCTCTATGAAGCGCATCATAAATTAGGGCTAACTCCAACAGCAGATTCTAACTTTTTTACTGAATGGCTAGAGGAATTTACCGAACTATCCGAAGCTGAAAAACAATTTTTATATCGCTTGAAAAATCGCTATCATTATTATGAGGCTGATGCAGCAATTACTGAAGGAACGGTCAACTTTATTATGGTTTCTCCCTTATTAGAATTGTTGGGATTGTGCGATCCGCCGTTTAAAATCCGCAGCGAGAAATTTGTGCAGGTAGAAATTGAGAACGGTGACACAATCTTGAGGGGATTAATTGATGTTTTGGTGGTACAGGAACATTTATGGTTAGTATTAATTGAAAGTAAGCGTTATGGTTTCAGCGTGATGCAGGCTTTGCCTCAAACCTTAGCCTATATGAAGGGATATAATTCTGAACTACCTGTATTTGGCTTGATTACCACAGGGGAGGATTTTCTATTTGTTAAATTAGATCCTCAACAACAACAGTATGATCTCTCGGATAAATTCACCCTCACCACCCGTCGAGATCATCAACTTTATACCGTGGTTCAAATTATTAAACGGTTGATTGGAATTAATACTTAAAATTAAAAAAACTGTTTATTGTGCTTCCCCAACTAAGGTAAATGCTGCCCAATTAATCGGTTGGGGATACTTTTCTTTTGTATCTAATATCGCTTGCCGTAACGCCGTTACTTTATCCATATCTCCCTGCCAATAGTCATAGAATTTCGTCATCAAAAACTGAGTCGAATCATCCGGAACTTTCCACAACGACACAATTAAACTGGGAACTCCTGCCTGTAAAAACGCCCGCGATAAACCAATCACTCCATCACCCGAAATCTTCCCCCGTCCTGTATCACAAGCACTCAATACCACCAATTCCGCCTGTAAATTCATATTATAAATTTCAGCAGAAGTTAACAGTCCATCCGCATCTCCAGCAGGGGCTAAAGCGATCGCACCCGGCGCATCCAACACCCCAGATTCTTCCGGAATACCATATTCTAACAGTCCATGAGTTGCCAGGTGAATTAATCGAGCATTCTGCATTTTCTGGGTTACAATTGGTTCAGTGGCCTCATCCCAAACCAGGGGTTTAGTTTGAAGTTTGTTCGCGATCGCAAACGCTTCATCTTCAGCCCCCGTTAAACTCGATAATTGTATCATTTTGCCACTATTCGGATTCCACACTTCAGGCATCGTAGGATTACCAACAATCAAAACATCTGTAGCAGAATTATTACGTTTTTCAGTATGGGATTTACGGGCAATATCCAGCAATTGAATCGAAGGCGCAGTCAGAATTGTATGTTTTTCAATTAAGTATTGATTCTGCTCATTAATTAACGCCGGAAACGGAACTAAATACAATTCACCTTGTGGCATAAATACCACTTTTTCTGAGGGATCTGTCGGTAATAAATCGGCAATCGGTTGAATTAACAGATCGTGGAGTTGACGAAGATTAGCAGTTTGTTCAGCCTGTTGATCTTGCATAAATTCCTCACTCGGAACCTCAACAATATCCCCATCGGGTAGATTACGTCCCCT
>CAYNXM010000089.1:0-41452 GCA_964401105.1 uncultured Lyngbya sp. | reverse complement strand
AGGACACAAAAATGATTCGGAAAAAATTAGTTAGCGCAGGTTTAGTTGTCGGTTCTTTAGTCTTAGGTTTTGCAGGTCAAGCCGAAGCAGCAGGTCTTCTTCGTTCTTGGGATGCAACAGCAGCGTTCAATGATTCTTTTAACCAAGGATGGGGAGATGGACATATTGCTTGGCTACCAGACATGATTAATGGGGGAACATTCATCGCAGATGGTGATTTTACCTTCAATGAATATGACGATGGAACCGCTCAATTTTTTGGCTCTATTGTGGCTAAAAATGATACCAATAAATTGTGGGATGTTAATGTTTGGTTTGAAGCTTCAGGAGCGGGAACAGGCGGCCCGAAAAAAGAGCTAAACGGCAATGCTTATGCCAATAATGGGGGGCCTGTTAATACCGCAGACTGGTATTACTATGAGTTAGATGATGAAAAAGCATCTACTTTCACAGCGACAGAAGGAGAATACGCCGGAGATAGTTTTACCATCTTTGATGCTTCCAATGGTAGATTCTCAGCTCAGGTTGGTGAAGGTGCTAACGGTAAGAACACTAACATGGGGATGTCTTTCTGGTTCGGTTATGAAGGCATGGAGAGTGGTCATTCTGACTTCAACGTTGACTTAACAGCGAAGTCTATTCCTCAACCTCAAAGTGTTCCTGAACCTGCAACAATGAGCTTATTGACCCTAGGAATGGTTGGCGCTTGTGCTTCTGCTTTAAAGCGTAAACAATCCTAATGACTTCAATGACTGCATTTATCTATTATTGAGGATTTATAAGGTGCACTACTAAAGAAAGAGACGTTCCATAGCGAACGCCTCTTTTTCATGATTAACAGATTGTCGTTAAACAAAGAACCTATTGTTCAAATTCAGACGGGGGAAGAATTACAGCATCAATCGCATGAATGACCCCATTACTGCCGATAATATCAGCCTGAGTCACAGTAGCATCGTTAACCATGACAGTTTGGGTGGCTTCATCCACTTGAATATTAATCGGTTCACCCTGAACAGTTTCTACAGCACCTGATGCAATCTCAGTGGATGGGACTTGAGCCGGAACAACGTGATATGTCAGCAGTTTTATCAGCTGATCTTTATTTTCAGGCTTGAGTAGCTCTTCAACCGTGCCCTCTGGTAAAGCAGCAAAAGCTTCATCTGTTGGGGCAAATACAGTAAAGGGGCCTTCTCCAGAAAGAACTTCTGCTAATTCTGCTGCGCTTAATGCCGCAACGAGGGTGCTGAAGGTGTCATCTTGGCTGGCAACAGCAACAATTGTATTGGCATCGCTAGCGACAGGGGTAGCAGTCGTGTCAGTTTCATCAGAAGCAAGGGCTTCAGTGGTTTCGGCATCTGTGGTCGGAACTTCCGCAGTGGTGGTATCTGGTGCTTCAACCGCTTGCTCTTGAGTTGGTTCTTCGGTCGTTGTGTTTTCAGCAGTAGGGGTACCACCGCAAGCCGCTAAGAAAGAAACACTCCCCAAGGCGGTGAGTAGAACAAAGGCTTTTTTGGTTATTACAGAGATTTTAGTCATAATTTGATTTAATCTGTGATGACGACTAGTGCGAGAAAGTGAAAAATGTTTTCTCAATTTGCTGAATTCTAACAAATCGTGAATAAATGTCAAGTAAGTTTTGCCTCATAAAGTGATATAATTACTTTTTTGCTTCGTCATCTGTCGGTAGGTATAAATATGCGTCCTACCCCCCGCACTTATCCCTTTAAACTTCCACCCCAACGTTGGTTGCGTAAATATTCAAACACGCTTTTATCACCAATATCAGGAGGAATTGCTTGAAAAGCTTTCCGAATTGCGAAGATCATAAACTGAATCGCCCAGAAAAATAGCAAAAACTTCTGATTCATCACCGACCAAACTCCAGCCATATGGCCTAAGATCAGTAACGGTACCAAAGGGGTCAGTAATTTTGTTTCTATGCGGTTGAAGCAAAACGCTTCTTTAAAATAAATTCCGGTTAAAGCCACAAAAGTCCAACCCACCCCCCATAAAGTATTGGGATGATGGTAAACTGCCATAGCAAGAGGTTCAGAATAGTTGAGCGCAGCGGCTACCGCAGTGATGCCACCAATCAGCCAAAACAATTGAAGTAGGCGGTGTAAAATAGCTAAATAGATATGAATCGTGAATAAACTGACTCCCAATGCCACCCAAAAACAGGCAGATAGTACAGTGAGTGCGGATAATGAAATGGGAGAGTCACCCTGCCATAAAACAATTGCCGTAGCCATTCCAAAGCATAGAG
Source organism: uncultured Lyngbya sp. (assembly GCA_964401105.1). Lineage (GTDB taxonomy): Bacteria > Cyanobacteriota > Cyanobacteriia > Cyanobacteriales > Microcoleaceae > JAAURB01. The sequence goes on along the minus strand of CAYNXM010000089.1, from coordinate 39,183 downwards.
CTGCTATCATTAAACCAGTTCGATAGACAATTACCTCAGTTCGATCGTGGTTTGTAATTGTATATTCACCAAACTGACCTTGGTAAGTTGTTGACTCAGAAATCTGTGTTTGTGTCGTCATCAATTTTCTCCTGTTGATCCGAAACGAGCAAAGATCATTGTTACCTGAAATTCAGGTCATCTGTCTTCCTTCAAAATCTATAGAATGTCTAAATCTTATCAAAAAAAGAAAAAACATAAATCCCAGCCTCCCCCGGAAGACCTTAAACCGATTGAAATTGATGAAACTATTTTATCTGGACAGTTCAATTGCAAACAAAGCGGCGACATGAATTTTGATATGCTTGCTGCCGTGACGAATCTCATTGAAAAATTTGAAGATTTAGGATTAACGAGTCCAGAAGAATTATTGTTAAGTTCAAATGAGTTTAACCTAGAAGAATTTGAAGGGAGAATTCAGAATATTTTAGGAAGCAAGAAGATTAAATGTACTCAGCAGAATTTACAAAGATATTTTAACTCACTTCAAGTTACTCTTCAACAGCCTTGCTATCTAACAGGACGCGAAAGTTTTTCCTGGGAAGAAGAGTATTTATTTGGTGAAGGCTCAACTAGGGCTTATGAACGTTTGAAAACAAAATATCCAGCTCATACAGATGTTTTTAAGCTGTTAAAATTTTCTAAAAGCCTTTCAGAAATTGATGGGATTTTAGTTGAAGTTGAGCGAACTAACGACCAGAAAAAATTCACCCTACCTTTAGCAGATTTAACCGCTAGTACACCAGATTCTCCTAACTACCCAATTGTAGAAGATTATTGTATCTGGTTCATTAACTATGATTAATCTGCCAATTGAGCTGTGTCAAACAGTCTCTAATTCTGTGAAGATCTAATAGCCTCCGCAGCGAAGCGAGCCAGCTCGGAGCCATCCGTGGTATTGTAGAGAGCACGCGATCTTACACTGGTTTGAGTCGTATAGGGCGATGTACTATCGTTAAGATCTCTTACTATTACAACAGTGGCTTTCTAGACAATCCCTATAGTCAATCACTAATCTTGTAATACTATACCATTTTAGCTATCATATTAAAATTAGCTAAATCATATCAACGAGCTGCGGTTCAAGACGTAGAAGTGATATCTTAACAGAAGGGATAGCTTTTTTCAGCTTGCCCAATAAAACATTTAATGCAATTGCTGCTTCGATCTTATACTAGAGTAGGGGCCTTTTGGGTGAGAATGGGTGAAAATCTACTCCCATCTGAATGTCTCACTTGACTGATGTTTACTGCTCAACCGTTAGTTTAAAATCTCGAATGTCATCTTCAAAACTATCCGATGCTCAGAAACAGGAAATTGTCCAAATCTATCAGGAAACACCAGAAGAAACAACCATTACCTTAGCAGAGCGTTATGGTGTGAGTAGTTCGACAGTCAGACGTATCCTGCAAAGCACCATTCCGAAAGAACTTTATGATAGCTTAACTCAACAAAAGCAGCGTCTTCATCGTACAGGAAAACGCTCTGCACGCAAAGCCAAAACCGAGGTGACTCCACCCCCTATTTTGACCATTGAAACAAAACCTGAAATATCAGAGTTGCAGTCCGAATTAGAATTAGAGCCTGCCTCAGAGTCCACCGAACCCACTTATACACTAAAACGGCGGCGGAAACGTTCCTCGGCATCGGAGTCTACTGATTCAGAAGAATCCCCAGAATCTGAGCAACCGACGGTGACAGAAAAACCTATTCTATCTTCTCAAATTACCAGTCGTCAACCCATTATTAAGTCTGACACTCAACAACTTACCTTAGAAGATTTTCTTAATTCTACTGAAGAATTAAATGAGTTTGAAGAAGAGGAAGATGATGATGATTTAGAAGATGATGACGAAATTGACAGTGAGGACACGACAACTAATGACTTATTAATTTTACGCGATCGCACTATCTCAAAATCTGATGTCGATCAGATTCAGATTCTCCCATTGAGTCAGGCCAATTTACCCCGTACCTGTTACTTAGTGATCGATCGATTCTCAGAATTGATTACAAGACCATTAAAAGCATTTAGTGAACTCGGACAAATTCCACCCGAAGAAATTCAGAAAAAGACTTTACCTATTTTTGAAAATCATCGGGTTGCTAGCCGATTTTCAGCGCGTAATCAACGGGTTTGCAAAGTTCCAGATAGTCAATTATTGCAGAAAACAGCATCTTATTTGCAAGCAAAAGGAATTACTAGACTGTTAATTGATGGTCAGGTTTATCGATTTTAGCGATTGAAATTAACAGGATTTTAACCGAGTTAAAATTAATACAATCTGCTCAATTGCCTGACGAGTTTCCCCAGTTGAGCGATGGGATTGATTAAGAATAATACTAAATACAACAGGGGAATAATTCGGTGGATTGATATATCCAGCCAAAGCGGAAACTCCTGTTAACGTTCCTGTTTTGGCTTGGACAATGCCAACAGCGGGAGTGTTTAACAATCGAGTTTTGAGGGTACCACTGACTCCGGCAACAGGTAGAGAATTTTGATACAATTCAAACTGAGGATGGGTCGCCATGACTTGTAAGATTTGAACTAATGCTTTGGGACTGACCCAATTTTGCCGAGATAAACCTGAACCATCCACCAGTCTATAACTGTCTGGATTGATTCCCCATTGAGTTAAGGTTTGTTGAATTTGATTTAATCCCCCATCTACTGTATCTTCAGGATTTTGATCCACTCCTAAGGTCTGTAATAAAGCACCAGCAAATATATTATTACTTTCTAAATTTACCTCTTGAATTAACTCAGAAATGGGTGGAGATTCAACAAAAGCTAACTCTTGAAATCCTCGAGTAGAAGATTGCTGAACAATTGAACTTCTCGTGACTTCAATTCCAACTTGAGTTAAACTATACTGAAATCCTTGCATAAAGTTTTCTGCCGGATTAACGACTGCTGCATAAACCGGTTCAGATTTTGATCCAACGCGAAGCTGTCCCCCCACTCGCAACAAGGGTTGAGTTAAATCTCGTCCAATTTTAACAAATTCTCGTTGATTTTGAGCCACAGTAATAGATTGATTTTCAATTTGCCATTCTCTACCTTGTTGAGGACGTACCCAAGTCACTTTTAATGGTTGACCCACTGCTTGCGGCGCTAAGATTAAATCTAGAGAATTTTGATTTAAAATTAAACTATTAATCGGCGCACCATAACCTGCTTGGATATCTTCCCATTCCCAACTCGGATCGATGGCAATACCAGAAAAATAACTGTCATCTACCTGTAAATAATTAACTTGAGTGATGCCTTTATTGTTTAATTGTTGGGCTAAATCTTGTAATTGAGTATCAGTTAAACTAGGATCACCCCGTCCCACAACTAATAAATTACCCTGGTTATCTCCATATACAGATGTGCGAACCCGAAAATGAGCCCCTAATTCATGCAACGCGACTGCTGTTGTGATTAACTTAACCGTAGAAGCAGCAATAAAATAATGATCCGCATCTAAACGATAAAGAGGAGTCGATGAAGCTAAGGGTTCAACTAAAATACCCCAGCGAGATCGTTGAAATTCAGAGGTGTTCGCGATCGCTTCAATTTCAGATTTTAACTGGCTAGGACAAATCAGATGATTCGGTTGACTCCGGGCAACGGACGCGGGAATAATCCCCAAAATCATTAGACTGAAACAAATCAACCGTAACCGCATCCCCATTGATTTACGCTTCCACCACATCGCCGACTGTAACACAATTTCGCCCTTGAACTTTCGCTTCACTCAGGGCATGGTTAGCCGCTTCAATTAAACGAGTCGTATCTATTGTCCCCTGAGGAATTGTACTGGCTACCCCTAAACTGATCGTTACTACCGGAGGACGTAGCGGTGAACCCCCATGAGGAATGGCAAGTTCAATCACTTGTTCTCGAATGCGTTCAGCCACGTGTATTGCCCCCTCTATCCCTGTTCCTGGCAGGGCGACGACAAACTCTTCCTCTCGATAACGGGCAACAACATCAGCGGGTCGTAGGGTACAGTTTTGAATCACCCGCGCAATTTTTTGTAAACACCGATCTCCTGCCAGTTGACCATATAAATCATTGTAAAGTTGAAAAAAGTCAACATCCCCAAAAATTAATGATAAGTTTTGTTGTTCACGGGCTGCCCGTCTCCATTCTCGCTGCAAACAATAATCAAAAGAATATCGGCTAATCATCTCAGTTAAATCATCGATATAGGAGATTTCAGGAGTGGGTAGACTCCGCAATGGAAAGTACTGTATGGGTTTAGCCAAATGCAGGGCAACTCGTGACTCGGATGGGGGTTCTGGACTCAACCATTGCTTGCTAAAATACTGACGATAGAGATCGCAACTGAGAATCACGCGATCGCCGTGTAAGTTTACCAATCCTAAACTATTAAGCTGATAGATGGCGATCGGTTCTAACTCAATGGGACGATCTCGGAGTAACATCTGTTTTACGATAGTAGCCAGTTGAGGTTCTTGGTTGAGAGTGGTTAATAATCCTCGTAAATAATCACTATAAATCCCAGATTCTGTGGAGGCTTGACGGATGAAACGAGTAAATAGTTGCTGCTGTTGCTCAGTTTGTGTTGGGGTGTCCGTCATCAAAGTTGAAGAGGACATTTGTTGACTCAGAGTAATCGAATCACTGTATTTGAAGTAATACAACGCCAACTGAATCAAATAGGGATGTCCTCCCACCGTATCCATCAGTTGCCGAATTTCAGAATGACTGAGCCATTCTAGTCCATAACGTAGCGCTAAGGCTTGAACTTGCTGTGGGGTGAGGGGAGGCAGAGTCAGCGGTAAGCCAATATTAAAGGGAGATTGTGTTAATTTTAGTGGGATATAAACCTCGGTGGAATAACTGATGACTAATCGCAGTTTCTGCCAAATCTCAACACTTCTGGCTTGTTCAGACCATAATCGAATCAGGGGTAAAAATTCTGAAGCCAGATCGGGATACTTAAAAATCCGATCAAATTCATTCACCCCCAACACTAAAGCAGTGGGAATTGACTCTAAAATATAACTTTGAAAATAAACACTACAACTGACTTTACTACCCAGTTCCCGGTCCCAATATTCATCGAGTTGGGGAGATCGTCCTAACTCTCGACTGAGATTGGCACAAAACCAACGTAAGAATTGATCTAAGCTGGTAAAAATCCGATCGTCTGCTTGTCGTAAGTCTAAATTGACCGTCTGATAACTTTTCTGAGCAGCATGGTCTAAAAGCCTCAGCATTAAAGAACTTTTTCCCATTTTTCGAGGGGCAATAATCCGAATCACACTACCCGGTTCAGTGATTTCAGCTTCTGCAAGTTCTTCAATCGGAGATCGAGGAATATAAAAGGGAGAATTCGGGGGAATCGGACTGTCGGGAAACTCCGGTAAAGTGGTAAAGGTTTGATTGCTATTTTGAATTAACTGATATTCGCTATTGGTTAGGGGACGCGATTCTAATAAGCGGCGAAAGTTTGTTTTAGTAATGGGTTCTTCAATCACTTGGCTGAGAAGAGACCATAACCCTGCCGCCACTTTTCGGACTCGTTCTGCCCCGTAATAAGCCTCAGCCGCAATAGCGGTGTAGGTTTTTCCCTCCCAAGCTTGCCGCAAGATCAATTCTTGCAGAGTGGTTAAAGGTTTTGACTCTGTAGCCTGCAGTAGCTGAATTATATCTTCAATGGTCATTACCAGAAATTAGCACTCTACACATTAAATTTGTTGAAGCTTTCGTGTGTCTCAACTGGACTTTAAAAACATAAAATAAGTCATCAGTTACAGGGGGAGTGAGAACCAAGGCACTAAGAGAACAGTGTACCGTTAACCTCAGTGTTGGAGACAAGTTGAAAAGTTGCCTTGATGGCTAGTTTTAATCTGTCTATTTAATTTTGTGTTTCTCAGCTTTTAACTATAGTATAAGTTGATAGTATTTGACAATACTTCTCTCTATACGACTTTTTACTCATATTGTAAATAAAAAAACTATTTTTCTATTATCTAATATCTAAAGTGATTGACAAAAAATAAGTGAAGAAAATCTAAAATTATTTATCTCCTTTTAGTTATTGACAAGCTAATACAATATATTAGTTTGAATTGATCTGAAAGGATCAGTTTGACTCCCTATGATGGGTGTCAGTATTGTCTATTTTTCGGATAATTATGACTGGGCAACTTGACTCAATTATCCCAGGATAATGGCCACAGCGATGAAGGTGATCTCCTTTTTCCTTTTCTCAAGTATAAACAGAGAACCTAAATTTTCCAAATTTTAATCCATGATATAATTTATACTAGACTTGCATCAGCGAAAAGGGTAAGATCAAACCGGACGGCATCCGTTAGGTAACAGCTTTCAATCAATAATGTCTTTTTCTTTTCTGATCGCTTTCAATTTTAATACTGATGTATAGCTTAAAGTGAAAAGTAAAATTTATTACATTAAAAAGTTTAAAATAAGTATTTTTACATAAATTTCTCGATCCAACTCTCCGCTCATGAAACACAGTCAATGTAATCAATTTTCAAAGCCCCCGATCGACAATTCCTCTAATAGAATACTCACCTGGACCCGGAGTGCAGCTAAACTAGAGGGAGTTCACCCCCCTCTGATGAATCAGCCAGTGACACACCCCACTCAAGCTGACTATGATTTAACAGATCTAACCACTCAAGTGGCTTGCGCCACGGGAGAAAAATTCTTGTGTGTTTTAGTGCAATACCTGGCTGTGAGATTGGGAGCTTCAGAAGTGTGGCTGGCACAAGTGGTTCAGGATCAACCCGATCAACTGCAAACGTTAGCACTGTGGTCAGATGGCAAACATCAACAGAACGTAAAGATCAATTTATCGCCAACGGCTTGGAAAACAGCGATGGATCCCCGAACCGCTAGAAAATTCGGGGATCACAAACTCGCAAAAGAGATCTCTACATCAACTGCTGCAATCGTAGAAGCCTACATCACTGTTCCCCTTCAGGACGCTGCTCAGCAGGGGATAGGCTTACTCTCAATTATCAGCCACCAGCCATGGACTGAGGTTGAACAAGCTGAATTAATTATATCCCAATTTACCCCTCGAATCGAGATCGAGCTACAACGTCTACCCCTTAACCCTCCCTTGCCGATTACCCATTCATCTTTACAACAACAACTGCAAGAAACCACACAAACCATGCAGAAACATAAACATCAGTTAGATTTAGCCAATGTTGCCCTAGAGCGAGAAATTCAAGAGCGAATTTCAGCAGAATTTAACTTACTCATTAGTGGAATTCGCCTGCGTAAACAACAGGCAGGGCTGTTAGAATTAGCGCAAAGTCAAAGTATTTACAATGGTAACTTTCAAGAGGCTCTGGCTGAAATTACTAAACTGAGCTGTCGAACCCTCAATGTAGAACGGGGTGGGGTCTGGTTTTATAACGCAGATCGATCGGTATTATGCTGCGCTCAACTGTATGAAAATACTTCTAATACCTATCAACAAAATATCATTTTATCCCAAACGGATTATCCCGCTTTCTTTGATGCTTTAAAGCCAGAGCGAGCGATCGCCATCAGAGACGCTCAGCGAGACCCTCGGACTCAAGAACTAACCACAGACTACTTTCAGCCCGCAGCAATCACCTCCGTCCTCTATGCCCCGATCCGATTTAAAGGCAAAGTCCTCGGCTTTATTAGTTTAGAACATACCCAATCTTTCAATACCCGTTCCCTGAATAAAAATACTTTCTCCGGATTACACCGCAATCTGAGAGATTGGGCAATTGAAGAACATAACTTTGCTAACTATCTGGCTCACATGACCTCTCTGGCCCTAGAATCACGCGATCGCGCCGTTGCTGAAGAAGCTTTAAAATCTAGCCAGCGCTGGGTACAGCAGATTGCAGATGCCAGTCCTAATATTCTCTATCTTTACGATCTCGCCCGGAAACGTAACCTCTACGTTAATCCAACAGTAGCCGATATCCTCGGCTATAGTGCTGATGAAATCCAGCAGATGGATAATACCTTCGTTCAACAATTGATTCATCCGGATGATGTTGAAAATCTCGTAGACTATTATGCTCAGATGACAATTGGGATTGATGGGGATATCTTTGAAATTGAATACCGGATGCAACACCGTAACGGTGAATGGTTGTGGCTGGTAAGTCGAGATACCGTATTTAGCAAAACAGAAGCCGGACTGCCTCAGCAAATCTTGGGTACTGCCAGTGACATTACAGAAATTAAACAAGCCGAAATTACACTTAAAGCCAATGAAGATTTTCTCAATCGGGTGATTAATGCCGTTGCCGATCCGATTTTTGTCAAAGACGAGCAACATCGCTGGACAATGGTGAATGATGCCTTTTGTCAGTTGATGGGGGCTGAGCGTCATGCTTTAATTGGTAAATCTGAACAGGATTTTTTACCCTCCGCAGAAGCAACTGTTGCCTGGGAAAACGATCGCCTGGTGCTGAGTACCGGACAAGAATCCGACCGGGAAGAAACCCTCACCGATCATAGCGGGAAAGTCCATACTCTCATTACTAAAAAAATTGCTTTTACAGGTCGCTCTCAAAGCGTTGCCATTGGCGGAGGGTTTTCTAAAGAAAAGGGTAAATCGGGTTCGCCTGCCTTAGTGGGAATTATGCACGATATTACAGAGCGCAAACAAGCCGAAATTGCCCTCAAACAACAGGTGCAACTGTCTGCTTTGCGAGCCGATATTGGGACAGCCTTAACCGAAGCTGAGTCCTTGTCTGAAATGCTCAACCGTTGTGCGATCGCCCTCAACGACCGCCTCGGTGCCGCGTTTGCACGGATTTGGACAGTGGATGAAGCCGAACAAGTCTTAGAATTACAAGCCAGTGCGGGGCTATATACCCATCTGAATGGACAACACAGCTCGATCCCCATCGGTCAGTATAAGATTGGCAAGATTGCTCAAAATCAACAGCCTTATTTAACGAATCAACTGAGTAACGATCCCAATATTCACGGGTCAGATTGGGTGCAACAACAAGGCTTAGTTGCGTTTGCCGGATATCCTCTGACGATTAAGAATCGCTTACTCGGGGTAGTGGCAATTTTTGCCCGTTACCCGTTATCGAGTCTTACCCTTGATGAAATCGCCTCGATCGCCAGTGGTATTGCCATTGGCATAGACCGCAAACAAGCAGAAGCTAAACTGCGGGCCAGCGAAGCTAGTCTTGCTACAGCTCAACGGGTAGCTCAGGTGGGGAATTGGGAGTGGGAGATTCAAAGTGGTACCCTCACTTGGTCTGAAGAATTGTATCGAATTTTTGGCCGCGATCTCCATCAAAATCAACCCACCTACGCTGAACTGATTCGCCAAATTTACCCCGACGATCGCCCCCTCTGGCGCAGGAGTATTCGGCAAATGATGCAAGTGGGTCAATTTTCCGAGATTGATTATCGGATTGTACGCTCAGACGGCACTGTACGCCATATCGAGGCTCGAGGAGAAGGGATATTAGACGAACAGGGGCAGGTCGTGCGGGCTTTTGGCACCGTAATTGATATTACGGAGCGCAAACGCTCTGAGGAGGCTCTCAGACAGATGGCAGACCGGGAACGAGCCTTATCGAAGGTGATTCAACGGATGCGGCAGTCGTTGAACTTACAGACTATTTTTCGCGATACGACCCACGAACTCCGACAGGCGATTAAAAGCGATCGGGTTGTGATTTATCAATTTAATTCAGATTGGAGTGGAGAGTTTGTCTCCGAGTCTGTTGCTACCGGATGGCAGTCTTTAATTGAGCAACAAAATGCTCACCTCCTGGATACAAAAGCGACGGCAAATGAAAACAGTTGTATTGTCAAACAGCTAGTCAGTGGTGAGGATACACACTTACAGGAAACTCAAGGTGGATTCTACAACCCAGGGTTGAGTTATCTTTGTGTGAATGATATTTATACGGCTAATCTGTCTCCTGGTTATATTAATTTACTGGAACAATTTCAAGCTAAAGCTTATGTTACAGTGCCGATTTTCTGTGGTAAAAAACTCTGGGGACTACTAGCAGCCTATGAAAATAGTCAGCCCCGACATTGGGAAGAGTCAGAAATTCAGATGATGGTTCAGATTGGTACACAATTAGGGGTAGCGGTTCAACAGGCGGAATTACTCGAAAAAACACGACAACAAGCCACAGAATTAAAGCAGGCGAAAGAATTAGCTGATGCCGCCAACTGCGCTAAGAGTGAATTTTTAGCCAATATGAGTCATGAACTGCGGACTCCCCTTAATGCGATTTTAGGCTTTACGCAGTTGATGGAACACGATGGGAATCTATCGGCTGAACATCAGCAATATATTAAGATTATTAGTCACTCCGGAGAACATCTCCTACAACTGATTAATGACATTCTAGAAATGTCAAAAATTGAAGCGGGACGAGTTGCACTCAATGAAAATAGCTTTGATTTACATCGAATGCTAGAAGCAATAGAAGAAATGCTTCGCCTCAAAGCACAGTCTAAAAATATTAATTTGATTTTTGAAGACTATCAAGAGATTCCCCAGTATATTCAAACAGATGAAAATAAATTACGCCAAGTCTTAATTAATTTATTGGGCAATGCGATTAAGTTTACGCCAAAAGGTTATGTTGTCTTGCGAGTAGTGCTAGTAGAATCGCCGGGGAATTTTATTACAGAAAATGACCTGATTCAAATTAGATTTGAAGTAGAAGATAGTGGACAAGGTATCGCTCCAGAAGAACTAAAGCAATTGTTTGAAGCATTTATTCAAACTGAAGCCGGAGTTAAATCTGGGGAAGGAACGGGTTTAGGCTTACCGATTAGTCAACGATTTGTACAACTGATGGGGGGAGAAATTCAAGTTCAATCTCAACCGGGAGAAGGAAGTTCATTTAGCTTTGAAATTCAAGCAACCGTAGCCGAAGCCATTGCCAATCCCATTGCCTTTTCTTCCCGGAAAATTTTAGGTTTAGCAGCAAATCAACCCACTCGTCGGATTTTAATTGTAGAAGATAAGTTAACAAATCGCTTATTGTTAATTAAACTGCTGACTCATATTGGTTTTGAAGTTCGTGAAGCAACAAATGGTTCTGAAGCCATTGCTTTTTGGTCGAGTTGGCAACCCGATTTAATTTTAATGGATATGCGGATGCCAGTGATGGATGGTTATGAAGCGACTCGTCAAATTAAGTCTCAGCCCTCAGGGGATCAAACAATTATTATTGCTTTAACCGCTAGTGCATTTGAAGAAGATCGACATACAATTTTATCTATTGGGTGTGATGATTTTGTTCGGAAGCCATTTGAAGAAGAAATTTTATTAACGAAAATTAGTCACTATTTAGGAGTAGAATATATCTATCAAGAAGAAGTAGAAGAATCAGTGAATGGATCGCAATCAACTGCATCGGATGAAGCGACTGCTTTTACTTTAGATCCTGAAGCCCTATTGGTCATGTCCCCCGAATGGGTTCAACAACTGCATCTGGCAGCCGCCCAATGCAGTGACCTACTCACGACAGAGTTAATTGAGCAAATTCCCGACATACATCACCAGTTAACCCATGCTCTCAACAGTTTAGTCGAAAATTTCCGCTTCGATCGAATTATGGAATTGACGACCCTACCGTCAGAGGACGATCGATAAGACACAGGGACACGGCAGACAAGGGGGACAAGGGAGATGGGGAGAGTATAAACGCCTGACTATGATCATCACTCAATGACGAGTTACTCCTTACTCCCGTACAGAACTGGCATGCAACGCCTCTACTTTTTACTCCCTATTCTCTCAAATCATCTTCCAATTCTGGGGCAAACACGCTAATATAAAGGGATAATACTCTAATTTACAACCATCTATTAACCTGCATATCAGCCGGTTGAGAGAGGGAATCAATCAACAATTCTTTCTTACTCAACTCTACTGGTGTCAGACCTATGTGTTAGATCCAATTTTTTAGAAAGAAAAACATCTATGCTTAATCAAGTCTCGGGATCTTCTTACCCGTTTGGGTTCGACGTACTCTTCATGCTAGTGATTTTAGTGGCCTTAGAAGCCATTTTATCAGCCGATAATGCCATCGCCCTCGCATCAATATCAAATGGCTTATCCAATCGTCAACTACAGCGTAAAGCCCTCAATTTAGGCTTGGTGTTGGCGTTTGTTTTCCGAATGATACTGATTGTTACTGCAACTTGGGTCATCCAATTTTGGCAATTTGAATTACTGGGGGCGCTTTATTTACTCTGGTTAGTTTTTCAATATTTTACATCTAGAAAACATGACGAAGATGAGTTTCACGGCCCCCAATTTGATTCTTTGTGGCAAGCCATTCCCCTAATTGCCTTAACAGATATTGCCTTTTCTCTCGATAGTGTAACAGCCGCGATCGCGGTTTCTGAAAAAACTTGGCTGGTGATTACTGGGGCTACTTTAGGAATTATCACACTTCGGTTTATGGCAGAACTGTTTATTCAGTGGCTGAAAGAATTTAAATACTTAGAAACGGCAGGTTATATGACGGTTGGACTCGTGGGGGTACGACTATTATTGCGGGTAATCAATCCACAACTGGTGCCCCCAGAATGGATTCTAATTACATTTATAATTTTACTATTTACTTGGGGATTTTCTGAACGAATTGGACAAAAAACGATGGAACCTCGTCAAGCGCCCGTTTCTCAGAAGATTGATTAAATCATATCGTTTGTAGAGACGTTCCATGGAACGTCTCCACGGGGTAATCAATCAGATTATTCTACTAACCAGGATATCAGGCTGGGTTCCCAGCTTACGAGTTCTTCTTCCTTGAACCACAGTTTAATTTCGGTTTGGGCGGTTTCAATCGCATCTGAACCGTGAATCAAGTTCCGACCGACACTAATACCAAAATCTCCCCGAATTGTACCAGGTTCAGCGCTTAGGGGGTTCGTTGCACCAATAATTTTCCGGGCGGAAGCCACCACGCCTTCTCCTTCCCAAACCATCGCCACCAAAGGGCCAGAAGTAATAAATTCAATCAAACCCCCGAAAAAGGGTCTTTCTTTATGAACGCTGTAATGTTCTTCGGCTAATTCCTGACTGACTTGCATCAGTTTCAATCCAACGAGGGTAAAGCCTTTCGCCTCAAAACGACGAATAACCTCGCCAATGAGTTTCCGCTGAACTCCATCTGGCTTGATGGCAATAAATGTACGTTCCAAAGCAATCTCCTAAAATTTAATCAATGCCTACATCGATCCAGATTAACTTGTTTTGCAGAAAGATTTGCCTTTTCTTCGGGATATCAGCCACGCTACACTGTGAAATCAGTATGGAAAGTTGGCGATCGCGATCGCATTTTCCAAAAAGTCCAACTGTGAGGAGACCACCAATATGGAATTACAGTCTATTTCCCCGAAAATACCATCTTTAGATTCTACAACCGATCGCCCCTCTTCTCCATCCCAACCTTCTCAAACCCCTTGGACAGTGGAAGACAGCGAAACCCTTTACCGCATTCAAGATTGGGGTATTCCTTATTTTTCGATTAATGCCGCAGGCCATGTTACAGTATCTCCTAAAGGCGATCGCGGGGGTTCTTTGGACTTATATGAATTAGTGGAAGCGTTAAAGCGTCGTAATATTAGTCTGCCTTTACTAATTCGGTTTCCAGATATCTTAGCCGATCGGATTGAACGACTCAATGCTTGTTTTGCGAAAGCCATTACTCGTTACAATTATCCCGGCAGTTATCGTGGCGTTTATCCGGTTAAATGCAATCAAGAACGGCATTTAATTGAAGATATTGTGAAGTTTGGTCAGCCCTATCAATTTGGTTTAGAAGCGGGTTCAAAGCCTGAATTATTGATTGCGTTGGCGTTATTGAAAACACCGGAAGCTTTACTGATTTGTAATGGTTATAAAGATAGAGAATATATTGAAACAGCGATACTGGCTCAACGTTTAGGTCATCGTTCTATTATTGTAATGGAACAACCGGAAGAAGTCAATTTAGTGATTGAAGCGAGTAAAAAGTTAGGAATTCAACCGATTGTAGGAGTGCGGGCAAAACTGAGTACAAAAGGCATGGGGCGTTGGTGTGGAACCACAGGCGATCGCGCTAAATTTGGTTTAAGAATTCCGGAGATTGTTCAGGCGGTTGAACAGTTAGAAAATGCGGATTTATTAGACTGTTTACAATTACTCCATTTTCATATTGGGTCTCAAATTTCTTCCATTAGTGTGATTAAAGATGCTATCCGCGAAGCCAGTCAAATTTATGTAGAATTAGCCCAACTGGGGGCAAATATGCAATATTTAGATGTAGGTGGCGGTTTAGGGATTGATTACGATGGGTCGAAAAGTAAAGCCCAAGCTTCGATGAATTATGATATGCAAAATTATGCTAATGATATTGTAGCAGAAGTAAAAGAAGCTTGTGAAGAACGGCAATTACAAGTTCCGACTTTAATTAGTGAAAGTGGACGGGCGATCGCCTCTCATCAGTCAGTATTAATATTTAATGTATTAGGAACCAGTGAAATTGGTTCAATGGCATTACCTGATATTCAAGATAAAGATCATTTGATTCTCAGAAATTTAAATGAAGCTTATCAATCTATTACCAATCAAAACTATCAGGAAGCTTATCATGATGCAATTCAATTTAAGGAAGAAGCAATTAGTTTATTTAACTTTGGCTATTTGAGTTTACGCGATCGCGCTAAAGCTGAACAATTGTACTGGGCTTGTTGTGCAACAATTCAGCAAATTCTGAGTCAAGCAGAACAATTTCCTGAAGATTTTGCCGATTTAGAACGAATTTTGGCATCGATTTATTATGTGAATTTATCTGTGTTTAAGTCTGCGCCGGATAACTGGGCAATCGATCAACTGTTTCCCATTTTACCGATTCATCGCTTAAATGAAGTTCCCAATAAACGAGCAACGTTAGCTGATTTAACTTGTGATAGTGATGGTAAAATTGAGAATTTTATAGATCGAGGAACGGTTAAGAATATATTAGAATTACATCCACTTCAACCGGATAAACCTTACTATTTAGGAATGTTTTTAGCCGGGGCTTATCAGGAAATTATGGGAAATTTACATAATTTATTTGGTGATACAAATGTGGTTCATATTAAACTCACACCTCAAGGATATCAAGTCGAAGAAGTAATCAAAGGAGATACTATGACAGAAGTTTTAGGCTATGTTCAATATAATGCAGAGGATTTAGTTGAACATATTCGCTGTCAAACTGAACTGGCATTACAACAACAAAAAATGACGATTGAAGAATCTCAGTTATTGTTACAAAACTATGAGAAAAGTTTGAATAAGTATACTTATTTAAGTGAAACGAAATGAGATGAAACTCTTTTCCTGTGGACGACTTTGTTTATTTGGAGAACATAGTGACTGGGCAGCTAGTTATCGTAATATCAATCCTAATTTAGAGAAAGGATATGGGATTTTAACCGGAACAAATCAAGGACTATATGCGACAGTTAAACCCCATCCCAGTCACTTTATTTTACATCCCACTTTATCAGAGGGTTCTCGTTTAGAATCTCTGTCTTTACCGATGGAAGCAGCAACGCTTTTATCTGTAGCAAAACAGGGAGGCTTTTACAGTTATGGGGCAGGAGTTGCTTATCAGTTTCTGCAAAAATACGGAATTCAAGGAATAGAAATAAATAATAATTTTACGGATTTACCGATTCAAAAAGGATTATCTTCTAGTGCAGCTATTTGTATTTTAGTGACCCGCGCTTTTAATCAAGTTTATGATTTAAATCTCTCTAAGCAAGAAGAAATGGAGATGGCATATCTTGGAGAAAGAATGACACCGTCTCAGTGTGGACGTTTAGATCAAGCTTGTGCTTACGGAAATCAACCGATATTAATGACATTTGATTGGGATAATATTGATATTACTGAATTAACTTTAACTCAGGATTTATTTTTTGTAATTGTTGATTTAGGTGGTCATAAAAATACTCAAAAAATCCTCAGCCAGTTAAATCAATGTTATCCGTATGCCAATAGTAAAATACAGCAAAACGTTCAGGAATATTTAGGGGAAATTAATGGTAAAATAGTTCAAGAAGCCATACAAGCTTTACAATGGGGTGATGCTAAACAGTTAGGTAATTTAATGACACAAGCGCAATCTCAATTTGATCGATATGTTATGCCCGCTTGTCCCGATGAATTAACTGCACCTCTATTACATCAAATTTTGCATTATCCACCCCTTCAACCTTATATTTGGGGCGGTAAAGGTGTGGGTTCTCAAGGAGATGGTACCGCTCAATTTATGACTAAAAATAAAATAGCTCAAAAACAAGTTATTAAAATTATAGAACAATATTTTCCGAAAATGAATTGTCTTGAATTAACTTTATCTACGACTGATGAATAGTACTAAAAACTTAGTTAAAAAAGCAATAATTCCGGCGGCTGGGTTTGGGACTCGGATGTTTCCAGCCAGTCTGGGAATGAAAAAAGAATTTTTCCCAGTTATTGATAGAGATGGACGGGCTAAACCGATTATTTTAGTGATTGTGGAAGAAGCCATAGCAGCGGGTATAGAAGAAATTGGTATTGTGATTCAACAAGGCGATAAAGCACTATTTGAAAGCTTTTTTAAACAGCCTCCCAGCCCTGAATTATGGCAAAAACTCTCAGCCGAAAAGCAGCAATATAGTCAATATTTACAAGATATTGGTCAAAAAATAACATTCCTAATTCAATCTCAGCAAGAGGGGTATGGTCATGCTGTTTTTTGTGCTAAGGAATGGGTCAATAATGAAGAATTTTTGTTAATGCTAGGAGATCATATTTATCGTTCTCACATTAATATAAATTGTACCGCTCAACTGTTGCAAGTTTATCAGCTAGTGAACCATAGTGTAATTGGTTTAAGAAAGACTTTGGGCAATCAAATACATCATTATGGTTGTGTGACGGGTAACTTTAATCAATCACGCGATATCCTCTCAATTACTCAAATTTATGAAAAACCTACTTTAGATTATGCCCGAACTCATTTACAAGTTGAAGCCCTGGAAAAAGATGAATTTTTATCTATTTTTGGGTTATATATTTTAGACGCTAAAATTTTTGATATCTTACAAGCTGAGATTCAAGCAAATCAACGAGATAAAGGAGAGTTTCAACTCACTTCTTGTTTAGAAAAACTAAGACAACAAGAACAAATGACAGGAATTTGTATACAAGGAGAATGTCTAGATACAGGTATTCCGGAGGCTTATTATAATAGTTTTTTGCAGTTTGGTAAAAGTTAGATCAACCCAAACGACACAAAAATTTTATCGGATTATATTAACGGCTTTGATAAATACCTCTTTCTTTAAGGGTTTGCATAAAGAATTCTTCTAAACTGATACGAGATAATTTGATTGAAATTAATTGAGCGTTTATTTCAGAAAGTTTAGACAAAAAAGCTTGAGGTTCTATTGTTAAATGACCTTGCCAAATATCATTCTCAATATTAAGGCCAGATATCCATTTTTTCAGTTGATCAATATCTCCGCTTTTCCCTGTAACGATATAAGTTTCATCGGTTCCAAGTAGTTCGTCTAAAGAACCTGTAGAAATCAGATTACCTTGGGCTAAAATAGCAACGCGATCGCAAATTTTCTCAACATCCGATAAAACATGACTATTAAAAAAAATCGTTTTATTTTGAGATTTTAAGGATAATATAATTTCTCTAATTTGATAGCGTCCCATGGGATCGAGTCCTGACATGGGTTCATCTAAAAACACAACTTCGGGATCATTAATTAATGCTTGCGCCATGCCAACACGCTGCAACATTCCTTTAGAATATTGACCCATTGGTTTTTTCAGGGCGGCTGATTTTGCTAACCCCACTAAATCAAATAATTCAGGAATTTTTTGGCGTTGAATAGATTTAGGAATTTGAAATAGTCCGGCGGTAAATTCTAAAAATTCCCAGCCCGTAAGATGGTTATAAAAATAGGGATTTTCAGGCAGATAACCAATGCGTTGTTTAACCCCTCGGTTGCCTAACGGTTGATTTAATAACTTTCCGCTACCCGATGTGGGGCGGGTAATTCCAAGTAATATTTTTAATAAGGTGGTTTTTCCTGCACCATTTGGCCCCAATAATCCAAAAGTTTCGCCGGGATAAACAGTTAAGCTACACTGTTTGAGAGATGCAATTTTCTGATTTAACCAAAAACCGGTTCGATAGGTTTTACTCAGTTGATGGGTTTGGACAATAGGAACAAATTCAGCAACCATGAGATTGAACGTTTAAGCGGTTATACTCGATTTTAATACATCGATCCATCACAATATTTAACCCGGCCTTCTGGGCGGTTTCAGCAGCCGCTAAATCAATAATACCGAGTTGTGTCCACAACGTTTTAGCGTTGACTGCAATCGCCTCAACCACAATATCGGGTAAAAATTGGGATCGACGAAAAACATTGACAATGTCAATCGGTTGAGGGATACTTTTTAAATTAGGATAACTGGGTTGATGGTTAATTTCCTTTACCGTGGGGTTGACGGCATACACCTGATAACCAACCGTTCTTAAAAAGTGGGCTATTTGATAACTGGTTCGACTGGCTTTGTCGGAGTGACCCACTACCGCAATCACATGGGATCGGGTGAGAATCTCGGTAATCATATTATCATCTGAAATCACATACATTTATGTTAAGTAAATATTGAAGTATTTTATTTTAGCAGAGAAAAATAATTATAAAAAAACAATCCAAGCTTTTAACTTGAATTGCTTTCATCTTCCGATAAAACTCATCCATTAATGAGTAATTTTCTTTTTCATAATCAAGCAATTTCGTTCATCGGGTGTTCGCTGACAAGACAGTTCGTCTGTTAGCTTTGACATGAATAATAGCCCACGCTTGCCTTCATGTTTGAGGGGGTCTGTATGCATTTTGCTGACACAATTTAGGGTGGCTTCTAAATCAAAAGGTTCCCCTGAGTCCCACACACGCATTTCAATATAATCCGGTAATATCATTACTTCCATATCAATGGGTGTGGTTCGAGACAATTGCCGATGAGCATGACGAACCGCATTCGTAAATGCTTCAGTTAATACAATTTTGCACTCCTCTAATGACTCTTTTGGAAGACAAGGGAGATTAACGGTTTCAAACCATCTTAAGATATCTTCCAAGGCATTTAAATCCGTTGGAACTTGAAGAGAGGATTGCGTCATGATTGTTTCATGTTTCATGAACTCTACATTGCACCGCTATTTTTGTTAAACACAACTATAATTGTTTTGATAATCAGCTTAATATCATAGGTCAAACTCCAATTTTCTTGATATTTTAAATCTAGCCGAATGATGTCTTCAAAACTTTTAACTTCAGAGCGACCATTGACTTGCCATTCACCCGTCATTCCGGGTTTGACATCCAGTCGCTGCCATTGAGGAACTTCATAACGTTCAACCTCATCGGGTGTGGGAGGTCGAGTACCCACTAAGCTCATTTCACCCTTTAAAACATTCCAAAATTGTGGCAATTCATCTAAACTGGTTTTTCGGATAAAACCACCGACTCGAGTAATCCGAGGATCATTGCTACTTTTAAAAATAGCACCTTCTGCTTCATTTTCCACTTCATCTTTACGAGATTCTGCGTCTGGGTCCATCGAGCGAAACTTCCACATCCGAAAGTGTTTTCCCATCCAACCGCAACGAATTTGACCAAAGAAAAGAGGGCCAGGACTATCAATTTTAATGGCGATCGCCAACGGAATAAATAATAAGCCAGTAATCCCTAAACCCACCAGAGATCCCACAATATCAATTGCCCGTTTAATCCAAGATTTAATAGAAGGATGGGTGACTGGCAGTTGTTTATTGATCGGCTCAGCACCAATTAATACTGTTTCATGGGTCGGCTGCTCAATCGTTAAGACCTGATCTAAAGCGGTGAGAGAAAACACTGCCATTACTTGAGAATTGACGCGTTGGAGGATTAACTCAATCTCCTGTACTTTTGCGATTTTAACGATACTAATCAGTGCACCAATTCCACTACTATCAATAAATGTTGTTTGCCCAAAATCCAATATGATTTTTTCAGGAGTTGGGTCAGAGTCAATCAATTGATTACAAGTCGTTTTAAAAGCAACGGCTTCCAAAACACTTAAGCGTCCGGGTAAAGAGACAGTTGCCTGATTTCCTTGCCAGTAAACTTGGAAATCGACTTCTGGAGTGTGGCTAATCATTGCAATATTCCGGCGGATATAATTGTACTGTTTTGGCTTGATTATAGTCTAGGATAAATTGACATCGAAAAGCTTCCTGTTGTCAGAAAAAGAATACGTATCCTTCAGGTAAACCTAGCTTTAAACCTAACTTTTATTTCGTATCGAGATAAAAACTGTTCATCGCTGAACTGAATTTAGACAGAATGACCCACTCGCAGAATGTTAGGCTGATATTTTGGGACGGATTTGGTCTGCACCCTAACTGATTCTAAATATTTTATTTAAACTTAATTTTACCCTAAAACTTCTCCTTTGGCTATACGTGTACCATTGGCAAAATCCCAACCGGACTGTAATCGTTTTCCGGCAAGCTTTACTTCATGGAGTAGGAGAAGCCCCTCCCCGGTCTGCACCACTGGCCCAAACCGTTTAACAATATCCACAATTTCCCCAGGTTGACCGGATAATGAACTGAAGCGAGATTGTTGTTGTTTTAAGGATTGAAAATTGCTGGATAATTGATCTTGGTATTCTGTAGCCAGGGGTACAGTTTGACTGATTTTCAAAGCTTGATCTCGAAATTGAGTCACACAATTGGGATAAAAGCCACGAATTTGATTGTGCAAAGCAATGGCTGATTTTGACCAGTCTAACTGATAATCTGGGGGTTGAATCAGCGGAGCATAAGTGGCTTGGGTGTCGTCTTGGGGTTGGGGTTGAATTTGCTGTTGTTGAAGCTGTAGTAGGGTTTCAACCATCAAGGTTGCACCGATATTGGCCATGCGTTCCCCCAACTGGGCAGCAGTTTCTAATAAGCCAATGGGTATAGTTTCCTTCAACAACATCGGGCCGGTATCCATTCCCGCATCCATCAGCATAGTGGTGATCCCGGTTTCGGTTTCCCCATGATACAAACACCATTGAATGGGGGCTGCACCTCGGTATTGGGGCAAAATGGAACCATGTCCATTTACACAACCCAACACCGGCATTTCTAGAATTTCTGGAGATAAAATTTGACCATAAGCAACCACAACATAAGCATCCGCTTCGGTTTGTCGCAGCAATGCTAAAGTGGGTCGGTCCTTTTTGATCCGTTTGGGTTGCCATATGGGTATATCTCCCTCAAGCGCAATAGTTTTAACAGCAGAAGGAGTGAGTTTATTGCCTCTTCCTCGTCGTTTATCGGGTTGAGTCACGACTGCTACCACCTCAAATTGGGGATGTTGTTGCAAGGCGAGTAAGGTGGGGACTGCGAATTGGGGTGTACCAAAAAAGACTATTTTCATACCTAATTCTTTGAGGAAACAAGCTAAGCGTTTCAAGCTTATCAGGCGAGGGGGAACGTTATAGTTTTTTAATCAAAAGATTAAATTATGGGGTAACCTGTGGAAAAGTTGCCAATTCATGTGGAAAAACTGCCGATTGATGTGGAAAACTATTTTAGAATTGATCAAGTTAAGTTGCGCGTGGTGAGCGTTTTTCTGGGATAATATTGATCAAAAATCACAATGGATAACAAAACTGCTCGCAATTTTCTGATCGATCAAGGAACAGCCCTAGAAACCCGAAACAGTTCAGATGCTTTCTTAATTCATCTCGAACAGGGTCAACCGCCGATTCCGGGACAGGTGACTTCTATTTTACTCGCTCTTAAAATTACTGATGACGCATTGAAACAGGAGGCAACGATTGATCGAAAACTGGTCTTGGCCCTCTATCTGTTGGCAATGGAGAGTCATCAAAAATTTGAAGCCGGAAAAACCCAGGGGGTACAATGGCCGCCGCTATTAAGGGAAGATTTGAGTCGAATTGCCACCGGAGTTAAAAGCATTCTGGCGGGTCAATGATTCTAGAATTGGATCTGATGCACAACTTGGGACTATTAATGTTTCTGAAATTTATGCTATGCATGTATCCTAGGCAACAGAATTTATGGGGTTGAGTTCCTAGCTGATAAAGTAAATAGTATGTCCTCAGCTATATTAAAGATATTACGTCGTCTATCAATTAATGCTTTATTATGAATAGACTTCCGTCATCTGTTCGATTATTCCGCTTCGTCCTGTTAATGGTCTTAGCTGTGATTTTAGGTTCCCAATACAGAACTGAGGCTCAAACACCTGTAGAATTAAACTTGATTGCTGAAGTGACTTATCCCCCAACAGAGGATCGAGGTGCCCCCTCGAGAACAACTGGATCGGGAACTCGGGGCGAGTGTGGGGGTTCTATTGCCCATTCAGAAACTGAAAAACTGACGGCTTTAACCCCGCTTAATAATATCAGCACCACTGTTAACCCTCATCCCACCCTATATTTTTATGTGCCTGCGGTTGAACAAGGGACTGCTGAGTTAACGATATACAATTGGACAAAGCGCGATCGCACACCCGTGTATCAAACTCAATTGACTCTCGATCAAACTTCAGGTATTATTAAGGTTACTGTACCCGATACGGTTGAATTAAAACCTAATTTGACCTATGCTTGGAATTTAAGCATTTATTGTGACTCTAACCCGGCTCAAACTGCTCAGTATGTCGATGGATGGTTAGAACGGGTGAATTTACCTCACGACAAACAAGCCCAACTGCAACAACTGCAACAACAACCTCTAGCTGTTGCCAAACTTTACGCTGAGGCTGGGGTTTGGAATGAAACATTAGAGATTTTAAGTCAGATGCGATCTACCTATCCTCAGATCTGGAAAGAGTTCTTAGCATCCGTAGGACTCAACCATCTTGAGGAATATCCTATGATTAATTCTGCTGAAAATTAGAAGAAAATAGTATGACATATCCTCGTGTCCTCGGGATCGGTGAAATGTTATTAGATCGACTTTCAGATCAACCGGGAAAACCCTTAGATGCGGTTGAGTCTTGGACAGACTATCCCGGTGGGGCACCAGCCAATGTGGTTTGTAGTTTAGTTAAATTGGGAACGCCTGCGGGTTTAATCGGCTGCATTGGACGAGATCCGGCAGGATCATGTTTAATTCAGGTTTTACAAGAGGTTGGGGTGGATCAAATGGGTATTCAACGCCATAATAGCGCCCCGACTCGCATTGTTTACGTCACCCGGGATCTTCAAGGAAATCCGACTTTTGCCGGGTTTGGTGATTATCTTGCTGATAGTTTTGCTGATGCCCAACTGCAAGGCACTCGCTTACCCATGAAGGGGTTACAGCAAGCTGAATTTATCACTACAGGAACCCTGGGTTTAGCTTATCCTGCCAGTCGAGAAGCGATCGCACAAGCTATTTTATCATCTCAACAGTACGGAACACGGATATTTATTGATATTAATCGTCGAGATGTGTTTTGGCCAGAGGGTCAGTCTTCTGTGGCTGTTATTCGGGATCTGGTTCAATTTGCTAATTTTCTTAAATTGACGCAAACCGAGGCGCAATGGTTATTTCAAACAACCGATCCCGCTGCGATCGCGAACACATCTCGTAAAATACTAGGTGTGTTTGTCACAGCCGCCGAACAGGGTTGTGATTATTGGATGATGGGACATTCTGGTCGAGTTCCTGCATTTAGCGTTCCTGTTGTCGATACCACAGGGGCAGGAGATAGCTTCACCGCAGGTATTTTACATCAATTGTGTCAACAAGGACTTAGTACTTTTTCAAATCCGCAAGGGGTGATGCAACTGGTTCGTTATGCCACTGCTGTGGCTGCTTTAAGCGTAACTAAACCAGGGGCGATCGCATCACAACCGACAGCAGATGAGGTAGAAAGGTTTTTGCAAGATCGGCAGTAAGCTTACCCCTCCCAACCTTCCCGAAACCACGGGGAGGTGTCGCTACCGTTGCCGTTATCGCGATCGTTGCTATTATCTGCAAAAGTGGATAACACTCGCCATTGCTAATTGATCGCGAACTTCTTGCAGACCCCTCCCAGCCTCCCCTGATCAAGGGGAGGTGCCCCAGGCGGTGGGGTTTAAACTAGGCTAATTGTTGGCTTTGCCATTTCCATTTCCATCAAGATACTCTTGACACAAAACCTACCCCTCCCAACCTCCCTTTAATAAGGGGAGGTGCCGCAGGCGGTGGGGTTTAAACGAGGCTAGTTTTTGCTATTCCCATTCCCATTACCATTCCCATTACCATTATCGTGACCGTTGCTATTATCTGCAAAGGTAGATAACACTCTTTCGGCTAATTTATCGGGAACTTCTTGCAGATGGTCATATTGCCACCGGAAATATCCCACACCCATGGTTAGCGATCGCAATTCTACAATTAAGTTTTGCATTTCGGCTTGTGCCATATACCCAGAAATTTTATCCCAACCTTTCCAACCTTCGCGGTTTTCATAACCGAGAATTTGTCCTCGGTGGGTGGTAATGAGTTGAAACACATGTGAGGTAAATTCACTGGGGGCACAAATTTCAATTGATGCAATGGGTTCTAATAAGGTGGGAGAACAATTCATCATTCCGGTTTGCATCGCCACCCGCGCCGCTTGTTTGAAGGCTTGTTCAGAACTATCGACAGAATGATAAGAACCATTGGTTAAGGTGACGGCAACATCCACCACAGGGAAACCCAAGGGGCCTTGAGAGAGATATTCTCGGACCCCGGTTTCAACGCCGGGAATATATTGTTTAGGAACTACACCGCCGACAATTCTTTCATCAAAGTGGAAGCCTTCACCTCGCGCGAGGGGTTGAATATCTAAATACACATCGCCAAACTGTCCATGTCCGCCGCTTTGATGTTTATAGCGTCCGTGACTGGAGTAATTTTTACGAATGGTTTCTTTATAGGGAATACGGGGTAAATGGGTGGTCATCGGCAGGTTATATTTACGACGCAGGCGATCTAAACTGACTTGGATATGAATTTCTCCTTGTCCCCATAAGATGACTTCGTGAGTATCTCCGTGGTGTTCCCAATATAAAGACGGGTCTTCTTCTAAGAGTTTAGATAAAGCTGAGGTCAGTTTGACTTCATCTTTGCGTTTTTCGGGGGTAATTGCTAAGGCATAAACCGGGGCTAATGGTTCAGCTTTGGGTAATGGTTTCACTTTAGCGGGTTCTGGGGTTAAGGTGTCTCCGGTTTGAATACCGTCTAAACGCGCTAAGGCTACAATTTCCCCTGTTTTTGCCGTTTGAATATTTTGGGTCTGTTGACCCTGCATCCGATACATTCCACTAACGCGAACACCGTTAAGAGTGATACCATCTTGGAGTTCTCCCTGCCAGACTCGCACCAAAGATAATTTACCGCCTTGGGGCGTATAATAGGTTTTCAGGACTTGAGCGATGGGGGTATCGTTACTCACAGTTAAACCCCGTCGTTGGGCGGTTAAAGCAGGTTCAGGGGCTTCTCGCACCAGGGCATCCAATAGCGATCGCACCCCATAGTCGGTTTCGGCGATACCGAGAAATACAGGAACAATTAAGTCTGCCCCCAGTTCCATTTTCATATCTTTGACAATTTCTGCTTGGGTTGGTTCAATATCCTCTAGGAGTTCTTCTAAGAGATGATCGTCAAAGTTTGCCAACTCCTCTAACATTTCCTGACGGGCAATCATTTCTTCGCTTTTCAAGTCTTCTGGAAGCGGGATCGGATCGGAGGCGGCACCGGGATGATAATGATACGCTTGTTCTGAAACCAGGTCAATAAACCCAACCAGTTTAGAACCTTTTGCAATCGGATATTGATGAGGAATTATTGGACGACCCGAAACGGTTTTGAGGGCGTTGAGAAGTTCAGTAAAATTCGTCGTACAGCTTGCCTCATCAGTAAATGCCCGATCCATTTTGTTGATAAAAACAACATGGGGAATTTCCCAGTCATCTAAGAATTTAAATAAAGGAGAGAGGGTTAAAATACGACTGGCATCGGGTTCACAAACCACAACGGCTAAACCGGCACCAACTAAAACATTATAGGTTTCTTGGGTAAATTCTACTGAACCGGGACAGTCGAGGAAGGTAAAATTAATGCCGCTGTACTCAGTACTAACGGCATTCACTTCTACACTCATGTTTCTTTCTTTGGCTTCGGGGGCTGCATCTCCCACCCGGTTAGTCTCTTTGGCGCTGCCTTTTCGGGTAATGACCCCTGTGACTGAAAGTAAGCTTTCTAACAGGGCAGTTTTACCACTAAGATAGGGGCCGACAATAGCCACATTACGGTAATTTGAAATCGTTTGTGTGTTCATATCCAAATCTCCATTATCATTATTGGGTTTAATTTAAGCAATGCCTCAAAATTGGAGAAAAACAAGAGGGTACTAAAGATGAATTAACTCAAACAATGATATTTTTATCTGAAATTCATCGCAATCAATATGAGATCGCGATCGCTCTATTTTCATCACTGAATTTCTTCCCTTTTTCTCTCCACTAGAAGCTCAGAGAGTCAATCAAAAATTATCTCACTCTAACTTTTCAATTCAGAGTAACTGCTAACTTTCATCTGGGGTTAATTAGAAATATATTTCAACTGTCTATAAGGTTTTCATCTGAGATAAAAGTCAGCTTACTGTTTAATTTACAACAACTTTGTCTCTAGTTAACCCCAACTTAACTAAAAAAAATATTTTATACTTATTATAACTTTTGTAACTGTTTTTTACATCACTGTATACTTTTAGAAATTCGTTGGGCTACCATTGGTTATCAAGGTTGAAGAGTTTTATAGCACTACGCAGATTGCTTAGGACATTTTCAAATCCTAAAACCCTTTCACAATCTACTGTTCCCTGTTCCCTCCTCTAAGAGTCCAGAAATTCAATAGACTGAATCATCATTTATTAGCGAATCTCTGAAAAAGTGATTTTATAAATCGTTTCTGTTTCTTGATAAGTCGTCGTTGTAATCTGATTAATTTGACCTTAGTAAATTCATGAATTTATATCGATTAGTAAACATTTTCAGGAAGAGTTTTTCTCAGTATCTCATCACTTTTAAGCCACAGCAGATTGAGTGAAGCGAGGAATCCTTTTTTTGAGATCTAACTTAGAATGTACCATCAGGATTAATAGGACTGAAAATTAAAAGTGTAATCGCTACTTTTATAATCCACTTCAAGCGTAAGTTGCCTCTGGATACAGTTGTGCTAAACTTGCAGCCGTCATCTCTTTGATCGGAAAAACTTGTGTTGTTTGAGGAGGCAAAGATAAATCTTGATATTGAACATACGCAATTGAATTCTGGTTTAAAGTAAGTAATAGGGGAGATTGAGTCCGGAGGAATTCTTGAATTTTGGTTTCTATTGCGGCTAATTGACTATCTGGAATATTACTATCCACTTTGCCTAGTCGGAGATAAAAATCATTATCAATTCCATTTTGAGGCTGATGCTTATGCAAGACATTAAAAGTTTGTACAGATTGACGAAAATTGCCAATATCTTCCAAAAATTGAGATTGATAAAACGGCCATCCTCTTAATACAGCCTTACGGTTTTGAAATTGAAAAGAACGAAAATAAGGATGTTGATCTCGGCTATTAAATCCATAATCAATCGTAGAATGATATCCAGCTAGGCGAACTTGAACTGATAATTGTTCAAATTGATTAACAGCATCAATCAAACTGGCTAAATTAATATGACGCAATTCATTTCTTTTTTTAAGAAACCACTGATTGAGAATTCCTTGAGGAGTTTTACCCCCTTCACAACCCAGTAAAGTTCCATGAATTTGAGACAGAGGTAAAGGAGTAAACTGTTGAGACAATTGATTTGATAAAAATCCTTGTAACAATAATAGTAACGCCTCAAAATCAGGTGGCTTTTTACCATAAAAGCTAACTAAACTGACATTGGGTGTTTCTGGCACTAAGATAGGAGATGGAGGATTTTTCGCCATGATATTAAACCGGATCACTTATAGTCCAGCATACACTTTAGTTCCCACTTATGAATGTTTTAATCGATGCAGTTATTGTAATTTTCGTACAGACCCCGGCGACAGTCCTTGGTTAAGTTTAGAGGCAGCAGAAAAACTATTGCGGTCCCACTCCAATCAAGGTATCATAGAAATTCTGATATTAAGCGGTGAAGTTCATCCCCAAAGTCCGAGAAGAAAAGACTGGTTTCACCACATTTATCAGTTATGTGAATTAGCTTTATCCTTAGGATTTTTACCCCATACCAATGTAGGGCCGCTGAGTTTTGCAGAAATGGCAAAATTAAAAACAGTAAATGTTTCTATGGGGTTAATGTTAGAACAACTCACACCCAAATTATTGCAAACGGTTCATCATCATGCCCCCAGTAAAGACCCAAAATTACGCTTACAACAGTTAGAATGGGCTGGAGAATTACAAATTCCGTTTACAACTGGGTTACTACTCGGTATTGGCGAAACAGAGGCAGACTGGGAAGAAACCTTAAACGCGATCGCCACAATTGATCAACGTTGGGGTCATATTCAAGAAGTCATATTACAACCCCATAGTCCGGGAAGTCAACAAAGTTGGCAGGGAGACGGATTTAACCTGCACCGCCTACCGGAAGTCATCGCGATCGCGCGTTCTTTGCTGCCAGAAGAGGTGAGTTTACAAATTCCACCTAATTTGATCGATCAACCCAATTTACTATTAGAATGCCTAGCAGCAGGCGCTCAAGACCTGGGGGGAATCAGCCCAAAAGACGAAGTCAACCCAGACTATCCTCATCCTTATCCTCAAAAGTTAGCAGAATTATTAATATCTGCGGGATGGCAATTAGTGCCGCGTTTACCAGTTTATCCCCAATATGAAAGTTGGTTATCTCCGAGTCTAAAACAGGCGGTTTCTCAATGGCGACTAAAGCTTCAATAACATGATTATTCTACGCGAACCATTAATTTGTACTACACCCTTGACAGCTTGTAGTATACTAATGTAGTATAGATACAACAGAGTGATACACCAACTCAAGCCTGCTTACTCAGGGGATGTAACTCAGTTGGCTGAGTGCCATTTCATAACAATGGCTTGAACCGATGAGGAAATAACAATAGTTCCCATTCAACTGGAAAGGCGATCGCGATCGCGTAATTTTGTCACTTTTTATATAACTTTAAAAACTGAATTTCGGAGGTGATTTCAATGATGTTCGTAAGTATAAAACCTCAACTCATTAACAGCAAACAATTAATCCAAAAACTATTCTTCAAAAATCCTCAGTATGAGCGAACATCGTTTGAATGAAATTGTAATTGAACGTCCTCGCGGTGGAACAAGAATAAGCCAGAAAAAACTGACAGGTTTCAAAAAGGAATTAAACAAAATTACTCAAGAAGCCAGTCAGGACGGGCTACTGAGTCCCTATCTAATTAAGTCCAGAAAAAAAACCAAATGGCTTTCAGATCATTTGGGGCCGTTGCGTCGATTTCTGCGCTCAAAAGTAGGGCAACCCTGGAATCAGGTTTATAGTGAACTATGCCAGCGTTTAGACAGAAATACCGTCACAGGACAGCACGTTTTAGACCATGTGTGGGACTACGTTGAACGGCACGTTGAATTGATCGATGGCATTGCTTATCATAAGTCGGAATGGAAATGTGGTCAACCGCTAGGTAGGGGTTGGAGAGATGACTTCTACGTGCATCCAGAGACAGGAATACTATGCTTGGGTCCAAGGATACCCTGGAAACCCCAGAAACCTCAACCTCGAACCGATGTAGTTATCCTAGATGATTTTCGTCAATATCGCCTGATCGACGACATCTGGTATTTGATTACATTTAAAGCGTTTCCTTGCTGCAATGAAGTCTCTGTAAGGGATGTTCTTCAGGGAGTGATTACAAATAAAGATGCAAAAACTATCAAAGGGCAAAGGGTTTATGCAGCCGAGAAACGGCAGTGTAATAAAAAGCAAATTAAATTGATTACAAGTATGTTGAGGAGGTAATAAATATGACAACAATAACAGTAACGGATGCACTTGCAGAGTTGACGCTGTTAGAAAAGCGTATCGATTCCGCCCGAAAATCTCTCGATGATAATGCTTTAATTACAGTAGTAGAAGTGGGCAAAGTCCCGACAGGTTATAAATCTCGCCAAGAACACGCTTCGATGGCACGGGCGGCTTTACAACGGGTTGATGCACTCATTGCCCGACGGCGTACAATTAAGCGAGCAGTTGTTTTATCCAATGCTTCGACAATGGTGACAATTGCTGGGGAAGAAATGACTGTTGCTGAAGCAATTGAAATGAAGAACTTCATTGATTATTATGAAGGTGTTCTCAACACAATGCAGTCGGCTTACAGTCGCGCTCGTAAAAACTACGATATTGCTAAGGCTCGTGTTAAAGAGCGCCTCGATAAACTCGCAATTGAAGTGTTAGGTAAAAACGCCTCGGCAGAGAAGTATCAATCTCTTGCTGATAGTTTCCTAGCACGGGAAGGAGTCGAACTCCTCGACCCAATTAATATTGCGGAAAATATCTCTGAGCGGCAGACTTTTGTTGAAGAGTTTAACTCAACAGCCGACCGAGTTTTGTCTATTAGTAATGCTCGGACAATGATTGAAATTCCCGACTAATACAAAATGGAAATTAATGTGCTGGTCGCTCGAAAATTTCTAAATTTGTGGTAATTGATGGATAGCTCAAATGCGTAGAGCACACGGTTGGACGAACTGTGAATTGTGGGACTCGCAACCCACTCCATCATCCAATGCTCCTTAAAGTTTAAAGCTCAATTCTTAGGGCTTAAAATTTAAACGATAAACTTTAGAAAATCAACCGTCAAACTCCAAGACTTAATCCTCGATAAAATCCAGGATTTCGGGTTATAGGTTCCACAAAACCTTGAAGTTTCCTCCTGGCTGAGCGGTCAGCATTTTTCCTTAATTCCATCATAATATCAGTTGCCCAAATCGTTTCTCTTCGGAAAGTTGGCGCGATCGCCAAACATTTTCCTATAGAATTTCAGTAAAATTACCCAAGTAGGGGCTTGCACTAGCGACAATTTTGACGCATAATCAGTATTAACTGGGGGACTCGGCTCTTGCCATTGGGATTTTAATTCCCAACCCCCACCATAAGGAACTACCGCTAGGGCGAGTAAATCTCCCAATTCCGTTGCATCTACGATAATTTCAGTAAAAACGGTAAAGTGGGCAAATCGCACTCCAACAGCTTGATGATGGTCTACTGATACGAATAGGGCAATATATCCAGATATCCAATGCAGGTAGGGTTGTTACACCCTGCCCAGTCGGCAAAAATTTCAGCCTCTAAACGGGGGTTAAATGCAAAAAAGCTGACCCAACCCTAGTTTAAACCTTGGGGTTGATGCTGTTGCAATTCTTGTAAAAATGCCCTCCATATTCCGGTTTGAAAGGCAGCTAGTTCATTGCCGCCCGTTACAGACACTCCGGCTGCGGTTAACATTCCCCCCAACCCCGGAAATTTACTGACAATTAAGGTTTTTGTACCACCCACCACTCAAACATCTAGCCCGCAGTTGCTCCATTTTTGCTGAAATTACATAGAAAAGTCGGATATAACTGTAGTGAGGAGTAAAAGTTTTGATAAAACAGGGCAGACTAAGAATAAGTTGAAGGGCAACCCATAAGAATGCGTTGAAATTGAAGCCAGTGAAGTTGAAAGATTTATTGTTATTATTATCCGCACCAATCGTTTGGCTGATGGGAGTAGAAGCAGCGAAAGCACAGCTTTTACCTCCTCCTCCTGAAGCGGTGACTATCCCAGTACCCGCCCCACCGACGGCGAGGCCCCAGCCTACTCCAGTTTCTAATAATCCTAACGATTATATCTTGGGCGTGGGCGATCGCTTACAAATTGATATTTTTAATGTGCCTGAATATAGCGGTGAACAGGGACAGCATCAAGTTTCGGTGGATGGGTCGTTAAATTTACCCCTAATTGGTAGTGTTGCGGTACGGGGTATGACTCTAAAACAGGTGAGTGATAGTTTAACCGAAAAGTACGGGGAGTATCTCCAACGGCCGTTGTTGACTCTGACTTTACTGTCGGCCCGTCCCCTACAAATTGCGGTGGCGGGGGAAGTCAAACGACCAGGGGCTTATACTTTAGCGGCCTCGGCCACTCCGAATACAAGCGCAAATATGGGGATGACACCCGCTTCTTTAAAGCCACCGACATTAACCCGTGTTATCCAAATGGCGGGGGGTGTAACAGCTTTAGCGGATGTGCGACAAGTGAAAATTCGCCGTTCACAAGCCGGGGGAACAGAACAAGTTCTGGATATTAATTTATGGGAATTATTGCAAAGTGGTGACTTGCAACAAGATATTCCCCTGCGGGATGGGGATACAGTTTATGTTCCCACTGTAACTGAACTCGACCGCATGGAGGCCCCTCAATTGGCTGCGGCTAATTTTGCTAGTAGTACCCGTCAACCGATAAATGTTGCTGTGATTGGGGAAGTAAACCGGCCGGGGACTCATGTGTTAGAAGCCGAAGCGGTTCCTTTACCCGAGAGTAGCGAAGATGCTATTAGCGGCGCGTTACCGGAGTCTACAGGGGTATTTACGGTAACGAAAGCCTTGAAAGCTGCCGGAGGTATTACTGCCCAGGCTAATATCCGAGATATTAAAGTCCGCCGTATTAGTCGGACGGGGACTGAACAGGTGATTTCTGTTAACCTTTGGGCATTATTGCAAGAAGGGGATGTCAGCCAAGATGTGATGTTGCAGTCTGGGGATACGATTGTGATTCCAACTGCTAACAATACTGAGGCAAATTCCTCCGAAGAAGTAGCGATCGCCAGCTTTTCCCCTGATAATATGACTATTAGTGTTATTGGGGAAGTCCTCACCCCAGGACAGGTAAACTTACCGCCCAATACTTCACTCAACCAAGCCTTACTCGCCGCTGGCGGCATGAATGAAGGTCGCGCGGACAAAGACGAGGTTGAACTGATTCGATTACACCCTAATGGGAGCATCTCACGTCAAGTCATTGCTGTCAACTTCTCTGAAGAAGTCAGCCCAGAAAATAACCCCACCCTACGCCACAATGATGTGATTATTGTCGGACGTTCTGGCGGGGCCGCATTCCGAGATGGACTGGGTAGTGTCCTTGGGGCAATTAATCCCCTAAATGGAGTGTTCGGTGTTTTACGCTTTTTGGATATTTTTGATTAAAGCGTTATTTCTTGTTTGAAGATAACCTAATTTCCTCTCATCTCCGCCTAACCAACACATTATTTTTGACTCAGCAACGCCTAAAATGAAAACAGGAAAATTTTCTCAGCTATCAGTACTCAACTCTGACGGAAAGCAGATTCCAGTCTCTCCTACAACTCCCTTAAATTCAACCGTTATTTATCATTCCGATCCCAATATATCAGCAGGCAAACCTTCAAAAACTAGCCGATTTTTTAAAGCAATTAATCGTAGATTTTTGCTAGTATTCGGAGCAATAACAATTACTGTAACCGGAGCTTATCTCTGGACAAACTATCAAACACCTAAGTACAAAGGTTCTTTTCAACTATTTATTGAGACCGATAAAAACTTAAATACAGATTCTCTCAACTCTGTAGCAAATTATGAGAATGAACTGAATTACGCTTCTCAAGTCAAGCTATTACAAAGTCCCAAACTACTTTCACCGATCATTGAGAAAATTCAAGCCCGTTATCCCGAAGTCACTTATAGTTCTTTATTCAATCAAACCACAGGACAAACTCAGTTTGAACCCAATCAACTCACCATTCAACCGATTGATGGTACTAAAATCATTGAAGTTGAATATCGGGATACAGAACCCCAAAAGATTCAATTTATTTTAGATGAAATTGCCCAAGGCTATCTCAACTATAATTTACAACAAAAACAACCCGATACAATTGCAGAAAAACGGCAATGGATTAATGCCCAACTGCCACCCCTCAATGATAAGATTAAAACGACTCAACAACAACTGTTGAATTTACAGCAACAGCATACTTTTATTAACCCCGAAACCAAAAATCAACAATTAGTCGCTCGTTTGAATCAACTTCAAACAGAAAAATTAGGTAATGAAGCTCAACTTCGTCAAGAACAATCTCAATACCAAGCCCTGCAACAACAGCTTGGATTGACGCCAGAACAGGCTTTAAAAGCATCAGCCTTAAGTCAATCCCCACGCTATCAATCCTTACTTGAAAAGCTGTTAGAGGTTGAAACTAAGATTGCTTTAGAATCGTCTCGATTTAAACCACAAGCCCCTCAAATCCAAGTCTTATTAGATCAACGCAATCTAATTTTACCCTTATTAACAGAAGAAGCCGAACAAATTGTCGGTCAAGATTTAGCTGCTATTGCACCTGAAATTTTAAATTATCAAGACTCCGTACGCTTGGATTTAATCCGACAATTAGTCACCTCAGCTAACACCATTCAAATGTTAGAAGTGCGTAACCAAGTGTTAGCCACAGCCGTTCAAAATTTTACCCCACAAGTTCAAGCCTTTCCCGCTATTGCTAGTCAATTTAATACCCTGCAACAAGAACTCAAAGAAACTAAAACTCGACTGCAACAACTCACCGAACAACAGGAATCTTTGCAATTTGAAAAACCACCCGAATTCCAACCTTGGCAACTGATTGCAGAACCGATGATTCCCCGCAATAAACAAGGAGAATTAATTGCATTTTCTCCCAATATGCCCCTGAATTTAGCCTTAGGTGGACTCGCTGGACTAGCCCTTGGGGTCGGAGCCGCTCAAGTGGCTGAACGTTTAAATAACGTCTTCCATAATAGCCGCGAAGTCACCTCAGAGATACCTGTTCCTTTATTAGGAATAATCCCCGCTAGCGATGAGGCGTTGCTATTACCTTTACCAGCCTCTGCCCCTGCTTTGGCATTGGTAAAAGACCGTACAGCCCCTTGTACGCCCTTTGAAGAGGCGTTTCGTTCCCTCAATACCAATTTGCAACTGTTGAACCCCGACTCTCCTGTACGCTCTTGTGTGGTCAGTTCAGCCACCCCTGCTGATGGCAAATCTACAGTCGCGTTTAACCTGGCAAAAGGGGCAGCAGCGATGGGACAACGAGTCTTATTAATTGATGCAGATTTACGGAATCCTAAACTACATAAAATGACAGGATTACCCAACCAAACCGGATTAACTCAAGCCTTAACTCAAGAGGATTTAGATATCTATGAAACCATATTAGTGTCTCCCTTTGATGACAACTTATTTGTGTTGACGGCTGGAGCAATTCCCCCTGACCCCACCCGGTTATTATCTTCTAAAAAAATGAAGAAATTA
Source organism: uncultured Lyngbya sp. (assembly GCA_964401105.1). Lineage (GTDB taxonomy): Bacteria > Cyanobacteriota > Cyanobacteriia > Cyanobacteriales > Microcoleaceae > JAAURB01. Next base: position 3,711 of record CAYNXM010000089.1, on the reverse strand, counting down.
ATGGCAGAATTTGAGCAAAACTTTGACTTAGTTCTCTATGATACACCCCCCTTAATTGGGTTAGCGGATGCCAACTTATTAGCCGCTCATACAAATGGTTTAATGATGGTTGTGGGTGTAGAAAAAACAGAGCGTCAGGCTGTAGAATTTGCATGGCGTGAAATTCAAATGGCTGGGGTTCCAGTACTTGGAATGGTTGCCAATGGCGATAAGCAACCCAGTCACTATTACGCTTATTCTTAGTCCCAACCCCCCTTTATCCCCCCTTAAACAAGGGGGAGAGATAGAAAAACAATTTTCCCCCTGACATCAAAACACAGAGGAGGACGACAGAAATCTGTTGATGAATTTAGACATAGAAAAACAATTTCCCCCCTTATATAGCAGTACAAAGTTTGGTGTTTGACATCAAAATTGTCTTTAAAGGCACTCTTGCACTCTTGCAATAGGAAATAGGAAATAGGAAATAGGAAAATGTCCTAACTATAGAACGTAGCGCTATATCAAGTCCGGATAATTAATCATCATCAAAGTCTAATCAAGCATGATATAGTTTTTTTGATCCCATACAGACGTTCCATGAAACTACCGTAGAGACTAGCATGCTACGTCAGGACCCACAGATGTATTGAGTATTCAACCGGATTTTATATTACATAAGGGGGACAAAGGGGGGTATTCTAGCAATAGAATACCTCTGAATATAACCATTCTATCCTAAAGTTATCCAGCCCTAAAATCAAGAATTAGTAGACTGTAATTCATCTAAACGTGCTAACACTTCATTACTATGAATAATGGGTCGAACGCCTAAAAATGTAGCCCGTAAAATACCATTGGGATCAATAATAAAAGTATGGCGCATAGAATAAGGTTTTAACCAAGAACCATAACTTTTACTAACGCTGCCATCTGTATCAGCCAGTAACGGAAACTTTAATCCCTCTGCATCACAAAATTCTGCATGGGAATTGACATCATCAGCACTGATGCCTAAAATTTGAGTATTGCGAGCCATATATTCCGGTAAATCCTGTTGAAATCGGCGAGCTTCTAGAGTACAACCCGAGGTAAAATCTTTAGGATAAAAATAAACCACAACCCATTCTCCCTGATAATCGCTGAGGGAAATTTCTCCATCTCCTGTATTCGTGGGTAAGGTAAATTCGGGGGCCGGTTGATTTAACGGCGGCAGTTTCCCGCCCAAGGCGAAAGCAGGAGCAGTCAAACTCACGTTAAATAGAGCAATACAAGCAATCAATAATAAACGAATCAAGGCGCGACGGGACATCATTAGCAAATTAAAATCAGTAACTCAAACCTCAGTTTACACAATTTTGGGAACAACACTTCCGGGTTTAAGTCTAATTGCTTGAACGGTTATAATTGACAGGGATTAATTTAGCTTTGCTCTGATTGACAAAGTCAAAGTTTACCAATTTACTCATTTAATTGCAGCGGGTTTTAAACGATGGAGAATTTACCCCAACTGTTGGGTTTAGCAACTGTTATTTTAGTGGTTGATGGCAGGATTATTGAAGTTTTTGTTGATGGTGAAAATGCCCCGATTACAGCCGGAAATTTTGTAGACTTAGTCGAACGAGAAGTTTATGATGGGGTTTCATTTCATCGGGTGGTTCGAGATCCCCAACCCTTTGTGGTACAAGGGGGCGATCCTCAAAGTCAAGATCCCAACTTTCCCGAAGAGTCTCTCGGCACAGGGGGATTTATCGATCCAGCCACCGGAGAAAGACGCACAATTCCCCTAGAAATTACACCTGTCGGGGCTGCCGAACCCATTTACAGTCAAACCTTCGAGGATGCCGGGATCACAGTAGAGCCATTGCTGCAAAATACTCGTGGCACGATTGCCATGGCGCGGGCGAATACTCCTGATTCTGCCTCCTCCCAATTTTACTTTAATCTTGTCGATAACGACTTTTTAGATGGAAACTTTGCCGTTTTTGGGTCTGTTACCCAAGGCTTAGATGTCATCGATCAAATTCAACAAGGCGATCGCATTTTAGATGCAGAAGTGGTGGATGGGATTATTCCGGGGCGAAATTCGGTGATTGTGACTGATACAGTATCACTCAATCAAACCGTCAATGCTGTTAATTTAGCCAGTTTACCTGTGGCTTTTCTCACTGTTGAAGATTTTGATAGCGACAATACCGTAGTGATTTCAACCGATTTGGCGTTGCAATTTCCGGGGGGGATTTTCTTGGGGGCTGGTAACGATCAAGTCACGGGTTCATCTGAAAAAGATTTTATCATTGGTAATGCAGGTAATGATACGATTTCTGGAGCTGGGGGTAATGATATTATTCGCGGCGATGGGGATGATGATGTGATTAACGGCGGCGATGGAGATGATTTACTCCATGGAAATCAGGGTAACGACCAAGTAATGGGGGGTGCAGGTAATGATTGGATTCGGGGCGGTCAAGGCAATGATAACCTGAATGGAGAAGAGGGTAATGATGTGCTGATCGGGGATTTGGGAACCGATCTACTGACTGGGGGTGGCGCAACAGACACCTTTTTACTGCGAGTCGATGAATCTGTTGGGGTGCAAGATGTGACACTGGCCGATCAAATTTTAGACTTTAACAGTGCCGAAAGCGATCGCATTGGTATTATTGGAGATCTTGAGATCGCAGCGATTCAATTTGTCGCCGATGGTAGTAACGTCGTCATCCAAAATGGGACGGGTGATATTTTGGGTTTAGTACAAAATGCCCAAGTTACAGACGTTCAAGCCGCTGTTTTTGTGACTCCCACAACGGATTTAGCTTTAACTTTAGGATAAGCTGATTTGAGGCGTTCTGTAGTGAGCGTCTCCCCTGAGGATCGCGATGGTAATATGGGTGAGAATCGCGATCTGTACGCTATTTTAATTAGATGCATCGAATCAGGTAATGAAACCGATTGAAGATTATTTCGCGGCGTGGAATGCAAAAACTGCCGATCAACGGAAAAGTTTGTTGTTAAGCTGTATGACAAATAATGGGATTTATATTGATCCCCATGCTGCCGAACCGATTCAAGGAATCGATGAAATGCAAGCTTTAATTGAGCAATTTCGAGAACGTTTCGATCATCGCTTAGAGCCTGAAGGATCGATTGATACGCACCATCATGTATTTCGACTTCGATGGCGATTGCAACGTGATAATGGTGAGATCTTATCCCGTGGATTGATGGTGGGGGAGTTGACTGATACAGGATTACTCGAGCGGATTATTCAGTTTGTTGATAGGAAAACTCCGGCTGAATAGGATTATTATTGTTGCTGTAAAATTTTATAATGATCTGCCGAACATCCGCTAAAATATGATTAGATTGGCTAACCCGTTTCCTTTAAAAAGATACCCCACAGAAAAAATTGAGTGCTTTAACGTTAAACCTTAGACTGCGATCGCGTAATTTCAATTTCCAGCACTTGACCCAAAGCGCGATCGCCAAACTGAAGTTCCAGCAGTTTAAATCAACAGCAATCGTTAAACTGAAGTTCCAGCAGTTTAAATCAACAGCGATCGCATGACTAAAGCCAACAGTACTTGACATTTGGATCAATTTCGCAACAGAAACCGACAACACTTTAAATTGACGGCAATAGCATAATCTTAGCTCCCAATACCTAGAACTGAAAAACAGCACATTATTCCAGCTTCCAGCCCCTAAAATCGAATGGGTTTGTAGAGATTC
>CAYNXM010000088.1:0-2679 GCA_964401105.1 uncultured Lyngbya sp. | reverse complement strand
AACTAGGGGCTGTTGTAAATCAGCCTGGAATCTCAGTCTATGCCTGTCAATTAGAGGGACAACTCACGTTGTTTCCAGACACTTAGGTTAGGGATAAAGCCCACGCCATAAGCATCTGCCGTTGGCGTTGGGTTATTTACAACTCACCTCAGTTCTGATGGATGATAGTTAGGTTTTATTAAGCTGCCGCCTACAATACATATATCTGGCCGTACTCCTGGTAAGCTGATGCCACCTAACCAGGGATTTTGTCTATGTTTACTCTAAAAGATGTATTCTTTGCATTCATTTGGATTGCCCTGCTGGTGCTAGCGGGGCGATACCTCAAACACAAAATTCGTTGGATTCAGCAACTTTACCTACCCGAATCCATTGTAGCTGGGGCATTAGCCCTGTTGCTTGGCCCACAAGTTTTAGGGGCGATTGTCCAAGCAGTGGCAGGGGAGGACACTTTATTGTCTGGGGGGTTATTTGCTGAACCCATTCGCACCGTTTGGTCTCAGTCTCCCGGCATTTTCATTAATATTGTCTTCGCCGCCCTATTCTTAGGGGAAACCATTCCCAGTCCTCGCAGTATTTGGCGCAAAGCCGCCCCTCAAGTGGTGTTTGGTCAAACCCTAGCTTGGGGACAATATGTAGTCGGAATTATCGTGACTTTACTGATTTTAATTCCTCTATTTGGCGCAAATCCCATTTCTGGGGCATTAATTGAAATTGGCTTTGAAGGCGGTCATGGCACAGCCGGCGGGATGGCAGATACTTTTGTTGAGTTGGGCTTCCCAGACGGCCCGGATTTAGCCCTAGGATTAGCAACAGTTGGGATTGTTTCAGGGATTATCGCTGGTACAGCTTTAGCCAATTGGGGGCGGAAAAAAGGTTATATTCAAACCGTTCAAGGCAGTGCTGTTGACCCCGGAGATGTTCCAGAATTGACCCATCGTCAAGAAACCCCGCGCCGACAAGAACGCCGCGCCCACTTAACCCAAGGCTTGCTGATTGATCCCTTATCGGTTAACTTTGGTTTTGTGGGAATTGCGGTTATTTTTGGCTGGTTAATTCAACGGGCATTAGTGTTAATTGAAGCGCTCACTTGGGGACAAACGGGATTTGAAGTCATGAGTTATGTGCCTTTATTCCCCATGGCATTAGTCGGGGGAATTATCCTGCAATTGATTATGGAACGTCTAGATTTAGATGTATTGATTATTCCAGATCTAATGAAAAGTATTGCAGGGGCTGCCTTAGATGTGGTCGTTGTTACGGCTTTAGCTTCGATTTCTTTGCAAGTAATTGGTAATAACCTCGGCAGTTTTATTATTCTCAGTATTGTGGGGATTACTTGGAATGTTCTATTCTTCCTTTACTATGCACCTCGCATTTTTCCCGACCATTGGTTTGAGAAAGGCATCGGCGATATGGGGCAATCGATGGGGGTGACAGCAACCGGTATTTTACTGTTACGAATGGTTGATCCAGGGAACCGTTCTGGCGCGTTTGAGAGCTTTGCTTACAAACAGCTCTTTTTTGAACCGATTGTGGGTGGTGGCTTGTTTACGGCGGCTGCACCTGCGCTGATTGCCCGTTTAGGACTGGTGTCTACCTTGTTAATTACAGGGGGATTATTACTATTTTGGTTAGTGGCGGGTTTTCTGTTGATGCGACAACAATCAAGGACTCAACGAGGCACTTCTTAAGTTGATTGTATAGCAGTACAAGGCAAGTGGCGCGGAGATCTCGGATTATCTTTTTATGGAATACAGCAGTAGCGATCGCGAACGGGAATAGTTAAGATGTCAAACACCATTTAGCATAATGCTATAACTATTGCGCTGATAGAACTATTGCGCCCGTAGAACTATTGCGCCCGTAGAACTATTGCGCTCGTAGAACTATTGCGCCCACAGAGAACTATTGAGTACATCTAACTATTGCGCTCGTAGAACTGTTGAGTAGATTTAACTATTGCGCCCGTAGAACTATTGCGCCCGTAGAACTATTGCGCCCGTAGAACTATTGCGCTCGTAGAACTGTTGAGTAGATTTAACTATTGCGCCCATAGAACTATTGCGCCCGTAGAACTATTGAGTACATCTAACTATTGCGCTCGTAGAACTGTTGAGTAGATTTAACTATTGCGCTGATAGAACTATTGAGTAGATTTAACTATTGCGCCCATAGAACTATTGCGCTGATAGAACTATTGAGTAGATTTAACTATTGCGCCCGTAGAACTATTGAGTAGATTTAACTATTGCGCTCGTAGAACTGTTGCGCTCGTAGAACTATTGCGCTGATAGAACTATTGCGCCCACAGAGAACTATTGCGCCCACAGACAACTATAAAGATCTCAATCACCTATTCGTGTAGCGCCATAGATGATATAAAAAATAAACTGTTTGGATCTTGAGACTGTCCATCAGATCCGGTTCTATCGGACATTTTACGGGGTTGTAACACCTTCGCGATCACGTTGCTACGCTATGGTGCGGGCTTTCAGTAGCCCTGAAGAGTCGTAGCTGAGTTCACAACTAAGAATCTTCGAGCCTCCAGGCGCGGTTACAGATGCGCCCCATAGTTCAATCATTTTTGAGCCGTTAAAGTCCGCGTCACAGGCGTTACCGCAATTTCCACATTTAAATTTTTTTCCGCTTCGATAAGATAACCCTTGAACTGGATGA
>CAYNXM010000087.1:0-7907 GCA_964401105.1 uncultured Lyngbya sp. | reverse complement strand
GGGTGATGATTATCTTGAGGGTGGCAGTGGCAATGATTACATCGAGGGTGGCGGTGGCAATGATGTTGTTATTTATAATGGAAATCAAGAAGATTTTCAAATTATAAATCATTTAAACGGAACTTTAATTGTTGAGGATACAAATACAGATGATGGGAGTAATGAAGGGACTGATACTTTAGTTAATATTAATCCAAGTCAATTACAATTTAGTAATATAAATAATGTGTTACGCTATGAAAATGGACAAAATGTAGAAGGCTCTATTGATAATTTTAATCCCACTTTTGAAACCTTTGTTATCACTCATGGTTTTAACTCGGAAATTGGCGGTGATTTTACATTTTTAGCTGAAAGTATATCCAATTATTATGATAATTTAGTTAATATCATTACATGGGATTGGTCGGATGAAGCGGATGGCGGTTTAAATTATATTCCAGTTGCAAACAAAGTGACAACTCAGGGTGATAACTTGGCTGATGTATTAACCAGTTTGAATATAAATCCCAGTAATACTACTTTAATTGGTCATAGTTTAGGAGGTCATTTAGTCGGAAATGCAGGTGAGAAGTATGACTTATTAACAGGCGAATCAATTGATCTGATTATTGGATTAGATCCGGCGGGGAGTGATTTTCATAATGATTTTGATAATGAAGGTAGCCCACTGAATAATTTGAATAATCGTTTAGATAGTTCTGATGCAGATTATGTTGTTGCATTTCATACAACAAAGTTATTGGGTTATGAATTTCCCCTAGGTAATGCCGATTATTATATAAATTGGGAAGAAACATTAATTGGTATACCTGACCCATTTGATTTAATTAAAGCGGCTGATTTACATGGCTATGCCGTTGAATTACTGACGGATTTATTTGAAAGTGATCGAGGGTTTTTACAGCCTAATAGTAATAGTAATGTTGGAGAATATTTTGAAATTCAGGATATTTTTAATCAGGATTTAACAGGAGAATATTATGTTACGACTCAGGTAGTTTAATTTTAGCTATTAATTATTCTACAGGAATAACAAATTTGAGCCAAAATAGAAGTATTGATCTTGATACTCACCAATACATGGAATGCCAACTCTGCCAACGGGAAATGGATCGATTAACACTTCATCATCTGATTCCCCGACAAGCTACTAAACGCAAAAAAGCTAAACCGAGTCCAACAATTGAAATTTGTTCGGCCTGCCATCGTCAAATTCATGCTTTATTTGATAACAAACATTTGGCGACTCATCTTAATACCGTAGAAAAGCTGAAAACTGAACCGAAAATGCAGAAATTCTTAAGTTGGATTAGCAAACAGCAAAGTGATAAAAAGGTTAAAGTGCGCCGCCAACGGTAACTTTTCATAATTAGAAGCTTAAAATTCTTAGAATTTAAGGGTTGTAGCCATCATGATGATTTCTTAGGCAGGATGAATTGCAACTGGAACCACAATCATATTTTCTCAGATCACAATAAATGCAACTATAAATCAACCTTAGACCAAATTAGTAGTTGATTTAAGCAACACTTATTTGAGTTTCCCTCAAAAAAACGACTGTCATTATTTTAATAACAAAAGCTAGATTCAATAGTATAAGGGTTTTATAAATTATTTCTCAAGCCAGGAATAAAATTTTAGCCTTTACTTCAACTCTATTTAGGAAGAAAACAACCATGAATTCTACGGAAAATCATCAAAGCTACTGTGAATGTGAATTTACAATTCCGATTAAATTGAATGTTCCTATCACAATCGATTCGCAGGTTTATATCAATCAAGTACCTGTGACAAAGCAAACATTGCCTGTTTTCATTCAGCCCGACTTAATGTTGAAGCCGGAAGTCAAGGGTAAAACACCTGTGTGCTATCCTCAAAATGGCTATAAAACAGAAGTTTAGACTCTAGATTCAAGGTACTTAATCAAAAAGGGTGAGGTGAACTCACCCTCATAGAGAATCAAATAATAATTAATGGTGTTGACACTAGGGCGTGTCATCAGTTAGGAGAAATACAGGCGATCGCCTGTGTGGCTTACCGCCGTATCGCAACCCTGAATTAGGATTGAAGCATTTAGAATAGTTATAGCGCGCAGCGCTATTAACTGATTAAAACCTCGTAGTATCTTTCAGCATCTTGAGCAATTTTTGTCGCTCGATCAGTGCCGTTGACAATTCTTCTGGCATTGATAAAGTCTATCTGAGAGGGATTAATATAGTCGCTCAATTTTCTGCCTGTGAAAGTTCCTTCAAGCATTCCTTGAACTAAAATTGTAGCCGCAATATCAGGATCGGTTACTAAATCGAAATTACCAACAAGATCGAGGTTTAGTCTGTCTGACCAGTCAGTATAATTGATGCGTCCTGTAATTTGAACATACCCTCTACCTTTGAATCGTACCCCATCACCGGGCTGAATATTGCCTAAGTCTGTTCGCCCTTCATAGGCTGCACCACTGGCTAGCTCTTCCATATATTTTCCCAGAAGAGATTCATGATCGGCTGTTGCTAGAATGTAGGCAACTTGTGCCGGATCGCTCACACCCAATTCTTCTACTTTCTCTAAAATAATAGGAATAGATTCTTCAGCGTAAATTCGGATACTAGAGTCAACAGCGGCAGAATTAATAATGGTGGCAATATCGTAGGGGGTATTTCCTCCATTATTGAGATCTATATCGATATCTTCGGCGGTGACCTCAAAAGATATTTCCCAAGTTTCTAGCCCAACAATACCATCTACATTTAGATCCGTTGCTTGCTGGAATTGACGTGCTACTGCTGCACTTTGAGAACCGTAAAAACCATCAACGACTATCTCAAATCCTAAATCTTGCATCTGTTGTTGCCATAATTCTACGTTAGAGTCATAACTGAGGTTTTCTCCAAGTTCATATTGCAGCAAATAGCCGGGATAGGAAGGCGTGAGCGTGACATCATCACTGGTTTGATTGCTTAATACCCGGAATGATATGTTTGTTCCCTCTACAAAACTACTGCTGTCAAATTCATCAGTATCAACATCTTGAACAACTGCTAAAGTTTCCCCAGTTGCCTCAATTTGGATTGCAACATCACCGGAATCTGTATATTCTAAAATCACGACAGAAGGGGTTAAATCATCATTAAAATCAATTAAGTCTTCACCGGGCTGAAAATCAGTAATCAAGTCAGTCTCAGCAGAAGCTACACTATCTATAGACGCACTTAAAACAAATATATCTAGTCCTAAACCGCCACTGAGGGTATCGCTTCCTCTGTCTCCAGAGAGGGTATCTTTTCCCGAATTGCCGAACATGAGATCGTTGTCTTTTCCACCATAAATCAAATCATCACCATCTCCGCCATAAATAGTATCTGATTCACGGTTACCACTGAGCCAATCGGCTGCTTGATTTCCCAATAATAAATCGCTGTTTTTTCCGCCATACAGTGTATCTTTTCCGGTACCACCCGAGACAGTATCTCGACCTAAATTACCATTGAGCCAGTCATTACCTTCATCTCCATTTAACCAATCATCTCCTGATAATGCATGGATAGTATCATCACCGAAAAGACCCATTAATGTGTCATCATTTGGACTTCCTAGGATAGAATCACTACCGGATGAACCACTCGATAAAAGAATATTATTCTGCTGCTGTTGCTGATCTGAGAACAAGTCAGTCCAATCTATTTCTAGAAACTCCATCACACTTTCTCTATAAAATCCTGTTGTTTTACTCCCTATTCAATTCGGGAGAATATTGATGAGGTGCTGTGTATAGGCGACTATTATTAGCCACTACTATTTCAGCATCAACATCTGGGTCGCTAATATCCTAAATCGCGGATCTTGAATCGATTGGGACTCTGTCCAAACGAAATAGCAAGATTGAGACTTTTTTGAATAAGCTAAAGGAATTATTCGCGGAGAATGAGCTGTATCAGGATATTAATATCTCTACAATAAAATTAATTTGTAAAGTGATTGAAGCTGAAGATTTAAAACGGGTTTGCTATAAATGGTTTTATCCAGGGGTATCAGGCTAACGGAAAAAGGACATTTTGAAGTGAACAGCTATCTCTATAGCTGTCATATCAACCAGTAAGATCTGAGTTTTCGTCTACCTGAGAGTAGCTATCTAGTTGAAAGTTTGCAGTATAACGCTGTACTATTAGGTCTAAGTGGTCGTCTAGATCAATTGGGTAACCCAATATCTCATGTGCCAGCTTTCTCGGCTGATCTGTTAGGGGTTAATGTCAGAACTATGCAGCGAGCCTTCAAGACCCAGTTAAAACTCAATAACAAACAAAAGACCTTAATGGCGCAGCACGCCGGGTATTCTAGATGGGTTTGGAATTGGGCTTTAAATCTCTGGCACAGAGCTGATCAAGCCGGGTTAAAGCCATCTGCAAACAAACTGAAAAAGTTCTACACACTTCATGTCAAGCCTCAATATCCCTGGATGAAAACCTTGTCATCTAGGGTTTATCAGTTTGCCTTCCTACATTTAGGAGAAGCTTTCAGTCGCTTTTTTAAAGGCTTGGCTAAACGTCCTAAATTCAAAAAGAAGGGCAGACATGATAGCTTCACCCTAGATAATTGTGGTCGGGTCATGGAGTTGAATGGAACTCGTTTGAAATTGCCGTTTATTGGGTGGGTAAGTACTTATGAACCAATACCTGAAATCCAGACGAAGCGGTTGACAATCAGTCGAGTGGCTAATTCTTGGTATATTTCAGTATCCTACGAATTTGAACCTGACAGAGATGTCAAAAACAGAGACTATCTCGGTGTTGATCTCGGGGTGAAAGTTTTAGCCACCTGTTCAGATGGTACTGTATTTCCTAATCCCAGAGCCTACAAAAAAGCTCACAAGAAATTAGCAAGACTTCAACGAGAATTCTCTCGAAGGCAGATGGGATCGAAAAACAGACAGAAAGCTCAACTGAAGCTAGCTAGGGCGCACCAAAGAGTTGCTAACATTAGCACTGATGCAATCCATAAGCTCACATCAGTGCTTTGCAAAAACCACGCAGTCATCTGTGTAGAGGATTTGAATGTTTCTGGGATGATGAAGAACCAGAAGTTAGCGGCTGCTGTTGCTGATTCTGCCTTGTATGAAATTCGCCGTCAAATCGAATATAAAGCCGATTGGTACGGTTCAGAATTGGTTTTTGCAGATAGATTTTATCCTAGTACTAAAACCTGTTCAAACTGTGGGCATATTCAAGAAATGCCGCTCAAAGAAAGGACTTTTGATTGTGAAGCTTGCGATCGAGTACGAGATCGCGATTTGAACGCCAGCCTCAACTTAAAACATCTTGCCGAGGGCTACTCGGTGATTGCCTGTGGAGTAGGAAGTGCCGACACCCTATGAAATCCCGGTGATCCGGACAGAAGCAGGAACGGAACGTTAATACGGTTTGTACCGTGTTATGTCAGTTTAAGGGTAGCAGGGAATCGTAACCCACTCTGTACCCACTCTGTTGTCAAGCAACCATACATTCGTATCCAGCAGAAACCCGCTCCTGAAGCAAGTTTCACTGAATCTTGTCTAGGAACTACGGGCAGATTCTAGGGCAGCCTGAGCTAAAAATAGGCAAAAAAGTGGGTAATTGCAAAAGACCTCTTGCAATCCCCATTCCTGGCTGTAATAATCAAAACAGAAAGGCACATTACGAGGGTTTCAAGGAGCTGGAAGTTATGTGTTTATGGGAGCACAACCCTTCCAGCTTTCCTGCTTCTTAAAGGGACAAGACTTGAACCTTTGAATAGGTCAATTTAATTGATTTAGCTTGTTGATTAGAGGGTTTCAAAAACAGGGTCATCTACTTTTATCAATCTGGGTGCATCTTTTATCTAGATGTTTGAATTAAATCGTTACCATCAGTGACAACTGACAACGCAGTAGATCATGCAGCAGATAGTTAGAGTTAACTCAGCTCGATCGCATTATAATGCACATTATTTTTATTAAAACATAGGTTTCTCACTTCAGCCAAGTTTTAACTCAAACTTTAGTTAATTTTCTGAAACCATTATAACAGATAATATAAGTTTTGATTCATTTAATGATCGAATTAATTTTTAGTATAGCTTCAATCCCTTGCAGCTCATTGAATTGCGGCTTTGAGTTGAGAACAAAACTTCGCGATCGCATCTAAGCCTTCTTCAGGTGTTCCTTCAGCTAGCCGTTTTACCACTGCACTGCCAACAATCACAGCATCAGCGCCCCATTGCTTCACTTGACGAGCTTGCGACTGTTGAGAAATCCCAAATCCCACCCCAATGGGTTGATCGGTCATTTGGCGCATTTGTTGCAGTAAATCTTGCACCCGAGTCTGAACTTGAGTCCGCATTCCCGTCACACCCGTGACACTCACCAGATAAACAAAGCCTTGAGACTTAGAGGCGATCGCCTCTATCCGCTCGGGAGGACTTGTCGGAGCCACCAACAACGTCACCTCAATCCCCATCTCACTAGCGGGTTGTAGCAGGGTGTGAGCCTCTTCTAGGGGCAAATCCGGCACTACTAAGCCTCTAGCACCTGCTGCATAAATCTGCTGTAAAAATGGTTGAATTCCCCGATATAAAATTGGATTGTAATAAGTAAATAAAATCACTGGCGCTTTCAAGGTTGGAGAAACCGACTGCAACATCTCCAAAACCCCATCCAAATCAGTCCCTCGCTGCAAAGCCCGAGTAGCGGCGGCTTGAATCACCGGGCCATCAGCCAATGGATCGGAATAAGGTACTCCTAACTCAATTAAGTCTGCACCGTTTTGATCCAGTACTTGCAAGGCTTGAGCCGTTGTGTCCAAGTCCGGATCGCCGGCGGTAATAAACGGGATCAACGCGCACTGGCGCTGTCCGTCAGCCGTTTTCAGGGCAGTAAAGCAATCAGAAACAGAAATCATGAGCCAATGTGTTCAAAAATTAAGGGATTATTCAACAGATGAGAATTCCTATTTAGACTGAGGGGGTCGATCTTGAAGCTGTAACTGCTGCTTTTCTTGTTCAATTTCTGCTTGCAATTGAGCCAGTTCTTCGGGAGTCATTGCCTCAAGTCGTTTTTGTAGCACCGCATCCTCATACTGTTTTAGTTGTTGGTTATAGGTCATATTCTGAGTCAGTGCTCGTAGCAGATACGTTAGCAGCCAACCCACAACTCCAGCCACCAAAATCACCTGACTCCAGATCCCGGCATCTGTGGCATCAAAACCCAACTGGACAAACCCGAAGTAAATGATTCCTCCAGCCGCAAAAATGCCAATGCCAATTCCAATTACATCAATGCGTCGCATTAGCTTTCAATTGAGCGGGGTTGAGGACGGAAGTTGAGGAAGGGAGCCAATACAATCATACCGGGCAGGAAAAAGAATACCATAAAATACATAAAGGCCCGTTCAAAAGAGCTGGCAACATACCAACGGCTATTGAGATAAGCATAAATTAAGCCGGGTACCACCAGCAGATAGGCTCCAGCTAACACCACATAGAGAGCGAGGGTGATAATCGTGGTAGAGGTTAAAGACAGATTCAGCATATCGGGCGAAGTAGAATAGTTATAGCAGGAACTGATTAATTCATTCAACTATTATTGCACTCATTGGCTCTGATTGAATAGGGTAATTGCTGCGATTTGGTCAGAAAAGAATAAGCCGAAGCGAGATATTGACAGAATGAATGTAACACCTTCGCGATCACGTTGCTACGCTATGGTGCGGGCTTTCAGTAGCCCTGAAGAGTCGTAGCTGAGTTCACAACTAAGACAATTCGAGCCTCCAGGCGCGGTTACAGATGCGCCCCATAGTTCAATCATTTTTGAGCCGTTAAAGTCCGCGTCACAGGCGTTACCGCAATTTCCACATTTAAATTTTTTTCCGCTTCGATAAGATAACCCTTGAACTGGATGA